>NZ_BLAY01000886.1 GCF_020521235.1 Microseira wollei NIES-4236 | reverse complement strand
TCCCTGTCAAACGCCAGATTTTTCCGTTCACCTTTGTTTCTTTGCTCAGAAACCTGGTTTCAGAGTTAATTTGTCCCTGTCAAACGCCAGATTTTTCCGTTCACCTTTGTTTCTTTGCTCAGAAACCTGGTTTCAGAGTTAATTTGTCCCTGTCAAACGCCAGATTTTTCCGTTCACCTTTGTTTCTTTGCTCAGAAACC
>NZ_BLAY01000885.1 GCF_020521235.1 Microseira wollei NIES-4236 | reverse complement strand
AGAAACCAGACCTCAACATCACCAAGACAGCCTCCGTACCGGGTGGCACCGCCGATGTGGTGGGCGAAGTCATCAGCTACAGCATCGTTGTAGATAACAACGGCAACCAAACCCTGACGGGTGTAACCGTTAGCGACCCGAAATTGGGCACCCTCACCGGACCTAGTGGCGACAGCGACAGCGATAGCAAATTGGATGTG
>NZ_BLAY01000884.1 GCF_020521235.1 Microseira wollei NIES-4236 | reverse complement strand
GAGAAGACTTTCTACCGCCGTGTCCCTACTCAATCGGATCGCCCAGATCGTAGATGGTAGCGGCACGGCATCAATCAGCTTTGCCATTAACGAGAAGACTTTCTACCGCCGTGTCCCTACTCAATGCCATCGCCCAGATCGTAGATGGTAGCGGCACGGCATCAATCAGCTTTGCCATTCACGAGAAGACTTTCTACCGC
>NZ_BLAY01000883.1 GCF_020521235.1 Microseira wollei NIES-4236 | reverse complement strand
GCTTGCTGATTCACAGAATCAACACAACATTGTAGGGACACGGCATCAGCAAATTTGGCCGCCACATCAAAACTTTTCTCCTGCCGTGTCCCTACGCTTGCTGATTCACAGAATCAACACAACATTGTAGGGACACGGCATCAGCAAATTTGGCCGCCACATCAAAACTTTTCTCCTGCCGTGTCCCTACGCTTGCTGAT
>NZ_BLAY01000882.1 GCF_020521235.1 Microseira wollei NIES-4236 | reverse complement strand
GAGAAGACTTTCTACCGCCGTGTCCCTACTCAATGCCATCGCCCAGATCGTAGATGGTAGCGGCACGGCATCCATCAGCTTTGCCATTAACGAGAAGACTTTCTACCGCCGTGTCCCTACTCAATGCGATCGCCCAGATCGTAGATGGTAGCGGCACGGCATCCATCAGCTTTGCCATTAACGAGAAGACTTTCTACCGC
>NZ_BLAY01000881.1 GCF_020521235.1 Microseira wollei NIES-4236 | reverse complement strand
AACATTTGATGATTGCCGTGTCCTCTGAAAAATCGTCGGTGTAGGGACGCATCCAAAACCTGATCTACAAGCAAACATTTGATGATTGCCGTGTCCTCTGAAAAATCGTCGGTGTAGGGACGCATCCAAAACCTGATCTACAAGCAAACATTTGATGATTGCCGTGTCCTCTGAAAAATCGTCGGTGTAGGGACGCATCC
>NZ_BLAY01000880.1 GCF_020521235.1 Microseira wollei NIES-4236 | reverse complement strand
TTACCCATATTATTTTGCGTCGTTGCCCAATTAACCGGAAAAGCATCGCGGGTTCTAATAGTCAGTGCCGCATGATAAGCAGCGATCGCATTTTCAATATTCTCTGCCTTCTCTCCCAATATCCTGTAAAGGTAAGCATTACCCATATTATTTTGCGTCGTTGCCCAATTAACCGGAAAAGCATCGCGGGTTCTAATAGTC
>NZ_BLAY01000879.1 GCF_020521235.1 Microseira wollei NIES-4236 | reverse complement strand
CAGGATGCCCACCCCACAAGACACTTGATCTATGTTTTTATTCCCTGGGGCGGGCAGGATGCCCACCCCACAAAACACTTGATCTATGTTTTTATTCCCTGGGGCGGGCAGGATGCCCACCCCACAAGACACTTGATCTATGTTTTTATTCCCTGGGGCGGGCAGGATGCCCACCCCACAAGACACTTGATCTATGTTTTT
>NZ_BLAY01000878.1 GCF_020521235.1 Microseira wollei NIES-4236 | reverse complement strand
CCTGCCGTGCCCCTAGCAAACCGATGGTGCTGGATTGGCTTCGCTGGTGGCGGCACGGCAAGCATCAAATCTGCGCTTGTAGATCGTTTTCTCCTGCCGTGCCCCTACCAAACCGATGGTGCTGGATCGGCTTCGCTGGTGGCGGCACGGCAAGCATCAAATCAGAGCTTGTAGATCGTTTTCTCCTGCCGTGCCCCTACC
>NZ_BLAY01000877.1 GCF_020521235.1 Microseira wollei NIES-4236 | reverse complement strand
TCGGATGCCGTGCCCCTACCACGTCGCGTTGCACCCAATTGAAAACCCCTGTATACCCAGGGGGTAGGGGCACGGCAGCAGTAAGTTTTGTCACCAAGTCAAAGTTTTTCGGATGCCGTGCCCCTACTGTACCAATTTGTCGCCACCATTCCCGCAGTAGGGGCACGGCAGCAGTAAGTTTTGTCACCAAATCAAAGTTTT
>NZ_BLAY01000876.1 GCF_020521235.1 Microseira wollei NIES-4236 | reverse complement strand
ACGAGAAGACTTTCTACCGCCGTGTCCCTACTCAATCGGATCGCCCAGATCGTAGATGGTAGCGGCACGGCATCAATCAGCTTTGCCATTAACGAGAAGACTTTCTACCGCCGTGTCCCTACTCAATCGGATCGCCCAGATCGTAGATGGTAGCGGCACGGCATCAATCAGCTTTGCCATTAACGAGAAGACTTTCTACCGC
>NZ_BLAY01000875.1 GCF_020521235.1 Microseira wollei NIES-4236 | reverse complement strand
GCCCAAGAGCAACGGCGGTTTGATCAGGCGATCGCTTTTTACCAAAAGGCTCTCCAAATTTATGAAGATGCAAATGATTTCTACAGTGCTGCTAGCGACTATCACCATCTAGGAATGGTAGCCCAAGAGCAACGGCGGTTTGATCAGGCGATCGCTTTTTACCAAAAGGCTCTCCAAATTTATGAAGATGCAAATGATTTCT
>NZ_BLAY01000874.1 GCF_020521235.1 Microseira wollei NIES-4236 | reverse complement strand
GATGGTAGCGGCACGGCATCCATCAGCTTTGCCATTAACGAGAAGACTTTCTACCGCCGTGTCCCTACTCAATGCCATCGCCCAGATCGTAGATGGTAGCGGCACGGCATCCATCAGCTTTGCCATTCACGAGAAGACTTTCTACCGCCGTGTCCCTACTCAATCGGATCGCCCAGATCGTAGATGGTAGCGGCACGGCATC
>NZ_BLAY01000873.1 GCF_020521235.1 Microseira wollei NIES-4236 | reverse complement strand
ATGCCGTGTCCCTACAGACGATCAAACAGATTAACGTGTTGCTGGGGACACGGCGTCCCAAAATTGTCAAATGCCGTGTCCCTACAGACGATCAAACAGATTAACGGGTTGGTAGGGACACGGCGTCGCATAATGTTTCGTTTATACCCAAAATTGTCAAATGCCGTGTCCCTACAGACGATCAAACAGATTAACGTGTTGCT
>NZ_BLAY01000872.1 GCF_020521235.1 Microseira wollei NIES-4236 | reverse complement strand
TGATCTGGCGGCAAATCGATCTCAGTCTTCGTAGGGGCACGGCATCTGACCATCTTTCGACTGGCGACAAAACTGACTGATGCCGTGCCCCTACCCCGATTGATCTGGCGGCAAATCGATCTCAGTCGTCGTAGGGGCACGGCATCTGACCATCTTTCGACTGGCGACAAAACTCTGATGCCGTGCCCCTACCCCGATTGATC
>NZ_BLAY01000871.1 GCF_020521235.1 Microseira wollei NIES-4236 | reverse complement strand
TCAATCGGGGTAGGGGCACGGCATCAGTCAGTTTTGTCGCCAGTCGAAAGATGGTCAGATGCCGTGCCCCTACGAAGACTGAGATCGATTTGCCGCCAGATCAATCGGGGTAGGGGCACGGCATCAGAGTTTTGTCGCCAGTCGAAAGATGGTCAGATGCCGTGCCCCTACTGAGATCGATTTGCCGCCAGATCAATCGGGGT
>NZ_BLAY01000870.1 GCF_020521235.1 Microseira wollei NIES-4236 | reverse complement strand
CACCAAAGTTTCTCTGAAAAATCTTCGACTTGGAACTAGAGTCCGCAGCAAACACCAAAGTTTCTCTGAAAAATCTTCGACTTGGAACTAGAGTCCGCAGCAAACACCAAAGTTTCTCTGAAAAATCGTCGACTTGGAACTAGAGTCCGCAGCAAACACCAAAGTTTCTCTGAAAAATCGTCGACTTGGAACTAGAGTCCGCA
>NZ_BLAY01000869.1 GCF_020521235.1 Microseira wollei NIES-4236 | reverse complement strand
GTGCCCCTACCGCCAACACCCACCACATGCAGGGGCACGGCAGCAGCACATCTTCTTTTCCGGAAAGATCTTAATTGCCGTGCCCCTACCGCCAACACCCACCACATGCAGGGGCACGGCAGCAGCAGATCTTCTGCCTTTCGCCAAAGATCTTAATTGCCGTGCCCCTACCGCCAACACCCACCACATGCAGGGGCACGGCA
>NZ_BLAY01000868.1 GCF_020521235.1 Microseira wollei NIES-4236 | reverse complement strand
GCGGCAATATCCAAATTCAACAAGCACAATTAAACGAAGGTCGCTGGCAAACTGCTATAGAAGCCTCTAATCTCCAATTGCATCGTTTAACAACATTGCCAAATCGTTTACCAGCAACCTTCAGCGGTCAAGTACAAGCCGCAGGTAGCCTAGACTCATTCCAACCAAAAGATATTCAAGCCTCAGCTAGAGGCAGCTTAAATA
>NZ_BLAY01000867.1 GCF_020521235.1 Microseira wollei NIES-4236 | reverse complement strand
TCGTTTAACAACATTGCCAAATCGTTTACCAGCAACCTTCAGCGGTCAAGTACAAGCCGCAGGTAGCCTAGACTCATTCCAACCAAAAGATATTCAAGCCTCAGCTAGAGGCAGCTTAAATATTGCCAGCGGCAATATCCAAATTCAACAAGCACAATTAAACGAAGGTCGCTGGCAAACTGCTATAGAAGCCTCTAATCTCCA
>NZ_BLAY01000866.1 GCF_020521235.1 Microseira wollei NIES-4236 | reverse complement strand
GCAGCAAACCCGTTTGAGGCAATGTCCCAGGGACACGGCAATCATAAAATGTTCATTTGTACAGAAGATTTTGGCTGCCGTGTCCCTACGCAGCAAACCCGTTTGAGGCAATGTCCTAGGGACACGGCAATCATAAAATGTTCATTTGTACAGAAGATTTTGGCTGCCGTGTCCCTAGGCAGCAAACCCGTTTGAGGCAATGTC
>NZ_BLAY01000865.1 GCF_020521235.1 Microseira wollei NIES-4236 | reverse complement strand
CCTCAAACGGGTTTGCTGCCTAGGGACACGGCAGCCAAAATCTTCTGTACAAATGAACATTTTATGATTGCCGTGTCCGGCAGCCAAAATCTTCTGTACAAATGAACATTTTATGATTGCCGTGTCCGGCAGCCAAAATCTTCTGTACAAATGAACATTTTATGATTGCCGTGTCCCTGCGACATTGCCTCAAACGGGTTTGCT
>NZ_BLAY01000864.1 GCF_020521235.1 Microseira wollei NIES-4236 | reverse complement strand
CGCTCGCGTAACCGAAAACAATATCAAAGGTTCCAACATTGTAGGGGCACGGCATTAATAAACTTTGCATTTAACGAGAAGATTTGCTCTTGCCGTGCCCCTACAACCAATTTTAACGCTCGCGTAACCGAAAACAATATCAAAGGTTCCAACATTGTAGGGGCACGGCATTAATAAACTTTGCATTTAACGAGAAGATTTGCTC
>NZ_BLAY01000863.1 GCF_020521235.1 Microseira wollei NIES-4236 | reverse complement strand
TAGACCTCTGCCATAAATCTTGTGGGTTAGGCATCCTGCCTGCCAAAGAGATTCTTTTTTGCACCAGTCTAATAGACCTCTGCCATAAATCTTGTGGGTTAGGCATCCTGCCTGCCAAAGAGATTCTTTTTTGCACCAGTCTAATAGACCTCTGCCATAAATCTTGTGGGTTAGGCATCCTGCAGGCCAAAGAGATTCTTTTTTG
>NZ_BLAY01000862.1 GCF_020521235.1 Microseira wollei NIES-4236 | reverse complement strand
CACACCGCTGTCCTTGCCTTAAGGCTTTGCTTCACTCACTGGCAATCTGCTGTAATGCTGCCCGCACACCGCTGTCCTTGCCTTAAGGCTTTGCTTCACTCACTGGCAATCTGCTGTAATGCTGCCCCTACACTTGCCTTGCGCCTTAAGGCTTTGCTTCACTCACTGGCAATCTGCTGTAATGCTGCCCCTACACTTGCCTTGCG
>NZ_BLAY01000861.1 GCF_020521235.1 Microseira wollei NIES-4236 | reverse complement strand
ACAATTGAGAAAAAGACTGCTGGGAGAAGACCATCCGGATGTTGCCCTCAGTTTGAATAATCTGGCAGGACTCTACAACTCTCAAGTCCGCTACAGCGAAGCGGAACCTTTGTATTTGCAAGCTTTACAATTGAGAAAAAGACTGCTGGGAGAAGACCATCCGGATGTTGCCCTCAGTTTGAATAATCTGGCAGGACTCTACAATT
>NZ_BLAY01000860.1 GCF_020521235.1 Microseira wollei NIES-4236 | reverse complement strand
AAGCGAGATATCTGCGAAAAACAGATAACGTTAATAGTAGGGACACGGCAAGCGAGATATCTGCGAAAAACAGATAACTTTAATAGTAGGGACACGGCAAGCGAGATATCTGCGAAAAACAGATAACTTTAATAGTAGGGACACGGCAAGCGAGATATCTGCGAAAAACAGATAACGTTAATAGTAGGGACACGGCAAGCGAGATA
>NZ_BLAY01000859.1 GCF_020521235.1 Microseira wollei NIES-4236 | reverse complement strand
CAACAACCAAGGGCATCCATAGACTTTGCCCCTAACTCGAAGGTTTTAGGACGCCCTGCCCCAAAAACCAAGGGCATCAATAGACTTTGCCTTTAACTCGAAGGTTTTAGGACGCCGTGCCCCAAAAACCAAGGGCATCAATAGACTTTGCCTTTAACTCGAAGGTTTTAGGACGCTTTTTAAGCGCCCCTTCCCTCGCTCTATAG
>NZ_BLAY01000858.1 GCF_020521235.1 Microseira wollei NIES-4236 | reverse complement strand
AACCCGAAATATTGATCGTGCCGTGTCCCTACCAGGTTGCGGGTAAACCATCGCCAGTCGTTACGGTATGGATTTGACCAACAATGGGTGCCACAATCGACCATTGATCCAATAACCTGTGGCAAAAGTAGGGACACGGCATGTGAAACATTGGTTGTCCAACCCGAAATATTGATCGTGCCGTGTCCCTACCAGGTTGCGGGTAA
>NZ_BLAY01000857.1 GCF_020521235.1 Microseira wollei NIES-4236 | reverse complement strand
ACCGCAAAATATGGGCACGGCATTCCACAATCTTTTGGTATAAATCAAAATTTTTATACGCCGTGCCCCTACTCGCGAAACCGCAAAATATGGGCACGGCATTCCACAATCTTTTGGTATAAATCAAAATTTTTATACGCCGTGCCCCTACTCGCGCCACCGCAAAATATGGGCACGGCATTCCACAATCTTTTGGTATAAATCAA
>NZ_BLAY01000856.1 GCF_020521235.1 Microseira wollei NIES-4236 | reverse complement strand
AGGCTCTGCCAGGGAACGCCATTCCCAGGCACAGCCACCCTCGTTCCCAGGCTCTGCCAGGGAACGCCATTCCCAGGCACAGCCACCCTCGTTCCCAGGCTCTGCCAGGGAACGCCATTCCCAGGCAGAGCCACCCTCGTTCCCAGGCTCTGCCAGGGAACGCCATTCCCAGGCAGAGCCACCCTCGTTCCCAGGCTCTGCCAGGGA
>NZ_BLAY01000855.1 GCF_020521235.1 Microseira wollei NIES-4236 | reverse complement strand
TGAGCGTGCCGTGCCCCTACCCTGTATTGATTGATTCCAGATTCATTGATGTCGGGGCGATGCGTACAGGTAATGTAGGGGCACGGCAATACAGATAGATCGGTTTAAGATTTAAGATTGAGCGTGCTGTGCTACTACCTCGTATTGATTGATTCCAGATTCATTGATGTCGGGGCACGGCAATACATATACCTCGGTTTAAAGTTG
>NZ_BLAY01000854.1 GCF_020521235.1 Microseira wollei NIES-4236 | reverse complement strand
CAGATGCGTGCCACAATCGACAATTGATCCAATAACCTGTGGCAAAAGTAGGGACAAGGCATGTGAAACATTGGTTGTCAAACCCGAAATATTGATCGTGCCGTGTCCCTACCAGGTTGCGGGTAAACCATCGCCAGTCGTTACGGTATGGATTTGACCAACAATGGGTGCCACAATCGACCATTGATCCAATAACCTGTGGCAAAA
>NZ_BLAY01000853.1 GCF_020521235.1 Microseira wollei NIES-4236 | reverse complement strand
CTACAACGATGCTGTAGCTGATGACTTCGCCCACCACATCGGCGGTGCCACCCGGTACGGAGGCTGTCTTGGTGATGTTGAGGTCTGGTTTCTGCTCAACGGGAACCGAAGTAGAAGCACTTTCAGACGGCGTTTGAGTACTATCCGCCGTTGCCGTGTTGAGAATGTTACCGCCGGCGTCGATGTCAGCTTGAGTCACGGTGTAGG
>NZ_BLAY01000852.1 GCF_020521235.1 Microseira wollei NIES-4236 | reverse complement strand
CATCCCCTGGCGCTTTTGGGGCACGGCATCTTAGATCCTGTGGCTAATCGAACCATATTGTTGATGCCGTGCCCCTACCATCGATCGCCTGCCGCCCCATCCCCTGGCGCTTTTGGGGCACGGCATCTTAGATCCTGTGGCTAATCGAACCATATTGTTGATGCCGTGCCCCTACCAGCGATCGCCTGCCGCCCCATCCCCTGGCGCT
>NZ_BLAY01000851.1 GCF_020521235.1 Microseira wollei NIES-4236 | reverse complement strand
AACAATGGGTGCCACAATCGACCATTGATCCAATAACCTGTGGCAAAAGTAGGGACACGGCATGTGAAACATTGGTTGTCCAACCCGAAATATTGATCGTGCCGTGTCCCTACCAGGTTGCGGGTAACACCATCGCCAGTCGTTACGGTATGGATTTGACCACAGATGCGTGCCACAATCGACAATTGATCCTGGAATCTGTTGCAAC
>NZ_BLAY01000850.1 GCF_020521235.1 Microseira wollei NIES-4236 | reverse complement strand
TGACAACTATTTATTTTTGCCGTGTCCCTACACCGTAATCGGGGAAAAATTCACCCCCCGACAGTAGGGACACGGCATTAACAATTTAGATAGTTTTGACAACTATTTATTTTGGCCGTGTCCCTACGCCGTAATCGGGGAAAAATTCACCCCCCGACAGTAGGGACACGGCATTAACAATTTAGATAGTTTTGACAACTATTTATTTT
>NZ_BLAY01000849.1 GCF_020521235.1 Microseira wollei NIES-4236 | reverse complement strand
TAATGCTGTTGTCGATCAAACTATAATCGCTGCCGTTACCTGCGGTGCCAGCGATGGCGTAGTTAACTGTGAGTGGGGAGGTGGTACTGCCGGTGCGGGTAAAGGTGAATTGTCCGGGGTTAAGTGCAATGCCGCTATCGGTTTCGCCAGCATTGGCGTCGCTGGCGGTGATGGTAACGATGGGTAAAGTATCGTTATCGGCAATATTC
>NZ_BLAY01000848.1 GCF_020521235.1 Microseira wollei NIES-4236 | reverse complement strand
ATTGCTCTCGGTGTGGGTTTTCCTACTCACTCTTGCCGGCTTTGGTATTTAGGTTTAGCTTTAAACTAATCCTGTGGCACCGATTACTTGGTAGCAGCAACAATTTGAACGAAAGACTCAGAACTGTTAGATTCGGTTTGAGCACCAGCGATGATACTGGTGAAGGTGATGTCACCTTCACGAGCATCAGCGGTGGCAATCACTTGAGC
>NZ_BLAY01000847.1 GCF_020521235.1 Microseira wollei NIES-4236 | reverse complement strand
TCTAGCCATTAGCCATTAGCCATCCTTGCTAATTGCTAATTGCTAATTGCTAATTTTTCTAGCCATTAGCCATTAGCCATCCTTGCTAATTGCTAATTGCTAATTTTTCTAGCCATTAGCCATTAGCCATCCTTGCTAATTGCTAATTGCTAATTGCTAATTTTTCTAGCCATTAGCCATTAGCCATCCTTGCTAATTGCTAATTGCTA
>NZ_BLAY01000846.1 GCF_020521235.1 Microseira wollei NIES-4236 | reverse complement strand
CTGAATAAATTTTGTCACCAAATCAAAGTTTGGCGGTTGCCGTGCCCCTACCCGCGTTGATGATGGAATGCCATATTGTTGACGCAATTGTCACGATTGTTGGGGCACGGCCTGAATAAATTTTGTCGTTAAATCAAAGTTTGGCGGTTGCCGTGCCCCTACCCGCGTTGATGATGGAATGCCATATTGTTGACGCAATTGTCATAATT
>NZ_BLAY01000845.1 GCF_020521235.1 Microseira wollei NIES-4236 | reverse complement strand
GGTGGTAGGGGCACGGCAAGATTAACATTTTCCCATCACCGATAGATTGATTGTGCCTTGTCCCGCCGACAGATTAATCGTCGGTGGTAGGGGCACGGCAAGATTAACATTTTCCCATCACCGATAGATTGATTGTGCCTTGTCCCGCCGACAGATTAATCGTCGGTGGTAGGGGCACGGCAAGATTAACATTTTCCCATCACCGATAG
>NZ_BLAY01000844.1 GCF_020521235.1 Microseira wollei NIES-4236 | reverse complement strand
TGCTCAAGTGATTGCCACCGCTGATGCTCGTGAAGGTAACATCACCTTCACCAGTATCATCGCTGGTGCTCAAACCGAAGCTGACAGTTCTGAGTCTTTCGTTCAAATTGTTGCTGCTACCAAGTAACAGAAAACAACAGGTAGCTTCTAGCAACATACTAACTTTCAACAACCTTCTAGCAACCAAAAAACAACCAGGAGCAAAGCAAT
>NZ_BLAY01000843.1 GCF_020521235.1 Microseira wollei NIES-4236 | reverse complement strand
CCGTGGCGTTTGGTGCGATGGTTGCCGGAAAGTCGCCTTGTAAACTAAACCCTTCTGGCAAGGTGAGATTGCTCAAAGTTAGCGGCGTGGTACTGGTATTTCTCAAGGTGAAGGTTTTGGTTAGATTCCCCCCCACATTCACGTTACCCAAGTCCAGCGGTGTCGAGTTTCCATCGGTGAGTGAGGTATTGCCATCAAGGATTTCGATTTC
>NZ_BLAY01000842.1 GCF_020521235.1 Microseira wollei NIES-4236 | reverse complement strand
GGACACGGCATCGATAACCAAAGCCTTCACAGCCAAGATATTTATATTGCCGTGCCCCTACCAGGCGTTAATTTGACGAACACAGTAGGGACACGGCATCGATAACCAAAGCCTTCACAGCCAAGATCTTGATATTGCCGTGCCCCTACCAGGCGTTAATTTGACGAACACAGTAGGGACACGGCATCGATAACCAAAGCCTTCACAGCCA
>NZ_BLAY01000841.1 GCF_020521235.1 Microseira wollei NIES-4236 | reverse complement strand
TTGATTTACACCCAAAGATTGTAGGATGCCCTGCCCCTACACCCAGGGGCACGGCGTAGATCAATTTTGATTTACACCCAAAGATGGTAGGATGCCCTGCCCCTACACCCAGGGGCACGGCGTAGATCAATTTTGATTTACACCCAAAGATTGTAGGATGCCCTGCCCCTACACCCAGGGGCACGGCGTAGATAAATTTTGATTTACACCCAA
>NZ_BLAY01000840.1 GCF_020521235.1 Microseira wollei NIES-4236 | reverse complement strand
TGATAGAATACACTTGATTTTTCATAAGTTAATAGCCCGTGTAGACGGGCTGAGTTTGTATAGCGGCAGCATTAATGCTGCCGCTATACAAACTCAGCCCCAAGGGCTGTATTCCACCAAGTCACAATCTGCTGTAATGCTGCCGCTTGACAAACTCAGCCCCAAGGGCTGTATTCCACCAAGTCACAATCTGCTGTAATGCTGCCGCTAGACA
>NZ_BLAY01000839.1 GCF_020521235.1 Microseira wollei NIES-4236 | reverse complement strand
CCATCAGAAACCCAACGGTTAGTGGGACTAAATTACGAGCCGGATCGAGTTAATAGGTCAAGCCGAAAGATTACACAAAGAAAAACAACTGGCAGTAGCACAGAAAAAAACGAGAATAATCAAAGCTGGAGGTGGTAGGCAACCAAAGTTAAGCTTGACCGACCAGGTTCTCCTGACATTAGTATATCTACATCACTTACCGACATTCCAGATGC
>NZ_BLAY01000838.1 GCF_020521235.1 Microseira wollei NIES-4236 | reverse complement strand
AACTCGTTCCCAGGCTCAGCCAGGGAACAAGATCCCAGAGGCTCAGCCTCGCCAAACTCGTTCCCAGGCTCAGCCAGGGAACAAGATCCCAGAGGCTCAGCCTCGCCAAACTCGTTCCCAGGCTCAGCCAGGGAACAAGATCCCAGAGGCTCAGCCTCGCCAAACTCGTTCCCAGGCTCAGCCAGGGAACAAGATCCCAGAGGCTCAGCCTCGCC
>NZ_BLAY01000837.1 GCF_020521235.1 Microseira wollei NIES-4236 | reverse complement strand
GGAAATCAATTTCCGGGCTAATAGCGAAAGTCCATTAAAATGGACTGAAATTCTTGGCGAATTATTTAGTCCTCTGAGCGAGGACTTTAGCTATTAGCCAGCGATTTGAATCGCTGGCGGGATGCAAGCGCAGGTGCAAGATTGGAATAAACTACATCTTCATATACAAGCGCGATCGCCTAAGATAAAATAGTACTAAAATCGCTCAAAAACTAC
>NZ_BLAY01000836.1 GCF_020521235.1 Microseira wollei NIES-4236 | reverse complement strand
AATCGTTGGTGGTAGGGGCACGGCAAGATTAACATTTTCCCATCACCGATAGATTGATTGTGCCGTGCCCCGCCGACAGATTAATCGTCGGTGGTAGGGGCACGGCAAGATTAACATTTTCCCATCACCGATAGATTGATTGTGCCTTGTCCCGCCGACAGATTAATCGTTGGTGGTAGGGGCACGGCAAGATTAACATTTTCCCATCAGCGATAG
>NZ_BLAY01000835.1 GCF_020521235.1 Microseira wollei NIES-4236 | reverse complement strand
ATCTCTGATGCCCTGTCCCTACGCAACAACTCTGTGAGGTTTTTTATGATGGGCAATTCAACGAACGTGATGTCATTAGCCATAAAACCAGTAGGGGCACGGCATCAGTCAGGTTGGTTGCCAGCAATAAATTCCTCCCTTGCCGTGCCCCGACCAATTATTCATATCCATTCCCGATTCGATATCAAAGTAGGGGCACGGCATCAGTCAGGTTGG
>NZ_BLAY01000834.1 GCF_020521235.1 Microseira wollei NIES-4236 | reverse complement strand
ACATCACCTTCACCAGTATCATCGCTGGTGCTCAAACCGAATCTAACAGTTCTGAGTCTTTCGTTCAAATTGTTGCTGCTACCAAGTAATAGAAAACAACAGGTAGCTTCTAGCAACATACTAACTTTCAACAACCTTCTAGCAACCAAAAAACAACCAGGAGCAAAGCAATGATTATTAATGACCTGAACTATTTGGAAGATGCCACCCAAGAAAT
>NZ_BLAY01000833.1 GCF_020521235.1 Microseira wollei NIES-4236 | reverse complement strand
ACGCCCTGCCCCAACAACCAAGGGCATCCATAGACTTTGCCTTTAACTCGAAGGTTTTAGGACGCCCTGCCCCAACAACCAAGGGCATCCATAGACTTTGCCTTTAACTCGAAGGTTTTAGGACGCCGTGCCCCAAAAACCAAGGGCATCAATAGACTTTGCCTTTAACTCGAAGGTTTTAGGACGCTTTTTAAGCGCCCCTTCCCTCGCTCTATAG
>NZ_BLAY01000832.1 GCF_020521235.1 Microseira wollei NIES-4236 | reverse complement strand
ACCCATGGAAAACTGCTGTAATATCATGTCCGGTTGCATTGGTAGGTGGTAGGGGCACGGCAGCAGACAACCTTCATGTTTTGGGCGCTTATTGCTGCCGTGCCCCTACAACAATAACTGTGTTGCAACCCATGGAAAACTGCTGTAATATCATGTCCGGTTGCATTGGTAGGTGGTAGGGGCACGGCAGCAGACAACCTTCATGTTTTGGGCGCTG
>NZ_BLAY01000831.1 GCF_020521235.1 Microseira wollei NIES-4236 | reverse complement strand
GACGCCCTGCCCCAACAACCAAGGGCATCCATAGACTTTGCCTTTAACTCGAAGGTTTTAGGACGCCCTGCCCCAACAACCAAGGGCATCCATAGACTTTGCCTTTAACTCGAAGGTTTTAGGACGCTTTTTAAGCGCCCCTTCCCTCGCTCTATAGGCGTTTTCAATGGGGTCGTAGATCCTGGTAGGGGCACGGCATCCATAGACTTTGCCTTTAA
>NZ_BLAY01000830.1 GCF_020521235.1 Microseira wollei NIES-4236 | reverse complement strand
CCCTTGCCGTGCCCCGACCAATTATTCATATCCATTCCCGATTCGATATCAAAGTAGGGGCACGGCATCAGTCAGGTTGGTTGCCAGCAATAAATTCCTCCCTTGCCGTGCCCCGACCAATTATTCAGATCCATTCCCGATTCGATATCAAAGTAGGGGCACGGCATCAGTCAGGTTGGTTGCCAGCAATAAATTCCTCCCTTGCCGTGCCCCTACCA
>NZ_BLAY01000829.1 GCF_020521235.1 Microseira wollei NIES-4236 | reverse complement strand
AGATTGTTTTGACCATGGCAAAAAGATGCTGCAAGTAGGGGCACGGCGGGCAACAGATTGTTTTGACCATGGCAAAAAGATGCTGCAAGTAGGGGCACGGCGGGCAACAGATTGTTTTGACCATGGCCAAAATGGTTGATGCCGTGCCCCTACTGCCGCACATATTTTGCACGCTCCTTTTGGGGCACGGCGGGCAACAGATTGTTTTGACCATGGCC
>NZ_BLAY01000828.1 GCF_020521235.1 Microseira wollei NIES-4236 | reverse complement strand
TTTTGCACCAGTCTAATATACCTCTGCCATAAATCTTGTGGGTTAGGCATCCTGCAGGCCAAAGAGATTCTTTTTTGCACCAGTCTAATATACCTCTGCCATAAATCTTGTGGGTTAGGCATCCTGCCTGCCAAAGAGATTCTTTTTTGCACCAGTCTAATAGACCTCTGCCATAAATCTTGTGGGTTAGGCATCCTGCCTGCCAAAGAGATTCTTTT
>NZ_BLAY01000827.1 GCF_020521235.1 Microseira wollei NIES-4236 | reverse complement strand
CCATCTACGATCTGGGCGATGGCATTGAGTAGGGACACGGCGGTAGAAAGTCTTCTCGTTAATGGCAAAGCTGATGGATGCCGTGCCGCTGCCATCTACGATCTGGGCGATGGCATTGAGTAGGGACACGGCGGTAGAAAGTCTTCTCGTTAATGGCAAAGCTGATGGATGCCGTGCCGCTGCCATCTACGATCTGGGCGATGGCATTGAGTAGGGAC
>NZ_BLAY01000826.1 GCF_020521235.1 Microseira wollei NIES-4236 | reverse complement strand
TGCCGTGCCCCTACAGATCGACATTTATCGCCCTCGCTTCGTTTCCATAAACCCGGTTTCTCAGAGAAACCGGGTTTCTTAGGCAAAATGTGGGTTTTTGGGGCACGGCGTCGATAACTTTTGATTTGTACCCACAGATTGTAGAATGCCGTGCCCCGAAATCTGAAAATTTATCGACGAGGGACAAGGCGTAGATAACTTTTGATTTCTCCCCACAG
>NZ_BLAY01000825.1 GCF_020521235.1 Microseira wollei NIES-4236 | reverse complement strand
CAACCAATTTTAACGCTCGCGTAACCGAAAACAATATCAAAGGTTCCAACATTGTAGGGGCACGGCATTAATAAACTTTGCATTTAACGAGAAGATTTGCTCGTGCCGTGCCCCTGCAACCAATTTTAACGCTCGCGTAACCGAAAACAATATCAAAGGTTCCAACATTGTAGGGGCACGGCATTAATAAACTTTGCATTTAACGAGAAGATTTGCTC
>NZ_BLAY01000824.1 GCF_020521235.1 Microseira wollei NIES-4236 | reverse complement strand
ATCGCCCAGATCGTAGATGGTAGCGGCACGGCATCCATCAGCTTTGCCATTAACGAGAAGACTTTCTACCGCCGTGTCCCTACTCAATCGGATCGCCCAGATCGTAGATGGTAGCGGCACGGCATCCATCAGCTTTGCCATTCACGAGAAGACTTTCTACCGCCGTGTCCCTACTCAATCGGATCGCCCAGATCGTAGATGGTAGCGGCACGGCATCA
>NZ_BLAY01000823.1 GCF_020521235.1 Microseira wollei NIES-4236 | reverse complement strand
GATCGCCCAGATCGTAGATGGTAGCGGCACGGCATCAATCAGCTTTGCCATTAACGAGAAGACTTTCTACCGCCGTGTCCCTACTCAATGCGATCGCCCAGATCGTAGATGGTAGCGGCACGGCATCAATCAGCTTTGCCATTAACGAGAAGACTTTCTACCGCCGTGTCCCTACTCAATGCGATCGCCCAGATCGTAGATGGTAGCGGCACGGCATC
>NZ_BLAY01000822.1 GCF_020521235.1 Microseira wollei NIES-4236 | reverse complement strand
CTCCCAAAGAAGTACCTGTACCGTGAGCTTCAATATAGCTGACAAGTGATGCTTCTACTCCTCCATTTGCCAACGCTTGGCGAATTACGGCTTGCTGGGATGACCCGTTAGGTACTGTTAGACCGCTACTGCGACCATCTTGGTTGATTGCCGAGCCGCGAATCAATGCCAGGATACGATCTTTGTCTTTGATGGCATCAGATAGACGCTTCAGGACA
>NZ_BLAY01000821.1 GCF_020521235.1 Microseira wollei NIES-4236 | reverse complement strand
CATCGCCCAGATCGTAGATGGTAGCGGCACGGCATCCATCAGCTTTGCCATTCACGAGAAGACTTTCTACCGCCGTGTCCCTACTCAATCGGATCGCCCAGATCGTAGATGGTAGCGGCACGGCATCCATCAGCTTTGCCATTAACGAGAAGACTTTCTACCGCCGTGTCCCTACTCAATCGGATCGCCCAGATCGTAGATGGTAGCGGCACGGCATCC
>NZ_BLAY01000820.1 GCF_020521235.1 Microseira wollei NIES-4236 | reverse complement strand
ACCTTCACGAGCATCAGCGGTGGCAATCACTTGAGCAACGTTTCCTTCTAAACCACCCAAGTTGGTGTCTAAAGTCTTGACGATGCTTTCGTTAACGCTAGCTGTAACGGTCTTGGTTACCGTGTAGTTGCTGTTCATGTTGGTGCCACGACCACCAACGATTTCTTGGGTGGCATCTTCCAAATAGTTCAGGTCATTAATAATCATTGCTTTGCTCCT
>NZ_BLAY01000819.1 GCF_020521235.1 Microseira wollei NIES-4236 | reverse complement strand
CAAATTGCTTTGGGGCACGGCAGAGAAAGGCTTTCCAGGTAACGAAAATCCGCTCAATCGCCGTGCCCCGACAACCAATAGGATAAAAAGATCAAATTGCTTTGGGGCACGGCAGAGAAAGGCTTTCCAGGTAACGAAAATCCGCTCAATCGCCGTGCCCCGACAACCAATAGGATAAAAAGATCAAATTGCTTTGGGGCACGGCAGAGAAAGGCTTTC
>NZ_BLAY01000818.1 GCF_020521235.1 Microseira wollei NIES-4236 | reverse complement strand
CGTTATAGTAGGGGCACGGCATAGATAACTTTTGATTTATCCCCAAAGATTGTATATTGTCGTTATAGTAGGGGCACGGCATAGATAACTTTTGATTTATCCCCAAAGATTGTATATTGTCGTTATAGTAGGGGCACGGCATAGATAACTTTTGATTTATCCCCAAAGATTGTATATTGCCGTTATAGTAGGGGCACGGCATAGATAACTTTTGATTTAT
>NZ_BLAY01000817.1 GCF_020521235.1 Microseira wollei NIES-4236 | reverse complement strand
AACCTGTGGCAAAAGTAGGGACACGGCATGTGAAACATTGGTTGTCCAACCCGAAATATTGATCGTGCCGTGTCCCTACCAGGTTGCGGGTAAACCATCGCCAGTCGTTACGGTATGGATTTGACCACAGATGCGTGCCACAATCGACAATTGATCCTGGAATCTGTTGCAACAGTAGGGACAAGGCATGTGAAACATTGGTTGTCAAACCCGAAATATT
>NZ_BLAY01000816.1 GCF_020521235.1 Microseira wollei NIES-4236 | reverse complement strand
CTCGAAATCGTTCCCAGGTTCAACCTGGGAATCAGATGCGCGAGGTTGCTCGAAATCGTTCCCAGGTTCAACCTGGGAATCAGATGCGCGAGGTTGCTCGAAATCGTTCCCAGGTTCAACCTGGGAACGAGATCCGCGAGGTTCGAAATCGTTCCCAGGTTCAACCTGGGAATCAGATGCGCGAGGTTGCTCGAAATCGTTCCCAGGTTCAACCTGGGAA
>NZ_BLAY01000815.1 GCF_020521235.1 Microseira wollei NIES-4236 | reverse complement strand
CAGGGCATCAATAACTGTCCATCAGGGGAAAATGTTGACCATGCCGTGCCCCGACCATCTTGTTACACCCCGATCGAACACCCTGTAGGGGCACGGCATCAATAACTGTCCATCAGGGGAAAATGTTTACCATGCCGTGCCCCGACCATCTTGTTACACCCCGATCGAACACCCTGTAGGGGCAGGGCATCAATAACTGTCCATCAGGGGAAAATGTTGAC
>NZ_BLAY01000814.1 GCF_020521235.1 Microseira wollei NIES-4236 | reverse complement strand
GACTTTTGATAACCGGAATGTCGTTTATCCACTCCCATTCTACTTTTTCCCACTGTTGGGCTAATTTATTGAAATTTTTGGAGTGTTCTTTCTTCCGAATTTTTATTAGGTCAATAGCAGTCTTTTCGTCGTGGCAGTGTCGATGCAACAGTTGTATATTTTTATACTCATCCCTACCGCCAAGGGCTTTAGGGATTTTGTGGTCTACTTCCATCACATCC
>NZ_BLAY01000813.1 GCF_020521235.1 Microseira wollei NIES-4236 | reverse complement strand
GCCAGACGATTTTTCAGATAAACCCGGTTTGTTTGGGGAATATTTCCAATTTTATCAACCGGGTTTCTGCGTGGGGACACGGCAATCATAATTTAATATTTCGGATGCCGTGTCCCAACAAAATGCCGGACGATTTTTCAGATAAACCCGGTTTGTTTGGGGAATATTTCCAATTTTATCAACTTTGTTTCTGCCTGGGGACACGGCAATCATCAAATTTG
>NZ_BLAY01000812.1 GCF_020521235.1 Microseira wollei NIES-4236 | reverse complement strand
CAAATTTGATGATTGCCGTGTCCCCAGGCAGAAACAAAGTTGATAAAATTGGAAATATTCCCCAAACAAACCGGGTTTATCTGAAAAATCGTCTGGCATTTTGTTGGGACACGGCATCCGAAATATTAAATTATGATTGCCGTGTCCCCACGCAGAAACCCGGTTGATAAAATTGGAAATATTCCCCAAACAAACCGGGTTTATCTGAAAAATCGTCTGGC
>NZ_BLAY01000811.1 GCF_020521235.1 Microseira wollei NIES-4236 | reverse complement strand
GTCAACATTTTCCCCTGATGGACAGTTATTGATGCCCTGCCCCTACAGGGTGTTCGATCGGGGTGTAACAAGATGGTCGGGGCACGGCATGGTAAACATTTTCCCCTGATGGACAGTTATTGATGCCCTGCCCCTACAGGGTGTTCGATCGGGGTGTAACAAGATGGTCGGGGCACGGCATGGTCAACATTTTCCCCTGATGGACAGTTATTGATGCCCTG
>NZ_BLAY01000810.1 GCF_020521235.1 Microseira wollei NIES-4236 | reverse complement strand
ATTACCTCACATACCTGAAACTTCGTAGATGGGCATTCCGCCGCTGTGGAAATATCAACGCCGGACATCAAAGGTATTGGACATCCATAGATGGCGATAACTGGGTATTCGCAACCAAGAAGGGAGATGCGAACCCCCTGAGGTTACTCAAACATAGTGAGTTTAGTTGCAGTAGCACTGACTATGTGAAAGTTAAAGGCGATAAAAGTCCATTCGAAGGAG
>NZ_BLAY01000809.1 GCF_020521235.1 Microseira wollei NIES-4236 | reverse complement strand
AACGATAACGTCGCCGAAGGAAATCATAGCGGCACTATTTCTCATACAGCTACCAGCAGCGACGCCAACTATAACGGAATTACGATTAATTCCGTTACCGCCAACATCACCGACAACGATATCGCCGGAGTCACAATTACCCAATCCGGCAGTAGCAGGAATATCACCGAAGGTGGCGCGACAGATACCTACGAAATTGTACTAACTTCACAACCAACTGCCG
>NZ_BLAY01000808.1 GCF_020521235.1 Microseira wollei NIES-4236 | reverse complement strand
GCATGTGGTGGGTGTTGGCGGTAGGGGCACGGCAATTAAGATCTTTCCGGAAAAGAAGATGTGCTGATGCCGTGCCCCTGCATGTGGTGGGTGTTGGCGGTAGGGGCACGGCAATTAAGATCTTTCCCGAAAAGAAGATGTGCTGATGCCGTGCCCCTGCATGTGGTGGGTGTTGGCGGTAGGGGCACGGCAATTAAGATCTTTCCGGAAAAGAAGATGTGCTG
>NZ_BLAY01000807.1 GCF_020521235.1 Microseira wollei NIES-4236 | reverse complement strand
GAAGGTTTTAGGACGCTTTTTAAGCGCCCCTTCCCTCGCTCTATAGGCGTTTTCAATGGGGTCGTAGATCCTGGTAGGGGCACGGCATCCATAGACTTTGCCTTTAACTCGAAGGTTTTAGGACGCCGTGCCCCAACAACCAAGGGCATCCATAGACTTTGCCTTTAACTCGAAGGTTTTAGGACGCCCTGCCCCAACAACCAAGGGCATCCATAGACTTTGCC
>NZ_BLAY01000806.1 GCF_020521235.1 Microseira wollei NIES-4236 | reverse complement strand
CTGGGGCAGAAATTTTCCCTGCTGGTGAACCACCCAAATGCTGTAGGGGCACGGCAGATGTCCCATCTGGACTGGGGCAGAAATTTTCCCTGCCGTGCCCCTACTGGTGAACCACCCAAATGCTGTAGGGGCAGGGCAGATGTCCCATCTGGACTGGGGCAGAATGTTTCCCTGCTGGCGAACCACCCAAATGCTGTAGGGGCACGGCAGATGTCCCATCTGGAC
>NZ_BLAY01000805.1 GCF_020521235.1 Microseira wollei NIES-4236 | reverse complement strand
CAAACGATAACGTCGCCGAAGGAAATCATAGCGGCACTATTTCTCATACAGCTACCAGCAGCGACGCCAACTATAACGGAATTACGATTAATTCCGTTACCGCCAACATCACCGACAACGATACCGCCGGAGTCACAATTACCCAATCCGGCAGTAGCAGGAATATCACCGAAGGTGGCGCGACAGATACCTACGAAATTGTACTAACTTCACAACCAACTGCCG
>NZ_BLAY01000804.1 GCF_020521235.1 Microseira wollei NIES-4236 | reverse complement strand
AACGTTAATAGTAGGGACACGGCAAGCGAGATATCTGCGAAAAACAGATAACGTTAATAGTAGGGACACGGCAAGCGAGATATCTGCGAAAAACAGATAACGTTAATAGTAGGGACACGGCAAGCGAGATATCTGCGAAAAACAGATAACGTTAATAGTAGGGACACGGCAAGCGAGATATCTGCGAAAAACAGATAACGTTAATAGTAGGGACACGGCAAGCGA
>NZ_BLAY01000803.1 GCF_020521235.1 Microseira wollei NIES-4236 | reverse complement strand
CATGCCGTGTCCCAAAACCGATCAAACACCCAGTCACAACGCCCCCCATGTAGGGGCACGGCATGTTGAAGTTATCTGTATCTGGCAAAATATCTCGCCTGCCGTGTCCCAAAACCGATCAAACACCCAGTCACAACGCCCCCCATGTAGGGGCACGGCATGTTGAAGTTATCTGTATCTGGCAAAATATCTCGCCTGCCGTGTCCCAAAACCGATCAAACACCCA
>NZ_BLAY01000802.1 GCF_020521235.1 Microseira wollei NIES-4236 | reverse complement strand
CGTTGTTATCTACAACGATGCTGTAGCTGATGACTTCGCCCACCACATCGGCGGTGCCACCGGGTACGGAGGCTGTCTTGGTGATGTTGAGGTCTGGTTTCGGCTCAACGGGAACCGAAGTAGAAGCACTTTCAGACGGCGTTTGAGTACTATCCGCTGTTGCCGTGTTGAGAATGTTACCGCCGGCGTCGATGTCAGCTTGAGTCACGGTGTAGGCACCTGTGTAAGT
>NZ_BLAY01000801.1 GCF_020521235.1 Microseira wollei NIES-4236 | reverse complement strand
CTGCCATCAAAATATTCGGATGCCGTGCCCCTACAGGGTGATATTTCCTGCTGAACATGGTTGTCGGGGCACGGCAATAATCAAGTTTGCGCTGCCATCAAACTATTCGGATGCCGTGCCCCTACAGGGTGATATTTCCTGCTGAACATGGTTGTCGGGGCACGGCAATAATCAAGTTTGCGCTGCCATCAAACTATTCGGATGCCGTGCCCCTACAGTGTGGTATTTCC
>NZ_BLAY01000800.1 GCF_020521235.1 Microseira wollei NIES-4236 | reverse complement strand
CAAAATATGGGCACGGCATTCCACAATCTTTTGGTATAAATCAAAATTTTTATACGCCGTGCCCCTACTCGCGCCACCGCAAAATATGGGCACGGCATTCCACAATCTTTTGGTATAAATCAAAATTTTTATACGCCGTGCCCCTACTCGCGCCACCGCAAAATATGGGCACGGCATTCCACAATCTTTTGGTATAAATCAAAATTGTTATACGCCGTGCCCCTACTCGCG
>NZ_BLAY01000799.1 GCF_020521235.1 Microseira wollei NIES-4236 | reverse complement strand
CGCGAGGTTGCTCGAAATCGTTCCCAGGTTCAACCTGGGAACGAGATCCGCGAGGTTCGAAATCGTTCCCAGGTTCAACCTGGGAATCAGATGCGCGAGGTTGCTCGAAATCGTTCCCAGGTTCAACCTGGGAATCAGATGCGCGAGGTTGCTCGAAATCGTTCCCAGGTTCAACCTGGGAATCAGATGCGCGAGGTTGCTCGAAATCGTTCCCAGGTTCAACCTGGGAAT
>NZ_BLAY01000798.1 GCF_020521235.1 Microseira wollei NIES-4236 | reverse complement strand
GCGTCAGCAAACTCGCAGGGGCAAGGCAATCATCAAATCTTCCCTGGGAAAGAAGATTTCCGCTGCTGTGCTACTACTGTGAAACCGGGAATAAACCTCGTCGTGCGTCAGCAAACTCGCAGGGGCAAGGCAATCATCAAATCTTCCCTGGGAAAGAAGATTTCCGCTGCTGTGCTACTACTGTGAAACCGGGAATAAACCTCGTCGTGCGTCAGCAAACTCGCAGGGGCA
>NZ_BLAY01000797.1 GCF_020521235.1 Microseira wollei NIES-4236 | reverse complement strand
TGAAACATTGGTTGTCCAACCCGAAATATTGATCGTGCCGTGTCCCTACCAGGTTGCGGGTAAACCATCGTCAGTCGTTACGGTATGGATTTGACCAACAATGGGTGCCACAATCGACAATTGATCCAATAACCTGTGGCAAAAGTAGGGACAAGGCATGTGAAACATTGGTTGTCAAACCCGAAATATTGATCGTGCCGTGTCCCTACCAGGTTGCGGGTAAAACCATCG
>NZ_BLAY01000796.1 GCF_020521235.1 Microseira wollei NIES-4236 | reverse complement strand
GTTTAAAAAACTTAATTCTCCTGATTGCTCTGGCTTACACTTGTGCTGTACTCCAAGGTGAGAAAATCAAGCGTATGGGAATTCAAAAATATGTTGGTCGGCTCGCTGAATCCAAGCGTTGGCAGCGACGACACAGTAGTTTTTGGATTGGATTATACGGTCAATCTTGGGTAGTTGGAATGGAATTCTGTCAAGAGATTATAGGTGAGTTAATAAGAATAAGACGCAACAA
>NZ_BLAY01000795.1 GCF_020521235.1 Microseira wollei NIES-4236 | reverse complement strand
AAACCAGAAAAATTCTTGTGGGGTGGGCGGGCAGGATGCCCACGCCACAAAACCAGAAAAATTCTTGTGGGGTGGGCGGGCAGGATGCCCACGCCACAAAACCAGAAAAATTCTTGTGGGGTGGGCGGGCAGGATGCCCACGCCACAAAACCAGAAAAATTCTTGTGGGGTGGGCGGGCAGGATGCCCACGCCACAAAACCAGAAAAATTCTTGTGGGGTGGGCGGGCAGGA
>NZ_BLAY01000794.1 GCF_020521235.1 Microseira wollei NIES-4236 | reverse complement strand
GGTACTGCCGGTGCGGGTAAAGGTGAATTGTCCGGGGTTAAGTGCAATGCCGCTATCGGTTTCGCCAGCATTGGCGTCGCTGGCGGTGATGGTAACGATGGGTAAAGTATCGTTATCGGCAATATTCACCGTGGCACTATTTGCCGCGCCGACAGTATAAGCACTATTGGCAGCGAGGGTGAGGTTGACGGTTTCCGCCGCTTCCACCACCGTGTCGTTGATAATGTCGATCG
>NZ_BLAY01000793.1 GCF_020521235.1 Microseira wollei NIES-4236 | reverse complement strand
CATCCACCACCTTTGCTCTGATGAAACATATTGTTGATGCCGTGCCCCTACTGCCAACCCAGATCAGGCATCCACCAGGTTGGCGCGGGTGAAAAAAATATTGTGTATATCGATTGTGGTAGGGGCACGGCATCCACCACCTTTGCTCTGATGAAACATATTGTTGATGCCGTGCCCCTACTGCCAACCCAGATCAGGCATCCACCAGGTTGGCGCGGGTGAAAAAAATATTGT
>NZ_BLAY01000792.1 GCF_020521235.1 Microseira wollei NIES-4236 | reverse complement strand
GATGTCTATCCCACAAGATGGAAATCAGACAGGCAAGATGTCTATCCCACAAGATGGAAATCAGACAGGCATGATGTCTATCCCACAAGATGGAAATCAGACAGGCATGATGTCTATCCCACAAGATGGAAATCAGACAGGCAAGATGTCTATCCCACAAGATGGAAATCAGACAGGCATGATGTCTATCCCACAAGATGGAAATCAGACAGGCATGATGTCTATCCCACAAGAT
>NZ_BLAY01000791.1 GCF_020521235.1 Microseira wollei NIES-4236 | reverse complement strand
TCTCCCATAACTCTTGTGGGATAGGCGTCTCAGATGCCCACCCCACAAGAGTTATTGGACAAGTATAATAGACCTCTCCCATAACTCTTGTGGGATAGGCGTCTCGCCTGCCCACCCCACAAGAGTTATTGGACAAGTATAATAGACCTCTCCCATAACTCTTGTGGGATAGGCGTCTCGCCTGCCCACCCCACAAGAGTTATTGGACAAGTATAATAGACCTCTCCCATAACTC
>NZ_BLAY01000790.1 GCF_020521235.1 Microseira wollei NIES-4236 | reverse complement strand
GAAGGCGATGACGACGAATTAAAAGGAGGCGATGGCAACGATCAACTTTACTGGCAATGCCGGAAAAGATATCCAAGGCAGGCGATATCGGCGATGACTATTTAGAAGGAGGCGAAGGCGATGACGAATTAGAAGGCGGCGATGGCAACGATCAACTTTACTGGCAATGCCGGAAAAGATATCCAAGGCAGGCGATATCGGCGACGACGAATTAAAAGGGGGAGAAGGCGATGACG
>NZ_BLAY01000789.1 GCF_020521235.1 Microseira wollei NIES-4236 | reverse complement strand
TACATTTACAGATTTCGGGGCACGGCGTTCTACAATCTTTGGTAAAAATCAAAAGTTATTGGACGCCGTGCCCCTACGGGGGCGGGTTTATTTACGGGTTTCTCAAACTTGAAATATGTCAGGAAATCAATTTACAGATTTCGGGGCACGGCGTTCTACAATCTTTGGTAAAAATCAAAAGTTATTGGACGCCGTGCCCCTACGGGGGCGGGTTTATTTACGGGTTTCTCAAACTTG
>NZ_BLAY01000788.1 GCF_020521235.1 Microseira wollei NIES-4236 | reverse complement strand
AAACCCTGACGGGTGTAACCGTTAGCGACCCGAAATTGGGCACCCTCACCGGACCTAGTGGCGACAGCGACAGCGATAGCAAATTGGATGTGAACGAAACCTGGACTTATACAGGTGCCTACACCGTGACTCAAGCTGACATCGACGCCGGCGGTAACATTCTCAACACGGCAACGGCGGATAGTACTCAAACGCCGTCTGAAAGTGCTTCTACTTCGGTTCCCGTTGAGCAGAAAC
>NZ_BLAY01000787.1 GCF_020521235.1 Microseira wollei NIES-4236 | reverse complement strand
AGGTTGCGGGTAAAACCATCGTCAGTCGTTACGGTATGGATTTGACCAACAATGGGTGCCACAATCGACAATTGATCCAATAACCTGTTGCAACAGTAGGGACACGGCATGTGAAACATTGGTTGTCCAACCCGAAATATTGATCGTGCCGTGTCCCTACCAGGTTGCGGGTAAACCATCGTCAGTCGTTACGGTATGGATTTGACCAACAATGGGTGCCACAATCGACAATTGATCC
>NZ_BLAY01000786.1 GCF_020521235.1 Microseira wollei NIES-4236 | reverse complement strand
GATGGTAGCGGCACGGCATCCATCAGCTTTGCCATTAACGAGAAGACTTTCTACCGCCGTGTCCCTACTCAATGCCATCGCCCAGATCGTAGATGGTAGCGGCACGGCATCAATCAGCTTTGCCATTAACGAGAAGACTTTCTACCGCCGTGTCCCTACTCAATGCCATCGCCCAGATCGTAGATGGTAGCGGCACGGCATCCATCAGCTTTGCCATTAACGAGAAGACTTTCTACCGC
>NZ_BLAY01000785.1 GCF_020521235.1 Microseira wollei NIES-4236 | reverse complement strand
TCGTCATCGCCTTCTCCCCCTTTTAATTCGTCGTCGCCGATATCGCCTGCCTTGGATATCTTTTCCGGCATTGCCAGTAAAGTTGATCGTTGCCATCGCCTCCTTCCAATTCGTCGTCATCGCCTTCGCCTCCTTCTAAATAGTCATCGCCGATATCGCCTGCCTTGGATATCTTTTCCGGCATTGCCAGTAAAGTTGATCGTTGCCATCGCCTCCTTTTAATTCGTCGTCATCGCCTTC
>NZ_BLAY01000784.1 GCF_020521235.1 Microseira wollei NIES-4236 | reverse complement strand
GATATCATCGCCAATGACAACGATCATATTTTTTTATCTGTAGTTTTTGAGCGATTTTAGTACTATTTTATCTTAGGCGATCGCGCTTGTATATGAAGATGTAGTTTATTCCAATCTTGCACCTGCGTTTGCATCCCGCCAGCGATTCAAATCGCTGGCTAATAGCTAAAGTCCTCGCTCAGAGGACTAAATAATTCGCCAAGAATTTCAGTCCATTTTAATGGACTTTCGCTATTAGCC
>NZ_BLAY01000783.1 GCF_020521235.1 Microseira wollei NIES-4236 | reverse complement strand
GTTGGCGATGCTTTGGAATCAATTGCTGTGGGGGATGTTGCTGTTGCGGATATCTCTGGTGTTTCTCCCATAGATGCGACATCAGCTGTTGGCGATGCTTTGGAATCAATTGCTGTGGGGGATGTTGCTGTTGCGGATATCTCTGGTGTTTCTCCCATTGATTCGAGATCGGCAGTTGGCGATGCTTTTGAATCAATTGCTGTGGCGGATGTTGGTGCGACCGCTGACGAAGAGGATGTT
>NZ_BLAY01000782.1 GCF_020521235.1 Microseira wollei NIES-4236 | reverse complement strand
AAAGATTATTAATGCCGTGTCCCTACCAAGATCGTTGATTTCGGGAAGTTGCGCTCTTGAGGTTTTCGTGGTTCATAATCAGAAATTGTTTCTAATCCGATTCAATCTAAACGATCAAAATTGGTTGTAGGGACACGGCGCGAGAAAACCTTCCCGTGACAGCAAAGATTATTAATGCCGTGTCCCTACCAAGATCGTTGATTTCGGGAAGTTGCGCTCTTGAGGTTTTCGTGGTTCATA
>NZ_BLAY01000781.1 GCF_020521235.1 Microseira wollei NIES-4236 | reverse complement strand
GTCCCTACTGTCGGGGGGTGAATTTTTCCCCGATTACGGTGTAGGGACACGGCAAAAATAAATAGTTGTCAAAACTATCTAAATTGTTAATGCCGTGTCCCTACTGTCGGGGTGTGAATTTTTCCCCATTACGGTGTAGGGACACGGCCAAAATAAATAGTTGTCAAAACTATCTAAATTGTTGCTGCCGTGTCCCTACTGTCGGGGGGTGAATTTTTCCCCGATTACGGTGTAGGGACA
>NZ_BLAY01000780.1 GCF_020521235.1 Microseira wollei NIES-4236 | reverse complement strand
TGCCGTGTCCCTACAGTCAGAAATCTATTGGTGGGCATTGGTAGGGACACGGCACCCAATAAATTTTGGTTTATATCAGAAGATGATCAAATGCCGTGTCCCCACTATTGGTGCGCATTGGTAGGGAGACGGCACCCAATAAATTTTGCTCTCAACCAGAAGATGATCTCATGCCGTGTCCCTACAGTCAGAAATCTATTGGTGGGCATTGGTAGGGACACGGCACCCAATAAATTTTGGT
>NZ_BLAY01000779.1 GCF_020521235.1 Microseira wollei NIES-4236 | reverse complement strand
GACATCAATGAATCTGGAATCAATCAATACAGGGTAGGGGCACGGCACGCTCAATCTTAAATCTTAAACCGATCTATCTGTATTGCCGTGCCCCTACATTACCTGTACCCATCACCCCGACATCAATGAATCTGGAATCAATCAATACGAGGTAGGGGCACGGCACGCTCAATCTTCAACTTTAAACCGAGGTATATGTATTGCCGTGCCCCGACATCAATGAATCTGGAATCAATCAATA
>NZ_BLAY01000778.1 GCF_020521235.1 Microseira wollei NIES-4236 | reverse complement strand
GCCGTGCCCCTACAACCAATTTTAACGCTCGCGTAACCGAAAACAATATCAAAGGTTCCAACATTGTAGGGGCACGGCATTAATAAACTTTGCATTTAACGAGAAGATTTGCTCGTGCCGTGCCCCTACAACCAATTTTAACGCTCGCGTAACCGAAAACAATATCAAAGGTTCCAACATTGTAGGGGCACGGCATTAATAAACTTTGCATTTAACGAGAAGATTTGCTCTTGCCGTGCCCC
>NZ_BLAY01000777.1 GCF_020521235.1 Microseira wollei NIES-4236 | reverse complement strand
ACACCAAGACGATCACCGACACCGCGGCTCAAGCCACAAATTACAGCTCTGAGTCCTTCAGCAAATCAATTGCTGCGGTCGGCTAATTTGATTTATCCAACATTTTGTCAATAGGTTGTTTGTACAGTAGACCTCTTGCGAAAGTCGATTTTTCGGATGTAGGGGCTGGCGCGCGCGGGCTTACTATCGGTAAAATCAAGGTTTTCATCCGCTGCTGAGCCGGGGCCGGATTTTTACCACAA
>NZ_BLAY01000776.1 GCF_020521235.1 Microseira wollei NIES-4236 | reverse complement strand
GGCAACCAATATTGTTAATGAGTGCAAAAATGGTTGATGCCGTGCCTGGGGCACGGCGGGCAACCAATGTTGTTAATGAGTGCAAAAATGGTTGATGCCGTGCCTGGGGCACGGCGGGCAACCAATGTTGTTAATGAGTGCAAAAATGGTTGATGCCGTGCCTGGGGCACGGCGGGCAACCAATGTTGTTAATGAGTGCAAAAATGGTTGATGCCGTGCCTGGGGCACGGCGGGCAACCAAT
>NZ_BLAY01000775.1 GCF_020521235.1 Microseira wollei NIES-4236 | reverse complement strand
TGCCCCAACAACCAAGGGCATCCATAGACTTTGCCTTTAACTCGAAGGTTTTAGGACGCCCTGCCCCAACAACCAAGGGCATCCATAGACTTTGCCTTTAACTCGAAGGTTTTAGGACGCCCTGCCCCAACAACCAAGGGCATCCATAGACTTTGCCTTTAACTCGAAGGTTTTAGGACGCCCTGCCCCAACAACCAAGGGCATCCATAGACTTTGCCTTTAACTCGAAGGTTTTAGGACGC
>NZ_BLAY01000774.1 GCF_020521235.1 Microseira wollei NIES-4236 | reverse complement strand
GACCATCTTTGATCGCACCCCCATCGATATGTAGGGACACGGCATCCACCATCTTTCTCACAAAACCAAAAATTGATCGTGCCGTGTCCCTACACCATACCCACATCGCTCTGCCGGGACACGGCATTCAAAATCTTTCGGACAAGACCAAAAAATTCTCATGCCGTGTCCCTACACCATACCCTCGTCGATCTGCTGGGACACGGCATTCAAAATCTTTCCCACAAGACCAAAAATTCATC
>NZ_BLAY01000773.1 GCF_020521235.1 Microseira wollei NIES-4236 | reverse complement strand
ACGGCATAGATAACTTTTGATTTCTCGCCAAAAATTGCAGATGCCGTGCCCCGAAAGCCTGCATAATGCAAAAATTGTAGATGCCGTACCCCTGTAGCGGCACGGCATAGATAACGTTTGATTTCTCGCCAAAAATTGCAGATGCCGTGCCCCGAAAGCCTGCATAATGCAAAAATTGTAGATGCCGTACCCCTGTAGCGGCACGGCATAGATAACTTTTGATTTCTCGCCAAAAATTGCAGA
>NZ_BLAY01000772.1 GCF_020521235.1 Microseira wollei NIES-4236 | reverse complement strand
GGACTTGAGAATTGTAGAGTCCTGCCAGATTATTCAAACTGAGGGCAACATCCGGATGGTCTTCTCCCAGCAGTCTTTTATAGAGTTCTAATGCTTGCAAAAACAAGGGTTCCGCGTCGCTGTAGCGGACTTGAGAATTGTAGAGTCCTGCCAGATTATTCAAACTGAGGGCAACATCCGGATGGTCTTCTCCCAGCAGTCTTTTTCTCAATTGTAAAGCTTGCAAATACAAAGGTTCCGCTT
>NZ_BLAY01000771.1 GCF_020521235.1 Microseira wollei NIES-4236 | reverse complement strand
TCCAGGGGTTGGAAGCAGCGCCATTCTGGCTGACGAAGCATGTCAATGGACAGACCTCTACCTTGGTTCTAATGTCGCAGTAATCACCGTGAATCAACTGTTGATTGTCTGGAACAATCCTATCGTTTAGTTAGAGTCGATAGAAGCCTTGCGACTTTTACCTCTCCTTCAGAACGGTACGTGATACTTTCGCATCATTCCGCTCCTTGATAATTCCATCCTTGTTATGGATACGATTCAAGA
>NZ_BLAY01000770.1 GCF_020521235.1 Microseira wollei NIES-4236 | reverse complement strand
GGGCAACCAATGTTGTTAATGAGTGCAAAAATGGTTGATGCCGTGCCTGGGGCACGGCGGGCAACCAATGTTGTTAATGAGTGCAAAAATGGTTGATGCCGTGCCTGGGGCACGGCGGGCAACCAATATTGTTAATGAGTGCAAAAATGGTTGATGCCGTGCCTGGGGCACGGCGGGCAACCAATGTTGTTAATGAGTGCAAAAATGGTTGATGCCGTGCCTGGGGCACGGCGGGCAACCAATG
>NZ_BLAY01000769.1 GCF_020521235.1 Microseira wollei NIES-4236 | reverse complement strand
AAATCCTGCGATCTTGTAGTAGCACGGCCAGGATAAATTTTGATTTTACCCAAAGATTGTAAAATGCCGTGCCCCGTAAGCTGGAAATTGATTGAGGGAATGGGGCGGCACCCAGAGGGAAAGGTGAAGGACATCAGGAATATCGGTAATTTCTTCCCCATCTTCATTCCCCGCGTCTGTTGTTCAATTCGCCGCGCCTGACCTTGCCCATGCCACCGGATATGAGATTACGCCCAGAAATCGG
>NZ_BLAY01000768.1 GCF_020521235.1 Microseira wollei NIES-4236 | reverse complement strand
ATTCCCGCAGTAGGGGCACGGCAGCAGTAAGTTTTGTCACCAAATCAAAGTTTTTCGGATGCCGTGCCCCTACCACGTTGCGTTGCACCCAATTGAAAACCCCTGTATACCCAGGGGGTAGGGGCACGGCAGCAGTAAGTTTTGTCACCAAATCAAAGTTTTTCGGATGCCGTGCCCCTACCACGTCGCGTTGCACCCAATTGAAAACCCCTGTATACCCAGGGGGTAGGGGCACGGCAGCAGT
>NZ_BLAY01000767.1 GCF_020521235.1 Microseira wollei NIES-4236 | reverse complement strand
ATATTCGGATGCCGTGCCCCTACAGGGTGATATTTCCTGCTGAACATGGTTGTCGGGGCACGGCAATAATCAAGTTTGCGCTGCCATCAAAATATTCGGATGCCGTGCCCCTACAGGGTGATATTTCCTGCTGAACATGGTTGTCGGGGCACGGCAATAATCAAGTTTGCGCTGCCATCAAAATATTCGGATGCCGTGCCCCTACAGGGTGATATTTCCTGCTGAACATGGTTGTCGGGGCACG
>NZ_BLAY01000766.1 GCF_020521235.1 Microseira wollei NIES-4236 | reverse complement strand
CACTGGCACAGCCCGTCGCCTCGCCGGAATGAATTTAATCGAATTCCAAAAAGAACTTGCCAGTCGCGGTATCTGCGTCAATTATGATGTTGAAGATTTCCAAAATGACCTCGAAACTCTAAAAAGGCTGGGCGATTTGTGATTGTTGTCAGCAATACTTCACCCATCACCAACCTGGCAGCAATCGGGCAATTAAATTCAGATATTACACCAGCATCATAGCCCGCCCGGAAATCAATTTCCGG
>NZ_BLAY01000765.1 GCF_020521235.1 Microseira wollei NIES-4236 | reverse complement strand
AAACAGTCACAGTTAGTGCAATTAACGATAACGTCGCCGAAGGAAATCATAGCGGCACTATTTCTCATACAGCTACCAGCAGCGACGCCAACTATAACGGAATTACGATTAATTCCGTCACCGCCAACATCACCGACAACGATACCGCCGGAGTCACAATTACCCAATCCGGCAGTAGCAGGAATATCACCGAAGGTGGCGCGACAGATACCTACGAAATTGTACTAACTTCACAACCAACTGCCG
>NZ_BLAY01000764.1 GCF_020521235.1 Microseira wollei NIES-4236 | reverse complement strand
GAAACATTGGTTGTCAAACCCGAAATATTGATCGTGCCGTGTCCCTACCAGGTTGCGGGTAACACCATCGCCAGTCGTTACGGTATGGATTTGACCACAGATGCGTGCCACAATCGACAATTGATCCAATAACCTGTGGCAAAAGTAGGGACACGGCATGTGAAACATTGGTTGTCCAACCCGAAATATTGATCGTGCCGTGTCCCTACCAGGTTGCGGGTAAACCATCGCCAGTCGTTACGGTAT
>NZ_BLAY01000763.1 GCF_020521235.1 Microseira wollei NIES-4236 | reverse complement strand
TAATTCAAACTTTGGGCAACATCCGGATGGTCTTCTCCCAGCAGTCTTTTTCTCAATTGTAAAGCTTGCAAATACAAAGGTTCCGCTTCGCTGTAGCGGACTTGAGAATTGTAGAGTCCTGCCAGATAATTCAAACTTTGGGCAACATCCGGATGGTCTTCTCCCAGCAGTCTTTTTCTCAATTGTAAAGCTTGCAAATACAAAGGTTCCGCTTCGCTGTAGCGGACTTGAGAATTGTAGAGTCCT
>NZ_BLAY01000762.1 GCF_020521235.1 Microseira wollei NIES-4236 | reverse complement strand
GAAACCTTTCGTCGTTGAACGAAGCGTTTAACCAGCGGTTGGAACCAAGTCAAATTGCCGACTTAAAGCAAACTACAGCCGCAATTGACCAAAAAATAGCTGACTCATCCCTGGAACAACAAATACAACAACTGCAAGGAAACCTTTCGTCGTTGAACGAAGCGTTTAACCAGCGGTTGGAACCAAGTCAAATTGCCGACTTAAAGCAAACTACAGCCGCAATTGACCAAAAAATAGCTGACTCATC
>NZ_BLAY01000761.1 GCF_020521235.1 Microseira wollei NIES-4236 | reverse complement strand
ACCCGAATTTATGAAAAACGATCCGCAATCTTGTCGGGACACGGCATCAGAAATATTCTGGAGCCATCAAAATTTGATGATTGCCGTGTCCCTACCCGAATTTATGAAAAACGATCCGCCATCTTGTCGGGACACGGCATCAGAAATATTCTGGAGCCATCAAAATTTGATGATTGCCGTGTCCCTACCCGAACCCATGAAAAACGATCCGCAATCTTGTCGGGACGCATCAGAAATATTCTGGATA
>NZ_BLAY01000760.1 GCF_020521235.1 Microseira wollei NIES-4236 | reverse complement strand
GTGGGATAGGCGTCTCGCCTGTCAAAGAGTTTGTTTTTTGCAAAGGTCTAATAGAATTCTCCAACAACTCTTGTGGGATAGGCGTCTCGCCTGTCAAAGAGTTTGTTTTTTGCATAGATATAATAGAATTCTCCAACAACTCTTGTGGGATAGGCGTCTCGCCTGTCAAAGAGTTTGTTTTTTGCAGAGGTCTAATAGAATTCTCCAACAACTCTTGTGGGATAGGCGTCTCGCCTGTCAAAGAGTT
>NZ_BLAY01000759.1 GCF_020521235.1 Microseira wollei NIES-4236 | reverse complement strand
TGGTAACGCAGATCGAGTCGCCTCGTTACCAGGCAAGAGCCTGGTAACGCAGATCGAGTCGCCTCGTTACCAGGCAAGAGCCTGGTAACGCAGATCGAGTCGCCTCGTTACCAGGCAAGAGCCTGGTGCCTCCTGTGCCTCGTTACCAGGCAAGAGCCTGGTAACGCAGATCCAGTCGCCTCCTGTGCCTCGTTACCAGGCAAGAGCCTGGTAACGCAGATCGAGTCGCCTCGTTACCAGGCAAGAG
>NZ_BLAY01000758.1 GCF_020521235.1 Microseira wollei NIES-4236 | reverse complement strand
CCTGCTATGACTTACGGGCAAGATGCCCATGCCACAAGAAAAATTCATCTGTTGTGGGGTAGGCGTCTCGCCTGCTATGACTTACGGGCAAGATGCCCATGCCACAAGAAAAATTCATCTCTTGTGGGGTAGGCGTCTCGCCTGCTATGACTTACGGGCAAGATGCCCATGCCACAAGAAAAATTCATCTGTTGTGGGGTAGGCGTCTCGCCTGCTATGACTTACGGGCAAGATGCCCATGCCACAAG
>NZ_BLAY01000757.1 GCF_020521235.1 Microseira wollei NIES-4236 | reverse complement strand
TGATCGTCTGTAGGGACACGGCATTTGACAATTTTGGGACGCCGTGTCCCCAGCAACGCGTTAATCTGTTTGATCGTCTGTAGGGACACGGCATTTGACAATTTTGGGACGCCGTGTCCCTAGCAACACGTTAATCTGTTTGATCGTCTGTAGGGACACGGCATTTGACAATTTTGGGTATAAACGAAACATTATGCGACGCCGTGTCCCTACCAACCCGTTAATCTGTTTGATCGTCTGTAGGGACA
>NZ_BLAY01000756.1 GCF_020521235.1 Microseira wollei NIES-4236 | reverse complement strand
ATTCCTCCCTTGCCGTGCCCCGACCAATTATTCAGATCCATTCCCGATTCGATATCAAAGTAGGGGCACGGCATCAGTCAGGTTGGTTGCCAGCAATAAATTCCTCCCTTGCCGTGCCCCTACCAATTATTCATATCAAGTTCGGTCGATTACCCATAATTGGCAGTCGGGACACGGCACGATTAACGTTATCTGTTTGTCCGAGATATCTCTGATGCCCTGTCCCTACGCAACAACTCTGTGAGGTT
>NZ_BLAY01000755.1 GCF_020521235.1 Microseira wollei NIES-4236 | reverse complement strand
ACCTTTAACAGGTTTTGTAGTAGCACGGCCTAGATAAGTTTGGATTTCTAGCCAAAGATTGTATAATGCCGTGCCCCTGATTTTCAACCTTTAACAGGTTTTGTAGTAGCACGGCCTAGATAAGTTTGGATTTCTAGCCAAAGATTGTATAATGCCGTGCCCCTGATTTTCAACCTTTAACAGGTTTTGTAGTAGCACGGCCTAGATAAGTTTTGATTTCTAGCCAAAGATTGTATAATGCCGTGCCCC
>NZ_BLAY01000754.1 GCF_020521235.1 Microseira wollei NIES-4236 | reverse complement strand
CATCTTTGGGTGTAAATCAAAATTTATCTACGCCGTGCCCCTGGGTGTAGGGGCAGGGCATTCTACCATCTTTGGGTGTAAATCAAAATTTATCTACGCCGTGCCCCTGGGTGTAGGGGCAGGGCATTCTACCATCTTTGGGTGTAAATCAAAATTGATCTACGCCGTGCCCCTGGGTGTAGGGGCAGGGCATCCTACAATCTTTGGGTGTAAATCAAAATTGATCTACGCCGTGCCCCTGGGTGTAGG
>NZ_BLAY01000753.1 GCF_020521235.1 Microseira wollei NIES-4236 | reverse complement strand
CATCTTTGGGTGTAAATCAAAATTGATCTACGCCGTGCCCCTGGGTGTAGGGGCAGGGCATCCTACAATCTTTGGGTGTAAATCAAAATTGATCTACGCCGTGCCCCTGGGTGTAGGGGCACGGCATTCTACCATCTTTGGGTGTAAATCAAAATTGATCTACGCCGTGCCCCTGGGTGTAGGGGCAGGGCATCCTACAATCTTTGGGTGTAAATCAAAATTGATCTACGCCGTGCCCCTGGGTGTAGG
>NZ_BLAY01000752.1 GCF_020521235.1 Microseira wollei NIES-4236 | reverse complement strand
TTATCTATGCCGTGCCGCTACAGGGGTACGGCATCTACAATTTTTGCATTATGCAGGCTTTCGGGGCACGGCATCTGCAATTTTTGGCGAGAAATCAAAAGTTATCTATGCCGTGCCGCTACAGGGGCACGGCATCTGCAATTTTTGGCGAGAAATCAAAAGTTATCTATGCCGTGCCGCTACAGGGGTACGGCATCTACAATTTTTGCATTATGCAGGCTTTCGGGGCACGGCATCTGCAATTTTTGGC
>NZ_BLAY01000751.1 GCF_020521235.1 Microseira wollei NIES-4236 | reverse complement strand
TTTTCCAACCTTTGGTATAAACCAAAATTTATTCTACGCCGTGCCCCCTGGGCATTTATACAAGTTGTATTGACACGGCATTTTCCAACCTTTGGTATAAACCAAAATTTATTCTACGCCGTGCCCCTGGGCATTTATACAAGTTGTATTGACACGGCATTTTCCAACCTTTGGTATAAACCAAAATTTATTCTACGCCGTGCCCCCTGGGCATTTATACAAGTTGTATTGACACGGCATTTTCCAACCT
>NZ_BLAY01000750.1 GCF_020521235.1 Microseira wollei NIES-4236 | reverse complement strand
ACACGGCATTTGACAATTTTGGGACGCCGTGTCCCTAGCAACGCGTTAATCTGTTTGATCGTCTGTAGGGACACGGCATTTGACAATTTTGGGTCCAAAAATTATGGGACGCCGTGTCCCTACCAACGCGTTAATCTATTTGATCGTCTGTAGGGACACGGCATTTGACAATTTTGGGACGCCGTGTCCCTAGCAACGCGTTAATCTGTTTGATCGTCTGTAGGGACACGGCATTTGACAATTTTGGGAC
>NZ_BLAY01000749.1 GCF_020521235.1 Microseira wollei NIES-4236 | reverse complement strand
ATGGGCATCCTGCGGGTCCGCTCACCCCACAAGAGATCAATTTTGCTTGTGGGATGGGCATCCTGCGGGTCCGCTCACCCCACAAGAGATCAATTTTGCTTGTGGGATGGGCATCCTGCGGGTCCGGGCAGGCGGGACGCCCACCCCACAAGAGATCAATTTTGCTTGTGGGATGGGCATCCTGCGGGTCCGCTCACCCCACAAGAGATCAATTTTGCTTGTGGGATGGGCATCCTGCGGGTCCGCTCACC
>NZ_BLAY01000748.1 GCF_020521235.1 Microseira wollei NIES-4236 | reverse complement strand
CGGTTGCGGTAGCGGTTTTGGATATGGTTTTGGAGGCCACCAGATTACCCCGTACAAAGGCTGCATCGTAGGAGGCCTTCTTATATACCCACCCACGGCTCCCACTAATTCTTCTTCAGAGAGTTCGTGGAATTCACCCGCTTCTTTTAATTCCAATATTTTGAGCGTGGCTGTTTCAAATTCTTCAATGGAAAAGTTATAGCCACTTTCTAGCATCGCTGTTCTAATTTGTTCGACTTTCCCGCTCATTA
>NZ_BLAY01000747.1 GCF_020521235.1 Microseira wollei NIES-4236 | reverse complement strand
AATATGTCAGGAAATACATTTCCGGCTTTCGGGGCACGGCGTTCTACAATCTTTGGTAAAAATCAAAAGTTATTGCACGCCGTGCCCCTACGGGGGCGGGTTTATTTACGGGTTTCTCAAACTTGGAATATGTCAGGAAATACATTTCCGGCTTTCGGGGCACGGCGTTCTACAATCTTTGGTAAAAATCAAAAGTTATTGCACGCCGTGCCCCTACGGGGGCGGGTTTATTTACGGGTTTCTCAAACTTG
>NZ_BLAY01000746.1 GCF_020521235.1 Microseira wollei NIES-4236 | reverse complement strand
CAGGGGTTGGAAGCAGCGCCATTCTGGCTGACGAAGCATGTCAATGGACAGACCTCTACCTTGGTTCTAATGTCGCAGTAATCACCGTGAATCAACTGTTGATTGTCTGGAACAATCCTATCGTTCAGTTAGAGTCGATAGAAGCCTTGCGACTTTTACCTCTCCTTCAGAACGGTACGTGATACTTTCGCATCATTCCGCTCCTTGATAATTCCATCCTTGTTATGGATACGATTCAAGACTAACTATCGG
>NZ_BLAY01000745.1 GCF_020521235.1 Microseira wollei NIES-4236 | reverse complement strand
GCGCCAAAGTCGCCCATCCCACAAGAGATTAATGATTAATTTTTCTTGTGGGGTGGGTATTTGGCGCCAAAGTCGCCCATCCCACAAGAGATTAATGATTAATTTTTCTTGTGGGGTGGGTATTTGGCGCCAAAGTCGCCCATCCCACAAGAGATTAATGATTAATTTTTCTTGTGGGGTGGGTATTTGGCGCCAAAGTCGCCCATCCCACAAGAGATTAATGATTAATTTTTCTTGTGGGGTGGGTATTTTG
>NZ_BLAY01000744.1 GCF_020521235.1 Microseira wollei NIES-4236 | reverse complement strand
TTACTCTACAAATCTCAAGGACGCTACAGCGAAGCGGAACCCTTGTATTTGCAAGCTTTAGAATTGAGAAAAAGACTGCTGGGAGAAGACCATCCCGATGTTGCCACCAGTTTGAATAATCTGGCATTACTCTACAAATCTCAAGGACGCTACAGCGAAGCGGAACCCTTGTATTTGCAAGCTTTAGAATTGAGAAAAAGACTGCTGGGAGAAGACCATCCCGATGTTGCCACCAGTTTGAATAATCTGGCATCA
>NZ_BLAY01000743.1 GCF_020521235.1 Microseira wollei NIES-4236 | reverse complement strand
GATGGAAATCAGACAGGCAAGATGTCTATCCCACAAGATGGAAATCAGACAGGCAAGATGTCTATCCCACAAGATGGAAATCAGACAGGCAAGATGCCTATCCCACAAGATGGAAATCAGACAGGCATGATGCCTATCCCACAAGATGGAAATCAGACAGGCAAGATGCCTATCCCACAAGATGGAAATCAGACAGGCAAGATGCCTATCCCACAAGATGGAAATCAGACAGGCAAGATGCCTATCCCACAAGAT
>NZ_BLAY01000742.1 GCF_020521235.1 Microseira wollei NIES-4236 | reverse complement strand
CTTTGGGGATAAATCAAAAGTTATCTATGCCGTGCCCCTACTATAACGGCAATATACAATCTTTGGGGATAAATCAAAAGTTATCTATGCCGTGCCCCTACTATAACGGCAATATACAATCTTTGGGTATAAATCAAAAGTTATCTATGCCGTGCCCCTACTATAACGGCAATATACAATCTTTGGGGATAAATCAAAAGTTATCTATGCCGTGCCCCTACTATAACGACAATATACAATCTTTGGGGATAAATC
>NZ_BLAY01000741.1 GCF_020521235.1 Microseira wollei NIES-4236 | reverse complement strand
TATCAAGTTATGGGGTAGTAGATCAGCTCAAACATGCCGTGCCCCTACATCCCGAAATTTATTTCCCGGCACTTTTGTCGGGGCACGGCAATATCAAGTTATGGGGTAGTAGATCAGCTCAAACATGGCGTGCCCCGAAAGTAGGGGCACGGCAATATCAAGTTATTGGGTAGTAGATCAGCTCAAACATGCCGTGCCCCTACATCCCGAAATTTATTTCCCGGCACTTTTGTCGGGGCACGGCAATATCAAGTT
>NZ_BLAY01000740.1 GCF_020521235.1 Microseira wollei NIES-4236 | reverse complement strand
CTTTGGCCTGCAGGATGCCTAACCCACAAGATTTATGGCAGAGGTCTATTAGACTGGTGCAAAAAAGAATCTCTTTGGCAGGCAGGATGCCTAACCCACAAGATTTATGGCAGAGGTCTATTAGACTTGTGCAAAAAAGAATCTCTTTGGCAGGCAGGATGCCTAACCCACAAGATTTATGGCAGAGGTCTATTAGACTGGTGCAAAAAAGAATCTCTTTGGCAGGCAGGATGCCTAACCCACAAGATTTATGGC
>NZ_BLAY01000739.1 GCF_020521235.1 Microseira wollei NIES-4236 | reverse complement strand
AAGGTCAAAGATTTAGAGAAAAACAAGAAACAAGATAACTCAGGAAAATCTGCTCAACTGCTACAAGTTCTAGGCAAGTGCCGAGATCAGCACCCAATCCCTGACTACAAACAAATTAATTTCATCAGTCAAATCAATGATATGTAGGGACACGGCATCAGTAATTTTTGTCATCATATAAAATTTTCGGCTGCCGTGTCCCGGCAACAATCTTGTATTGCACCCCATTGAAAACCACTGCAAAAAAGGTCAAAG
>NZ_BLAY01000738.1 GCF_020521235.1 Microseira wollei NIES-4236 | reverse complement strand
ATGTTGCTGTTGCGGATATCTCTGGTGTTTCTCCCATTGATTCGAGATCGGCAGTTGGCGATGCTTTTGAATCAATTGCTGTGGCGGATGTTGGTGCGACCGCTGACGAAGAGGATGTTGCTGTTGCAGATATCTCTGGTGTTTCTCCCATAGATGCGAGATCGGCAGTTGGCGATGCTTTGGAATCAATTGCTGTGGGGGATGTTGCTGTTGCGGATATCTCTGGTGTTTCTCCCATAGATGCGACATCAGCTG
>NZ_BLAY01000737.1 GCF_020521235.1 Microseira wollei NIES-4236 | reverse complement strand
ACTAACTTTGAGCTTGTACCCAAAGGTTGTATGATGCCGCAGGTTTTGTAGGGGCACGGCTGACACTAACTTTGAGCTTGTACCCAAAGGTTGTATGATGCCGCAGGTTTTGTAGGGGCACGGCTGATACTAACTTTGAGCTTGTACCCAAAGGTTGTATGATGCCGCAGGTTTTGTAGGGGCACGGCTGACACTAACTTTGAGCTTGTACCCAAAGGTTGTATGATGCCGCAGGTTTTGTAGGGGCACGGCTGA
>NZ_BLAY01000736.1 GCF_020521235.1 Microseira wollei NIES-4236 | reverse complement strand
AAAACTTTGATTTGGTGACAAAACTTACTGCTGCCGTGCCCCTACTGCGGGAATGGTGGCGACAAATTGGTACAGTAGGGGCACGGCATCCGAAAAACTTTGACTTGGTGACAAAACTTACTGCTGCTGTGCCCCTACCCCCTGGGTATACAGGGGTTTTCAATTGGGTGCAACGCAACGTGGTAGGGGCACGGCATCCGAAAAACTTTGATTTGGTGACAAAACTTACTGCTGCCGTGCCCCTACTGCGGGAAT
>NZ_BLAY01000735.1 GCF_020521235.1 Microseira wollei NIES-4236 | reverse complement strand
TATCCGCAACAGCAACATCCTCTTCGTCAGCGGTCGCACCAACATCCGCCACAGCAATTGATTCCAAAGCATCGCCAACAGCTGATGTCGCATCTATGGGAGAAACACCAGAGATATCCGCAACAGCGACATCCCCCACAGCAATTGATTCCAAAGCATCGCCAACTGCCGATCTCGCATCTATGGGAGAAACACCAGAGATATCCGCAACAGCAACATCCCCCACAGCAATTGATTCCAAAGCATCGCCAACTG
>NZ_BLAY01000734.1 GCF_020521235.1 Microseira wollei NIES-4236 | reverse complement strand
AAGGTCAAAGATTTAGAGAAAAACAAGAAACAAGATAACTCAGGAAAATCTGCTCAACTGCTACAAGTTCTAGGCAAGTGCCGAGAGCAGCACCCAATCCCTGACTACAAACAAATTAATTTCATCATTCAAATCAATGATATGTAGGGACACGGCATCAGTAATTTTTGTCATCATATAAAATTTTCGGCTGCCGTGTCCCGGCAACAATCTTGTATTGCACCCCATTGAAAACCACTGCAAAAAAGGTCAAAG
>NZ_BLAY01000733.1 GCF_020521235.1 Microseira wollei NIES-4236 | reverse complement strand
GAGCTTGTAGATCGTTTTCTCCTGCCGTGCCCCTAGCAAACCGATGGTGCTGGATTGGCTGCGCTGGTGGCGGCACGGCAAGCATCAAATCAGAGCTTGTAGATCGTTTTCTCCTGCCGTGCCCCTAGCAAACCGATGGTGCTGGATTGGCTTCGCTGGTGGCGGCACGGCAAGCATCAAATCAGAGCTTGTAGATCGTTTTCTCCTGCCGTGCCCCTACCAAACCGATGGTGCTGGATTGGCTTCGCTGGTGGC
>NZ_BLAY01000732.1 GCF_020521235.1 Microseira wollei NIES-4236 | reverse complement strand
CGTTTGAGGCAATGTCGCAGGGACACGGCAATCATAAAATGTTCATTTGTACAGAAGATTTTGGCTGCCGGACACGGCAATCATAAAATGTTCATTTGTACAGAAGATTTTGGCTGCCGTGTCCCTACGCAGCAAACCCGTTTGAGGCAATGTCCCAGGGACACGGCAATCATAAAATGTTCATTTGTACAGAAGATTTTGGCTGCCGTGTCCCTACGCAGCAAACCCGTTTGAGGCAATGTCCTAGGGACACGG
>NZ_BLAY01000731.1 GCF_020521235.1 Microseira wollei NIES-4236 | reverse complement strand
GAAATATGTCAGGAAATCAATTTACAGATTTCGGGGCACGGCGTTCTACAATCTTTGGTAAAAATCAAAAGTTATTGGACGCCGTGCCCCTACGGGGGCGGGTTTATTTACGGGTTTCTCAAACTTGGAATATGTCAGGAAATACATTTACAGATTTCGGGGCACGGCGTTCTACAATCTTTGGTAAAAATCAAAAGTTATTGGACGCCGTGCCCCTACGGGGGCGGGTTTATTTACGGGTTTCTCAAACTTGAA
>NZ_BLAY01000730.1 GCF_020521235.1 Microseira wollei NIES-4236 | reverse complement strand
CTACTTTGATATCGAATCGGGAATGGATATGAATAATTGGTCGGGGCACGGCAAGGGAGGAATTTATTGCTGGCAACCAACCTGACTGATGCCGTGCCCCTACTTTGATATCGAATCGGGAATGGATCTGAATCATTGGTCGGGGCACGGCAAGGGAGGAATTTATTGCTGGCAACCAACCTGACTGATGCCGTGCCCCTACTGGTTTTATGGCTAATGACATCACGTTCGTTGAATTGCCCATCATAAAAAAAC
>NZ_BLAY01000729.1 GCF_020521235.1 Microseira wollei NIES-4236 | reverse complement strand
AACAGCAACATCCTCTTCGTCAGCGGTCGCACCAACATCCGCCACAGCAATTGATTCAAAAGCATCGCCAACTGCCGATCTCGAATCAATGGGAGAAACACCAGAGATATCCGCAACAGCAACATCCGCCACAGCAATTGATTCCAAAGCATCGCCAACAGCTGATGTCGCATCTATGGGAGAAACACCAGAGATATCCGCAACAGCAACATCCCCCACAGCAATTGATTCCAAAGCATCGCCAACAGCTGATGT
>NZ_BLAY01000728.1 GCF_020521235.1 Microseira wollei NIES-4236 | reverse complement strand
CGGCAGTTGGTTGTGAAGTTAGTACAATTTCGTAGGTATCTGTCGCGCCACCTTCGGTGATATTCCTGCTACTGCCGGATTGGGTAATTGTGACTCCGGCGATATCGTTGTCGGTGATGTTGGCGGTGACGGAATTAATCGTAATTCCGTTATAGTTGGCGTCGCTGCTGGTAGCTGTATGAGAAATAGTGCCGCTATGATTTCCTTCGGCGACGTTATCGTTTGTCGCGGTAACGGTTACTGTTTGAGGAGTAT
>NZ_BLAY01000727.1 GCF_020521235.1 Microseira wollei NIES-4236 | reverse complement strand
AACTCTTTGACAGGCGAGACGCCTATCCCACAAGAGTTGTTGGAGAAGTCTAATAGAATGGTCCAAAAAACAAACTCTTTGACAGGCGAGACGCCTATCCCACAAGAGTTGTTGGAGAAGTCTAATAAAATGGTCCAAAAAACAAACTCTTTGACAGGCGAGACGCCTATCCCACAAGAGTTGTTGGAGAAGTCTAATAGAATGGTCCAAAAAACAAACTCTTTGACAGGCGAGACGCCTATCCCACAAGAGTTG
>NZ_BLAY01000726.1 GCF_020521235.1 Microseira wollei NIES-4236 | reverse complement strand
TTTTGAATGCCGTGCCCCTACAGTTCCGCCATTTTGTAGGGGCACGGCATCTTTAAGCTATCTATTTCTGCCACAATATTTTGAATGCCGTGCCCCTACAGTTCCGCCATTTTGTAGGGGCACGGCACCTTTGGGCTATCTCTATCTGCCACAATATTTTGAATGCCGTGCCCCTACAGTTCCGCCATTTTGTAGGGGCACGGCATCTTTAAGCTATCTATTTCTGCCACAATATTTTGAATGCCGTGCCCCTAC
>NZ_BLAY01000725.1 GCF_020521235.1 Microseira wollei NIES-4236 | reverse complement strand
GCTAGACAAACTCAGCCCCAAGGGCTGTATTCCACCAAGTCACAATCTGCTGTAATGCTGCCGCTAGACAAACTCAGCCCCAAGGGCTGTATTCCACCAAGTCACAATCTGCTGTAATGCTGCCGCTAGACAAACTCAGCCCCAAGGGCTGTATTCCACCAAGTCACAATCTGCTGTAATGCTGCCGCTTGACAAACTCAGCCCCAAGGGCTGTATTCCACCAAGTCACAATCTGCTGTAATGCTGCCGCTTGAC
>NZ_BLAY01000724.1 GCF_020521235.1 Microseira wollei NIES-4236 | reverse complement strand
TATTACCAGGTTCCCATCTCCGATCAACGGGGGTAGGGGCACGGCAGGTGAACAACTTTGGCTTGACGACAACACTTGCTGATGCCGTGCCCCTACAATGTTGCGTCGGTTATTACCAGGTTCCCATGTCCGATCAACGGGGGTAGGGGCACGGCAGGTGAACAACTTTGGCTTGACGACAACACTTGCTGATGCCGTGCCCCTACAATGTTGCGTCGGTTATTACCAGGTTCCCATCTCCGATCAACGGGGGTA
>NZ_BLAY01000723.1 GCF_020521235.1 Microseira wollei NIES-4236 | reverse complement strand
AGGGACACGGCATCCAAAACCTGATCTACAAGCAAACATTTGATGATTGCCGTGTCCTCTGAAAAATCGTCGGTGTAGGGACACGGCATCCAAAACCTGATCTACAAGCGAACATTTGATGATTGCCTTGTCCTCTGAAAAATCGTCGGTGTAGGGACACGGCATCCAAAACCTGATCTACAAGCGAACATTTGATGATTGCCGTGTCCTCTGAAAAATCGTCGGTGTAGGGACACGGCATCCAAAACCTGATCT
>NZ_BLAY01000722.1 GCF_020521235.1 Microseira wollei NIES-4236 | reverse complement strand
GCTTGCTGATTCACAGAATCAACACAACATTGTAGGGACACGGCATCAATAAATTTGGCCGCCAAATCAATGTTTTTCTCCTGCCGTGTCCCTACGCTTGCTGATTCACAGAATCAACACAACATTGCAGGGACACGGCATCAATAAATTTGGCCGCCAAATCAATGTTTTTCTCCTGCCGTGTCCCTACGCTTGCTGATTCACAGAATCAACACAACATTGTAGGGACACGGCATCAATAAATTTGGCCGCCAA
>NZ_BLAY01000721.1 GCF_020521235.1 Microseira wollei NIES-4236 | reverse complement strand
AAAGTTTTGCGGTTGCCGTGCCCCTACCCGCGTTGATGGTTGAATGCCATATTGTTGACGCAATTGTCATAATTGTTGGGGCACGGCCTGAATAAATTTTGTCGTTAAATCAAAGTTTTGCGGTTGCTGTGCCCCTACCCGCGTTGATGGTTGAATGCCATATTGTTGACGCAATTGTCATAATTGTTGGGGCACGGCCTGAATAAATTTTGTCGTTAAATCAAAGTTTTGCGGTTGCCGTGCCCCTACCCGCGT
>NZ_BLAY01000720.1 GCF_020521235.1 Microseira wollei NIES-4236 | reverse complement strand
TGGTGACATCGGCAGTTGGTTGTGAAGTTAGTACAATTTCGTAGGTATCTGTCGCGCCACCTTCGGTGATATTCCTGCTACTGCCGGATTGGGTAATTGTGACTCCGGCGGTATCGTTGTCGGTGATATTGGCGGTGACGGAATTAATCGTAATTCCGTTATAGTTGGCGTCGCTGCTGGTAGCTGTATGAGAAATAGTGCCGCTATGATTTCCTTCGGCGACGTTATCGTTAATTGCACTAACTGTGACTGTTT
>NZ_BLAY01000719.1 GCF_020521235.1 Microseira wollei NIES-4236 | reverse complement strand
GGAGTTGTAGAATCGCATCCATCCCAACTTGGGTAAATAAATCTTGCTCCCTTGGGATTTCACTCCCATCGCATAAGTGAACGAAGTGAAGTTGCTGCGATTCTTAAATTTGGGAAACCCCCTGCCTTCAAAGAAGTTTTTGTAGGCAATATCCAGACGCTTGACGTTTTGTTGCAGTACTGTCGAATCAATCCCGGCGTACCAAGGTCTAGCAGTTTTTAGTTGCGGCAATGCAGTGATTTGAATATCCCCAGC
>NZ_BLAY01000718.1 GCF_020521235.1 Microseira wollei NIES-4236 | reverse complement strand
GTGCCCCAACCGGGTTTGGGTGGTTCACCAGTAGGGGCACGGCAGCAGGGATATTTTGCACCAGTCCCAATTTGATACATGCCGTGCCCCAACCGGGTTTGGGTGATGCACCAGTAGGGGCACGGCATCAGGGATATTTTGACCAAGGCAGATGTTAATCATGCCGTGCCCCAACCGGGTTTGGGTGGTTCACCAGTAGGGGCACGGCAGCAGGGATATTTTGCACCAGTCCCAATTTGATACATGCCGTGCCCC
>NZ_BLAY01000717.1 GCF_020521235.1 Microseira wollei NIES-4236 | reverse complement strand
CATCTTTGGTTGATACCAAAGGTGATTGACGCCGTGCCCCTACATTGATTTATGGTTGTCGGGGCACGGCATTCTGCCATCTTTGGTTGATACCAAAGGTGATTGACGCCGTGCCCCTACATTGATTGATGGTTGTCGGGGCACGGCATTCTGCCATCTTTGGTTGATACCAAAGGTGATTGACGCCGTGCCCCTACATTGATTTATGGTTGTCGGGGCACGGCATTCTGCCATCTTTGGTTGATACCAAAGGTG
>NZ_BLAY01000716.1 GCF_020521235.1 Microseira wollei NIES-4236 | reverse complement strand
TTTTGTCTGCCGTGTCGGGACCATCCCTGTGGCGGCGATGATATATCAAGATCATCGGTTGTAGGGACAAGGCAAGAGAAGCTGTTTAACCAAAGCGAAGATTTTTGTCTGCCGTGTCGGGACCATCGCTGTGGCGGCGATGATATATCAAGATCATCGGTTGTAGGGACAAGGCAAGAGAAGCTGTTTAACCAAAGCGAAGATTTTTGTCTGCCGTGTCGGGACCATCCCTGTGGCGGCGATGATATATCAAGA
>NZ_BLAY01000715.1 GCF_020521235.1 Microseira wollei NIES-4236 | reverse complement strand
CAGAGTTGAGTTGATTGATTGGTGCGTTACCCTGTCGCTAACGCACCCTACTTTCAGAGTTGAGTTGATTGATGGGTGCGTTACCCTGTCGCTAACGCACCCTACTTTCAGAGTTGAGTTGATTGATTGGTGCGTTACCCTGTCGCTAACGCACCCTACTTTCAGAGTTGAGTTGATTGATTGGTGCGTTACCCTGTCGCTAACGCACCCTACTTTCAGAGTTGAGTTGATTGATTGGTGCGTTACCCTGTCGCT
>NZ_BLAY01000714.1 GCF_020521235.1 Microseira wollei NIES-4236 | reverse complement strand
CCAAAATCGGCACTGGCACAGCCCGTCGCCTCGCCGGAATGAATTTAATCGAATTCCAAAAAGAACTTGCCAGTCGCGGTATCTGCGTCAATTATGATGTTGAAGATTTCCAAAATGACCTCGAAACCCTAAAAAGGCTGGGCGATTTGTGATTGTTGTCAGCAATACTTCACCCATCACCAACCTGGCAGCAATCGGGCAATTAAATTCAGATATTACACCAGCATCATAGCCCGCCCGGAAATCAATTTCCGG
>NZ_BLAY01000713.1 GCF_020521235.1 Microseira wollei NIES-4236 | reverse complement strand
ATTGTCGGGACACGGCATTCCACCAACTTTGCCCTGAGGGACAAAATTTATTGATGCCGTGTCCCTACGCCATACCAACTGGGTGCAACATCACATTGTCGGGACACGGCATTCCACCAACTTTGCCTTGAGGGACAAAATTTATTGATGCCGTGTCCCTACGCCATACCAACTGGGTGCAACACAACATTGTCGGGACACGGCATTCCACCAACTTTGCCCTGAGGGACAAAATTTATTGATGCCGTGTCCCTA
>NZ_BLAY01000712.1 GCF_020521235.1 Microseira wollei NIES-4236 | reverse complement strand
ACACGGCATTTGACAATTTTGGGTATAAACCAAAAATTTGGGGACGCCGTGTCCCTAGCAACGCGTTAATCTATTTGATCGTCTGTAGGGACACGGCATTTGACAATTTTGGGACGCCGTGTCCCTACCAACACGTTAATCTGTTTGATCGTCTGTAGGGACACGGCATTTGACAATTTTGGGACGCCGTGTCCCCAGCAACACGTTAATCTGTTTGATCGTCTGTAGGGACACGGCATTTGACAATTTTGGGTA
>NZ_BLAY01000711.1 GCF_020521235.1 Microseira wollei NIES-4236 | reverse complement strand
AGAATCTCTTTGGCAGGCAGGATGCCTAACCCACAAGATTTATGGCAGAGGTCTATTAGACTGGTGCAAAAAAGAATCTCTTTGGCAGGCAGGATGCCTAACCCACAAGATTTATGGCAGAGGTCTACCAGACTGGTGCAAAAAAGAATCTCTTTGGCAGGCAGGATGCCTAACCCACAAGATTTATGGCAGAGGTCTATTAGACTGGTGCAAAAAAGAATCTCTTTGGCAGGCAGGATGCCTAACCCACAAGATT
>NZ_BLAY01000710.1 GCF_020521235.1 Microseira wollei NIES-4236 | reverse complement strand
TCAATCGGGGTAGGGGCACGGCATCAGTCAGTTTTGTCGCCAGTCGAAAGATGGTCAGATGCCGTGCCCCTACGAAGACTGAGATCGATTTGCCGCCAGATCAATCGGGGTAGGGGCACGGCATCAGTCAGTTTTGTCGCCAGTCGAAAGATGGTCAGATGCCGTGCCCCTACGACGACTGAGATCGATTTGCCGCCAGATCAATCGGGGTAGGGGCACGGCATCAGAGTTTTGTCGCCAGTCGAAAGATGGTCAG
>NZ_BLAY01000709.1 GCF_020521235.1 Microseira wollei NIES-4236 | reverse complement strand
CCTGTTGGTGGTAGGGGCACGGCAGGATTAATTTTGTTAAATTATCCGAGATATCTTGGCACCCCGTGCCTGTTGGTGGTAGGGGCACGGCAGGATTAATTTTGTTAAATTATCCGAGATATCTTGGAACCCGTGCCTGTTGGTGGTAGGGGCACGGCAGGATTAATTTTGTTAAATTATCCGAGATATCTTGGCACCCCGTGCCTGTTGGTGGTAGGGGCACGGCAGGATTAATTTTGTTAAATTATCCGAGATA
>NZ_BLAY01000708.1 GCF_020521235.1 Microseira wollei NIES-4236 | reverse complement strand
CGGCATCAGTAATATTTCGTTGTGGGGCCAAAAATATCTATGCCGTGCCCCTACATCCCACCCAACACCTGTATGGGCACGGCATCAGTAATATTTCGTTGTGGGGCCAAAAATATCTATGCCGTGCTACTACATCCCACCCAACACCTGTATGGGCACGGCATCAGTAATATTTCGTTGTGGGGCCAAAAATATCTATGCCGTGCCCCTACATCCCACCCAACACCTGTATGGGCACGGCATCAGTAATATTTCG
>NZ_BLAY01000707.1 GCF_020521235.1 Microseira wollei NIES-4236 | reverse complement strand
ATAATCAAGTTTGCGCTGCCATCAAAATATTCGGATGCCGTGCCCCTACAGGGTGGTATTTCTTGCTGAACATGGTTGTCGGGGCACGGCAATAATCAAGTTTGCGCTGCCATCAAAATATTCGGATTTGTGCCCCTACAGGGTGGTATTTCTTGCTGAACATGGTTGTCGGGGCACGGCAATAATCAAGTTTGCGCTGCCATCAAAATATTCGGATGCCGTGCCCCTACAGGGTGATATTTCCTGCTGAACATGG
>NZ_BLAY01000706.1 GCF_020521235.1 Microseira wollei NIES-4236 | reverse complement strand
TGAATAAATTTTGTCGTTAAATCAAAGTTTGGCGGTTGCCGTGCCCCTACCCGCGTTGATGGTTGAATGCCATATTGTTGACGCAATTGTCATAATTGTTGGGGCACGGCCTGAATAAATTTTGTCGCCAAATCAAAGTTTGGCGGTTGCCGTGCCCCTACCCGCGTTGATGGTTGAATGCCATATTGTTGACGCAATTGTCATAATTGTTGGGGCACGGCCTGAATAAATTTTGTCGTTAAATCAAAGTTTGGCG
>NZ_BLAY01000705.1 GCF_020521235.1 Microseira wollei NIES-4236 | reverse complement strand
CAGTCGAAAGATGGTCAGATGCCGTGCCCCTACTGAGATCGATTTGCCGCCAGATCAATCGGGGTAGGGGCACGGCATCAGTCAGTTTTGTCGCCAGTCGAAAGATGGTCAGATGCCGTGCCCCTACAAAGACTGAGATCGATTTGCCGCCAGATCAATCGGGGTAGGGGCACGGCATCAGTCAGTTTTGTCGCCAGTCGAAAGATGGTCAGATGCCGTGCCCCTACGAAGACTGAGATCGATTTGCCGCCAGATCA
>NZ_BLAY01000704.1 GCF_020521235.1 Microseira wollei NIES-4236 | reverse complement strand
CCAGAGGCTCAGCCTCGCCAAACTCGTTCCCAGGCTCAGCCAGGGAACAAGATCCCAGAGGCTCAGCCTCGCCAAACTCGTTCCCAGGCTCAGCCAGGGAACAAGATCCCAGAGGCTCAGCCTCGCCTAACTCGTTCCCAGGCTCAGCCAGGGAACAAGATCCCAGAGGCTCAGCCTCGCCTAACTCGTTCCCAGGCTCAGCCAGGGAACAAGATCCCAGAGGCTCAGCCTCGCCAAACTCGTTCCCAGGCTCAGCC
>NZ_BLAY01000703.1 GCF_020521235.1 Microseira wollei NIES-4236 | reverse complement strand
ATTTCTCGCCAAAAATTGCAGATGCCGTGCCCCGAAAGCCTGCATAATGCAAAAATTGTAGATGCCGTACCCCTGTAGCGGCACGGCATAGATAACGTTTGATTTCTCCCCAAAAATTGCAGATGCCTTCCCCCTGTAGCGGCACGGCATAGATAACGTTTGATTTCTCCCCAAAAATTGCAGATGCCGTGCCCCGAAAGCCTGCATAATGCAAAAATTGTAGATGCCGTACCCCTGTAGCGGCACGGCATAGATAA
>NZ_BLAY01000702.1 GCF_020521235.1 Microseira wollei NIES-4236 | reverse complement strand
ATTTCTCGCCAAAAATTGCAGATGCCGTGCCCCGAAAGCCTGCATAATGCAAAAATTGTAGATGCCGTACCCCTGTAGCGGCACGGCATAGATAACTTTTGATTTCTCGCCAAAAATTGCAGATGCCTTCCCCCTGTAGCGGCACGGCATAGATAACTTTTGATTTCTCGCCAAAAATTGCAGATGCCGTGCCCCGAAAGCCTGCATAATGCAAAAATTGTAGATGCCGTACCCCTGTAGCGGCACGGCATAGATAA
>NZ_BLAY01000701.1 GCF_020521235.1 Microseira wollei NIES-4236 | reverse complement strand
TGTTGAAGTTATCTGTATCTGGCAAAATATTTCCCATGCCGTGTCCCAAAACCGATCAAACACCCAGTCACAACGCCCCCCATGTAGGGGCACGGCATGTTGAAGTTATCTGTATCTGGCAAAATATCTCGCATGCCGTGTCCCAAAACCGATCAAACACCCAGTCACAACGCCCCCCATGTAGGGGCACGGCATGTTGAAGTTATCTGTATCTGGCAAAATATCTCGCCTGCCGTGTCCCAAAACCGATCAAACACC
>NZ_BLAY01000700.1 GCF_020521235.1 Microseira wollei NIES-4236 | reverse complement strand
GGGCACGGCATGATTAAATCTTGGATTAAGAACCGAAATATCTCTGATGCCGTGCCCTGAAATCAATCAACGATCCGATGGGTGTTTATGCCCGTTTGCCATTTAATTTCCGGATTGATTAGATCGCCATCGTAGGGGCACGGCATGATTAAATCTTGGATTAAGAACCGAAATATCTCTGATGCCGTGCCCTGAAATCAATCAACGATCCGATGGGTGTTTATGCCCGTTTGCCATTTAATTTCCGGATTGATTAGA
>NZ_BLAY01000699.1 GCF_020521235.1 Microseira wollei NIES-4236 | reverse complement strand
ATACTGCCGTGCCCCTACCTGTTGGCGAATCAATCGGTGGCACAACCTGTAGGGGCACGGCACCAGCAACTATTGTTCTCAAAACAGAGAAGGTTTATACTGCCGTGCCCCTACCTGTTGGCGAATCGATGGGTGGCACAACCTGTAGGGGCACGGCACCAGCAAATATTGTTCTCAAAACAGAGAAGGTTTATACTGCCGTGCCCCTACCTGTTGGCGAATCAATCGGTGGCACAACCTGTAGGGGCACGGCACCAG
>NZ_BLAY01000698.1 GCF_020521235.1 Microseira wollei NIES-4236 | reverse complement strand
ATCCGAAATATTCTGGGAAAATGCAAATTTGATGATTGCCGTGTCCCCAGGCAGAAACCTGGTTGATAAAATTGGAAATATTCCCCAAACAAACCGGGTTTATCTGAAAAATCGTCCGGCATGTAGGCACAAGGCATCCGAAATATTCTGGAAAAATGCAAATTTGATGATTGCCGTGTCCCCAGGCAGAAACAAAGTTGATAAAATTGGAAATATTCCCCAAACAAACCGGGTTTATCTGAAAAATCGTCTGGCATTT
>NZ_BLAY01000697.1 GCF_020521235.1 Microseira wollei NIES-4236 | reverse complement strand
TTGATTCCAGATTCATTGATGTCGGGGCGATGCGTACAGGTAATGTAGGGGCACGGCAATACAGATAGATCGGTTTAAGATTTAAGATTGAGCGTGCCGTGCCCCTACCTCGTATTGATTGATTCCATATTAATTGATGTCGGGGCACGGCAATACATATACCTCGGTTTAAAGTTGAAGATTGAGCGTGCCGTGCCCCTACCCTGTATTGATTGATTCCAGATTCATTGATGTCGGGGCGATGCGTACAGGTAATGTA
>NZ_BLAY01000696.1 GCF_020521235.1 Microseira wollei NIES-4236 | reverse complement strand
GACATCAATGAATCTGGAATCAATCAATACAGGGTAGGGGCACGGCACGCTCAATCTTAAATCTTAAACCGATCTATCTGTATTGCCGTGCCCCTACATTACCTGTACCCATCACCCCGACATCAATTAATATGGAATCAATCAATACAGGGTAGGGGCACGGCACGCTCAATCTTAAATCTTAAACCGATCTATCTGTATTGCCGTGCCCCTACATTACCTGTACGCATCGCCCCGACATCAATGAATCTGGAATCAA
>NZ_BLAY01000695.1 GCF_020521235.1 Microseira wollei NIES-4236 | reverse complement strand
TTTACCAACATATTTGTATTGCCGTGCCCCTACACCCAATCGGCATGATGATATTGTTGGGTTTTACCAAAATATTTGTATTGCCGTGCCCCTACACCCAATCGGCATGATGATATTGTTGGGTTTTACCAAAATATTTGTATTGCCGTGCCCCTACACCCAATCGGCATGATGATATTGTTGGGTTTTACCAACATATTTGTATTGCCGTGCCCCTACACCCAATCGGCATGATGATATTGTTGGGTTTTACCAAAATA
>NZ_BLAY01000694.1 GCF_020521235.1 Microseira wollei NIES-4236 | reverse complement strand
CGTGCCCCAACCGGGTTTGGGTGGTTCACCAGTAGGGGCACGGCAGCAGGGATATTTTGCACCAGTCCCAATTTGATACATGCCGTGCCCCAACCGGGTTTGGGTGATGCACCAGTAGGGGCACGGCGCCAGAGATATTTTGACCAAGGCAGATGTTAATCATGCCGTGCCCCAACCGGGTTTGGGTGGTTCACCAGTAGGGGCACGGCAGCAGGGATATTTTGCACCAGTCCCAATTTGATACATGCCGTGCCCCAACC
>NZ_BLAY01000693.1 GCF_020521235.1 Microseira wollei NIES-4236 | reverse complement strand
GATGGAAATCAGACAGGCAAGATGCCTATCCCACAAGATGGAAATCAGACAGGCAAGATGCCTATCCCACAAGATGGAAATCAGACAGGCAAGATGCCTATCCCACAAGATGGAAATCAGACAGGCATGATGTCTATCCCACAAGATGGAAATCAGACAGGCAAGATGTCTATCCCACAAGATGGAAATCAGACAGGCAAGATGCCTATCCCACAAGATGGAAATCAGACAGGCAAGATGCCTATCCCACAAGATGGAAA
>NZ_BLAY01000692.1 GCF_020521235.1 Microseira wollei NIES-4236 | reverse complement strand
TTTCGGTGTGTTTAATCAAACAAATTTCAGACTGTGGGGGCACGGCATTCTATAATCTGGCGAGAGAAATCAAACGTTATCGACGCCGTGCCCCTACTTTCGGTGTGTTTAATCAAACAAATTTCAGGCTTTTGGGGCACGGCATTCTATAATCTGGCGAGAGAAATCAAACGTTATCGACGCCGTGCCCCTACTTTCGGTGTGTTTAATCAAACAAATTTCAGACTGTGGGGGCACGGCATTCTATAATCTGGCGAGAG
>NZ_BLAY01000691.1 GCF_020521235.1 Microseira wollei NIES-4236 | reverse complement strand
CGATGGTTTTACCCGCAACCTGGTAGGGACACGGCACGATCAATATTTCGGGTTTGACAACCAATGTTTCACATGCCGTGTCCCTACTGTTGCAACAGGTTATTGGATCAATTGTCGATTGTGGCACGCATCTGTGGTCAAATCCATACCGTAACGACTGACGATGGTTTTACCCGCAACCTGGTAGGGACACGGCACGATCAATATTTCGGGTTTGACAACCAATGTTTCACATGCCGTGTCCCTACTGTTGCAACAGGT
>NZ_BLAY01000690.1 GCF_020521235.1 Microseira wollei NIES-4236 | reverse complement strand
AACTAGCACTCGAACCGGAATGGGAAGCGCGTTTCGAGGTTAATTCTTACGGATTTAGACCCGGACGCTCATGTCATGATGCCATCGAAGCAATATACAACGCAATTAGGCAAAAAGCCAAATATGTTTAGATGGTTTCGATAAAATCAACCATGAAGCACTTTTGGCGAAAATAAACACATTTCCCAAACTCCAAAAACAAATTAAATCCTGGTTAAAGGCAGGTGTAATGGATGGGAAAAACCTATTTCCAACTTCAGA
>NZ_BLAY01000689.1 GCF_020521235.1 Microseira wollei NIES-4236 | reverse complement strand
TGGGTAATCGACCGAACTTGATATGAATAATTGGTCGGGGCACGGCAAGGGAGGAATTTATTGCTGGCAACCAACCTGACTGATGCCGTGCCCCTACTTTGATATCGAATCGGGAATGGATCTGAATAATTGGTAGGGGCACGGCAAGGGAGGAATTTATTGCTGGCAACCAACCTGACTGATGCCGTGCCCCTACTTTGATATCGAATCGGGAATGGATATGAATCATTGGTCGGGGCACGGCAAGGGAGGAATTTATTGC
>NZ_BLAY01000688.1 GCF_020521235.1 Microseira wollei NIES-4236 | reverse complement strand
CAATTATGGGTAATCGACCGAACTTGATATGAATAATTGGTCGGGGCACGGCAAGGGAGGAATTTATTGCTGGCAACCAACCTGACTGATGCCGTGCCCCTACTTTGATATCGAATCGGGAATGGATCTGAATCATTGGTAGGGGCACGGCAAGGGAGGAATTTATTGCTGGCAACCAACCTGACTGATGCCGTGCCCCTACTTTGATATCGAATCGGGAATGGATCTGAATAATTGGTCGGGGCACGGCAAGGGAGGAATTT
>NZ_BLAY01000687.1 GCF_020521235.1 Microseira wollei NIES-4236 | reverse complement strand
CAAACGAACTTTCCCCGTTGGTTGTAGCACCTGGTTTACTGGCGCTTCCTGGTTTGGGCCTGTTGCATCCTAAAACTGTTCCAGTTGCTAGCACGCTGTTAGTCATTGCATTCACGTGACCTAAAGTACCCACAAGTAAAACTTCTTGAGTAGCGCTTAAATAAGGACGTAAATGTTGAATTGGTAATTGAAAAGGGATGTTTTGAAGAACTATCGGTTGCCCTTGCTTGCGAAAAAGCCCGCCCCCATCGTCGGATAAAAGC
>NZ_BLAY01000686.1 GCF_020521235.1 Microseira wollei NIES-4236 | reverse complement strand
ACCAACGCGTTAATCTATTTGATCGTCTGTAGGGACACGGCATTTGACAATTTTGGGACGCCGTGTCCCTACCAACGCGTTAATCTATTTGATCGTCTGTAGGGACACGGCATTTGACAATTTTGGGTCCAAAAATTATGGGACGCCGTGTCCCTACCAACGCGTTAATCTATTTGATCGTCTGTAGGGACACGGCATTTGACAATTTTGGGTCCAAAAATTATGGGACGCCGTGTCCCTACCAACGCGTTAATCTATTTGATCG
>NZ_BLAY01000685.1 GCF_020521235.1 Microseira wollei NIES-4236 | reverse complement strand
CAGCTACAGCATCGTTGTAGATAACAACGGCAACCAAACCCTGACGGGTGTAACCGTTAGCGACCCGAAATTGGGCACCCTCACCGGACCTAGTGGCGACAGCGACAGCGATAGCAAATTGGATGTGGACGAAACCTGGACTTACACAGGTGCCTACACCGTGACTCAAGCTGACATCGACGCCGGCGGTAACATTCTCAACACGGCAACGGCGGATAGTACTCAAACGCCGTCTGAAAGTGCTTCTACTTCGGTTCCCGTTGAGC
>NZ_BLAY01000684.1 GCF_020521235.1 Microseira wollei NIES-4236 | reverse complement strand
AGTTATAGCCACTTTCTAGCATCGCTGTTCTAATTTGTTCGACTTTCCCGCTCATTAGTTGGGCGCGGAAATCTTGGTCTTTCACCATTCTGACAATGAACTCTTTGACTTTTGCCAAAATTTCTAACGACATTACATTCTCCTTAGCTAGTAAAAAAAACCGACTTACCTCGCTGCTTTCTGCTGTGATTGATCGCGTGCATACACTCGCTCTCTCTAGATTGATCTGGCAAGTAAGCCGTTCTCAAAAATCTATCTCAGAAAATC
>NZ_BLAY01000683.1 GCF_020521235.1 Microseira wollei NIES-4236 | reverse complement strand
ACGATATCAACAATCCCAGTAGGGGCACGGCATCAATCGACATTGCCATCAACGAGAAGGTTTTCTACCGCCGTGCCCCAACCACCAAAGGATATTCTACGGCATCCATCAGCGTTGCCATCCACGAGAAGGTTTTCTATTGCCGTGCCCCAACCACCAAAGGATATGATACGGCATCCATCAGCGTTGCCATCCACGAGAAGGTTTTCTATTGCCGTGCCCCAACCACCAATTTTAATCACCTAGATGCCACCGGAAACGATATCAA
>NZ_BLAY01000682.1 GCF_020521235.1 Microseira wollei NIES-4236 | reverse complement strand
AAGGTCAAAGATTTAGAGAAAAACAAGAAACAAGATAACTCAGGAAAATCTGCTCAACTGCTACAAGTTCTAGGCAAGTGCCGAGAGCAGCACCCAATCCCTGACTACAAACAAATTAATTTCATCAGTCAAATCAATGACATGTAGGGACAGGGCATCAGTAATTTTTGTCATCAGCGCCAAATTTTTCCGCTGCCGTGTCCCGGCAACAATCTTGTATTGCACCCCATTGAAAACCACTGCAAAAAAGGTCAAAGATTTAGAGAAA
>NZ_BLAY01000681.1 GCF_020521235.1 Microseira wollei NIES-4236 | reverse complement strand
GGAAGATGGGGAAGAAATTTCTTCTAGTTCAAGAGTCTTCCTCATCTCCCTTTTCTCCCTTGTCTTGCTTGTCTGCTTGAGTTTCCCTCATGTACCTCATGGGGCGGCAATCCGCTATAAACACCTGTAGTAGCACGGCATCAACCATCTCTGTACGCGAAGTCTAGCGATGATTGCCCCTACCCTCAACGATCGCCACACCCACGATCTGTAGGGGCACGGCATCAACCATCTCTCTACCCGATCAAAAGACTTCGCTGCCGTGCCCC
>NZ_BLAY01000680.1 GCF_020521235.1 Microseira wollei NIES-4236 | reverse complement strand
TGATGTTGCACCCAGTTGGTATGGCGTAGGGACAGGGCATCAATAAATTTTGTCCCTCAGGGCAAAGTTGGTGGAATGCCGTGTCCCGACAATGTGATGTTGCACCCAGTTGGTATGGCGTAGGGACTAAGGCTAAAGTAAGTGTCCCTCAGGGCAAAGTTGGTGGAATGCCGTGTCCCGACAATGTGATGTTGCACCCAGTTGGTATGGCGTAGGGACAGGGCATCAATAAATTTTGTCCCTCAGGGCAAAGTTGGTGGAATGCCGTG
>NZ_BLAY01000679.1 GCF_020521235.1 Microseira wollei NIES-4236 | reverse complement strand
TATTAGACTTCTCCAACAACTCTTGTGGGATAGGCGTCTCGCCTGTCAAAGAGTTTGTTTTTTGGACCATTCTATTAGACTTCTCCAACAACTCTTGTGGGATAGGCGTCTCGCCTGTCAAAGAGTTTGTTTTTTGGACCATTCTATTAGACTTCTCCAACAACTCTTGTGGGATAGGCGTCTCGCCTGTCAAAGAGTTTGTTTTTTGGACCATTCTATTAGACTTCTCCAACAACTCTTGTGGGATAGGCGTCTCGCCTGTCAAAGAGTT
>NZ_BLAY01000678.1 GCF_020521235.1 Microseira wollei NIES-4236 | reverse complement strand
AAAGATTGTAGGATGCCCTGCCCCTACACCCAGGGGCACGGCGTAGATAAATTTTGATTTACACCCAAAGATTGTAGGATGCCCTGCCCCTACACCCAGGGGCACGGCGTAGATCAATTTTGATTTATACCCAAAGATTGTAGGATGCCCTGCCCCTACACCCAGGGGCACGGCGTAGATAAATTTTGATTTACACCCAAAGATGGTAGAATGCCCTGCCCCTACACCCAGGGGCACGGCGTAGATAAATTTTGATTTACACCCAAAGATG
>NZ_BLAY01000677.1 GCF_020521235.1 Microseira wollei NIES-4236 | reverse complement strand
TCAAACGTTATCGACGCCGTGCCCCTACTTTCGGTGTGTTTAATCAAACAAATTTCAGACTGTGGGGGCACGGCATTCTATAATCTGGCGAGAGAAATCAAACGTTATCGACGCCGTGCCCCTACTTGCGGTGTGTTTAATCAAACAAATTTCAGACTGTGGGGGCACGGCATTCTATAATCTGGGCAGAGAAATCAAAAGTTATCGACGCCGTGCCCCTACTTTCGGTGTGTTTAATCAAACAAATTTCAGACTGTGGGGGCACGGCATTCT
>NZ_BLAY01000676.1 GCF_020521235.1 Microseira wollei NIES-4236 | reverse complement strand
CGCCACACCCACGATCTGTAGGGGCACGGCATCAACCATCTCTCTACCCGATCAAAAGACTTCGCTGCCGTGCCCCAAAACCCCGCCCATCAATACCTCACCGATACAGCAGATTGCCTGGGTCAGGCACAGCATAACGAAGATGAGGAAGATGGGGAAGAAATTTCTTCTAGTTCAAGAGTCTTCCTCATCTCCCTTTTCTCCCTTGTCTTGCTTGTCTGCTTGAGTTTCCCTCATGTACCTCATGGGGCGGCAATCCGCTATAAACACCTG
>NZ_BLAY01000675.1 GCF_020521235.1 Microseira wollei NIES-4236 | reverse complement strand
GGCTTCGCTGGTGGCGGCACGGCAAGCATCAAATCAGAGCTTGTAGATCGTTTTCTCCTGCCGTGCCCCTACCAAACCGATGGTGCTGGATTGGCTTCGCTGGTGGCGGCACGGCAAGCATCAAATCTGCGCTTGTAGATCGTTTTCTCCTGCCGTGCCCCTAGCAAACCGATGGTGCTGGATTGGCTTCGCTGGTGGCGGCACGGCAAGCATCAAATCTGCGCTTGTAGATCGTTTTCTCCTGCCGTGCCCCTACCAAACCGATGGTGCTGGAT
>NZ_BLAY01000674.1 GCF_020521235.1 Microseira wollei NIES-4236 | reverse complement strand
TTGTAGGGACACGGCAATATAGAGATCTCGGATAGTTTAACAACCTATGTAATGCCGTGTCCCTAGGGCAAACTGAACCAACACAAGCCGCCCCATCGTTGTAGGGACACGGCAATATAGAGATCTCGGATAGTTTAACAACCTATGTAATGCCGTGTCCCTAGGGCAAACTGAACCAACACAAGCCGCCCCATCGTTGTAGGGACACGGCAATATAGAGATCTCCCATGGTTTAACAGCGTATCTCATGCCGTGTCCCTAGGGCAAACTGAACCA
>NZ_BLAY01000673.1 GCF_020521235.1 Microseira wollei NIES-4236 | reverse complement strand
TTGATTTATACCAAAAGATTGTGGAATGCCGTGCCCATATTTTGCGGTTTCGCGAGTAGGGGCACGGCGTATAAAAATTTTGATTTATACCAAAAGATTGTGGAATGCCGTGCCCATATTTTGCGGTGGCGTAGGGGCAAGGCGTATAACAATTTTGATTTATACCAAAAGATTGTGGAATGCCGTGCCCATATTTTGCGGTGGCGTAGGGGCAAGGCGTATAACAATTTTGATTTATACCAAAAGATTGTGGAATGCCGTGCCCATATTTTGCGGT
>NZ_BLAY01000672.1 GCF_020521235.1 Microseira wollei NIES-4236 | reverse complement strand
AATCGTTGGTGGTAGGGGCACGGCAAGATTAACATTTTCCCATCACCGATAGATTGATTGTGCCGTGCCCCGCCGACAGATTAATCGTCGGTGGTAGGGGCACGGCAAGATTAACATTTTCCCATCAGCGATAGATTGATTGTGCCGTGCCCCGCCGACCGATTAATCGTTGGTGGTAGGGGCACGGCAAGATTAACATTTTCCCATCACCGATAGATTGATTGTGCCTTGTCCCGCCGACCGATTAATCGTTGGTGGTAGGGGCACGGCAAGATTA
>NZ_BLAY01000671.1 GCF_020521235.1 Microseira wollei NIES-4236 | reverse complement strand
ATCGACATTTATCGCCCTCGCTTCGTTTCCATAAACCCGGTTTCTCAGAGAAACCGGGTTTCTTAGGCAAAATGTGGGTTTTTGGGGCACGGCGTCGATAACTTTTGATTTCTCCCCACAGATTGTAGAATGCCGTGCCCCGAAATCTGGAAATTTATCGACGAGGGACAAGGCGTAGATAACTTTTGATTTCTCCCCACAGATTAAAGTCGTTTTTGGGGCACGGCGTCGATAACTTTTGATTTGTACCCAAAAAAAATTGTAGAATGCCGTGCCC
>NZ_BLAY01000670.1 GCF_020521235.1 Microseira wollei NIES-4236 | reverse complement strand
AATTTAGATAGTTTTGACAACTATTTATTTTGGCCGTGTCCCTACGCCGTAATCGGGGAAAAATTCACCCCCCGACAGTAGGGACACGGCATTAACAATTTAGATAGTTTTGACAACTATTTATTTTTGCCGTGTCCCTACACCGTAATCGGGGAAAAATTCACACCCCGACAGTAGGGACACGGCATTAACAATTTAGATAGTTTTGACAACTATTTATTTTTGCCGTGTCCCTACACCGTAATCGGGGAAAAATTCACCCCCCGACAGTAGGGAC
>NZ_BLAY01000669.1 GCF_020521235.1 Microseira wollei NIES-4236 | reverse complement strand
ACCCGAATTTATGAAAAACGATCCGCAATCTTGTCGGGACACGGCATCAGAAATATTCTGGAGCCATCAAAATTTGATGATTGCCGTGTCCCTACCCGAATTTATGAAAAACGATCCGCAATCTTGTAGGGACACGGCATCAGAAATATTCTGTCCAAGTGAAAATTGTACGATCGCCGTGTCCCTACCCGAATTTATGAAAAACGATCCGCAATCTTGTCGGGACACGGCATCAGAAATATTCTGGAGCCATCAAAATTTGATGATTGCCGTGTCCC
>NZ_BLAY01000668.1 GCF_020521235.1 Microseira wollei NIES-4236 | reverse complement strand
TATCTGTATTGCCGTGCCCCTACATTACCTGTACGCATCGCCCCGACATCAATGAATCTGGAATCAATCAATACAGGGTAGGGGCACGGCACGCTCAATCTTCAACTTTAAACCGAGGTATATGTATGCTGTGCTACTACATCAATGAATCTGGAATCAATCAATACGAGGTAGGGGCACGGCACGCTCAATCTTAAATCTTAAACCGATCTATCTGTATTGCCGTGCCCCTACATTACCTGTACGCATCGCCCCGACATCAATGAATCTGGAATCAA
>NZ_BLAY01000667.1 GCF_020521235.1 Microseira wollei NIES-4236 | reverse complement strand
AAATCCTGCGATCTTGTAGTAGCACGGCCAGGATAAATTTTGATTTTACCCAAAGATTGTAAAATGCCGTGCCCCGTAAGCTGGAAATTGATTGAGGGAATGGGGCGGCACCCAGAGGGAAAGGTGATGAAGGTGATGGAGATTAGGAAGAGGGTAATTTCTTCCCCATCTTCATTCCCCGCGTCTGTTGTTCAATTCGCCGCGCCTGACCTTGCCCATGCCACCGGATATGAGATTACGCCCAGAAATCGGTTTTCTGCATAGTAGAAACTTTGGTGA
>NZ_BLAY01000666.1 GCF_020521235.1 Microseira wollei NIES-4236 | reverse complement strand
TATCCGCAACAGCAACATCCTCTTCGTCAGCGGTCGCACCAACATCCGCCACAACAATCGGGTCAAAACAATCGCCAACTGCCGATCTGGAATCTATGGGAGAAACACCAGAGATATCCGCAACAGCGACATCCCCCACAGCAATTGATTCAAAAGCATCGCCAACAGCTGATGTCGCATCTATGGGAGAAACACCAGAGATATCCGCAACAGCAACATCCCCCACAGCAATTGATTCCAAAGCATCGCCAACTGCCGATCTCGCATCTATGGGAGAAA
>NZ_BLAY01000665.1 GCF_020521235.1 Microseira wollei NIES-4236 | reverse complement strand
GGAGTTGTAGAATCGCATCCATCCCAACTTGGGTAAATAAATCTTGCTCCCTTGGGATTTCACTCCCATCGCATAAGTGAACGAAGTGAAGTTGCTGCGATTCTTAAATTTGGGAAACCCCCTGCCTATGCCCTTCGGGCACGCTGCGCGAACAAAGAAGTTTTTGTAGGCAATATCCAGACGCTTGACGTTTTGTTGCAGTACTGTCGAATCAATCCCGGCGTACCAAGGTCTAGCAGTTTTTAGTTGCGGCAATGCAGTGATTTGAATATCCCCAGC
>NZ_BLAY01000664.1 GCF_020521235.1 Microseira wollei NIES-4236 | reverse complement strand
AATCAATCGGTGGCACAACCTGTAGGGGCACGGCACCAGCAACTATTGTTCTCAAAACAGAGAAGGTTTATACTGCCGTGCCCCTACCTGTTGGCGAATCAATCGGTGGCACAACCTGTAGGGGCACGGCACCAGCAACTATTGTTCTCAAAACAGAGAAGGTTTATACTGCCGTGCCCCTACCTGTTGGCGAATCAATCGGTGGCACAACCTGTAGGGGCACGGCACCAGCAACTATTGTTCTCAAAACAGAGAAGGTTTATACTGCCGTGCCCCTACC
>NZ_BLAY01000663.1 GCF_020521235.1 Microseira wollei NIES-4236 | reverse complement strand
CTACAACGATGCTGTAGCTGATGACTTCGCCCACCACATCGGCGGTGCCACCCGGTACGGAGGCTGTCTTGGTGATGTTGAGGTCTGGTTTCTGCTCAACGGGAACCGAAGTAGAAGCACTTTCAGAACCTGTTTGAGTACTATCCGCCGTTGCCGTGTTCAGGATGTTACCGCCATTGTCAATATCAGCTTGAGTGACGGTGTAGGCACCTGTATAAGTCCAGGTTTCGTTCACATCCAATTTGCTATCGCTGTCGCTGTCGCCACTAGGTCCGGTGAGGG
>NZ_BLAY01000662.1 GCF_020521235.1 Microseira wollei NIES-4236 | reverse complement strand
ATTGCCGCCGCCGTCCTGGGGTAGGGGCACGGCAACCGTAATCTGTTGGTTGATGCCCCAGATTGCCGCCGCCGTGCCCCTACATTTCGTCTGCCATATCACCTGGTGCAGAATTTGTCAACCGCATCGTTGGTTTCCGCCCTGGGGTAGGGGCAGGGCAACCGTAATCTGTTGGTTGATGCCCCAGATTGCCGCCGCCGTCCTGGGGTAGGGGCACGGCAACCGTAATCTGTTGGTTGATGCCCCAGATTGCCGCCGCCGTCCTGGGGTAGGGGCACGGCAA
>NZ_BLAY01000661.1 GCF_020521235.1 Microseira wollei NIES-4236 | reverse complement strand
ATATCTGGGATATTTTAACAACGTTAATTATGTTCCCTACAACCAACGATATTTTTGCTGTTGGGGCACGGCCACCTATATCTGGGATATTTTAACAACGTTAATTATGTTCCCTACAACCAACGGGATTTTTGCTGTTGGGGCACGGCCACCTAGATCTGGGATATTTTAACAACGTTAATTATGTTCCCTACAACCAACGGGATTTTTGCTGTTGGGGCACGGCCACCTAGATCTGGGATATTTTAACAACGTTAATTATGTTCCCTACAACCAACGGGAT
>NZ_BLAY01000660.1 GCF_020521235.1 Microseira wollei NIES-4236 | reverse complement strand
AGGACTCTACAATTCTCAAGTCCGCTACAGCGAAGCGGAACCTTTGTATTTGCAAGCTTTACAATTGAGAAAAAGACTGCTGGGAGAAGACCATCCGGATGTTGCCCAAAGTTTGAATTATCTGGCAAAACTATACTATTCTCAAGTCCGCTACAGAGAAGCGGAACCTTTGTATTTGCAAGCTTTACAATTGAGAAAAAGACTGCTGGGAGAAGACCATCCGGATGTTGCCCTCAGTTTGAATAATCTGGCAGGACTCTACAACTCTCAAGTCCGCTACAGCG
>NZ_BLAY01000659.1 GCF_020521235.1 Microseira wollei NIES-4236 | reverse complement strand
CACCAGCAACTATTGTTCTCAAAACAGAGAACGTCTATACTGCCGTGCCCCTACCTGTTGGCGAATCAATCGGTGGCACAACCTGTAGGGGCACGGCACCAGCAACTATTGTTCTCAAAACAGAGAAGGTTTATACTGCCGTGCCCCTACCTGTTGGCAAATCAATCGGTGGCACAACCTGTAGGGGCACGGCACCAGCAACTATTGTTCTCAAAACAGAGAAGGTTTATACTGCCGTGCCCCTACCTGTTGGCGAATCAATCGGTGGCACAACCTGTAGGGGCAC
>NZ_BLAY01000658.1 GCF_020521235.1 Microseira wollei NIES-4236 | reverse complement strand
GTTGACGCAATTGTCATAATTGTTGGGGCACGGCCTGAATAAATTTTGTCGTTAAATCAAAGTTTGGCGGTTGCCGTGCCCCTACCCGCGTTGATGGTTGAATGCCATATTGTTGACGCAATTGTCACGATTGTTGGGGCACGGCCTGAATAAATTTTGTCGTTAAATCAAAGTTTGGCGGTTGCCGTGCCCCTACCCGCGTTGATGATGGAATGCCACTTGGCGCAATTGTCACGATTGTTGGGGCACGGCCTGAATAAATTTTGTCGTTAAATCAAAGTTTGGCGGTTG
>NZ_BLAY01000657.1 GCF_020521235.1 Microseira wollei NIES-4236 | reverse complement strand
GGGCGAAGTCATCAGCTACAGCATCGTTGTAGATAACAACGGCAACCAAACCCTGACGGGTGTAACTGTCAGCGACCCGAAATTGGGCACCCTCACCGGACCTAGTGGCGACAGCGACAGCGATAGCCAATTGGATGTGAACGAAACCTGGACTTATACAGGTTCCTACACCGTGACTCAAGCTGACATCGACGCCGGCGGTAACATTCTCAACACGGCAACGGCGGATAGTACTCAAACGCCGTCTGAAAGTGCTTCTACTTCGGTTCCCGTTGAGCAGAAACCAGACCT
>NZ_BLAY01000656.1 GCF_020521235.1 Microseira wollei NIES-4236 | reverse complement strand
GGGACACGGCGTCCCAAAATTGTCAAATGCCGTGTCCCTACAGACGATCAAACAGATTAACGCGTTGCTGGGGACACGGCGTCCCAAAATTGTCAAATGCCGTGTCCCTACAGACGATCAAACAGATTAACGCGTTGGTAGGGACACGGCGTCGCATAATGTTTCGTTTATACCCAAAATTGTCAAATGCCGTGTCCCTACAGACGATCAAACAGATTAACGTGTTGCTGGGGACACGGCGTCCCAAAATTGTCAAATGCCGTGTCCCTACAGACGATCAAACAGATTAACG
>NZ_BLAY01000655.1 GCF_020521235.1 Microseira wollei NIES-4236 | reverse complement strand
GTTTCAAGCAGCACGGCAACTATACAATGCCTGCCTCAACGAAGCGATGGCAAGAATGAATCTGGTACGTAATTGTTCAACTTACCAATTAGCCAAGCAAATAGATCGCCAGTCCAAAAAAGCGAGACGTTCGGCGAGCGCTCAGTCGAGCCGAAGCGACGCCTTAAACGCCGCAAGACGAGAATACAGATATTCCGATTACGACATTCAAGCCTATGCCACAATAATTAGCAATCGTTCCAAATGGATAGCTCAACTAATTGACTCCAATACCCAACAAACTATAGCCACCA
>NZ_BLAY01000654.1 GCF_020521235.1 Microseira wollei NIES-4236 | reverse complement strand
GGGCATAAACACCCATCGGATCGTTGATTGATTTCAGGGCACGGCATCAGAGATATTTCGGTTCTTAATCCAAGATTTAATCATGCCGTGCCCCTACCATCGCGATCTAATCAATCCGGAAATTAAACCAAATAAACAAACCCTAATCAATCAGATCGCCAAGTAGGGGCACGGCATCAGAGATATTTCGGTTCTTAATCCAAGATTTAATCATGCCGTGCCCCTACCATCGCGATCTAATCAATCCGGAAATTAAATGGCAAACGGGCATAAACACCCATCGGATCGTTGAT
>NZ_BLAY01000653.1 GCF_020521235.1 Microseira wollei NIES-4236 | reverse complement strand
ACCCCATCAATCCCAGTAGGGGCACGGCTTCGATCACCAAAGATTTCTCACCCAAGATTATAGAATGCCGTACCGCGAAACCCCTGACTGCAACCCCATCAATCCCAGTAGGGGCACGGCTTCGATCGCCAAAGATTTCTCACCCAAGATTATAGAATGCCGTGCCCCGAAAACCCTGACTGCAACCCCATCAATCCCAGTAGGGGCACGGCTTCGATCGCCAAAGATTTCTCACCCAAGATTATAGAATGCCGTACCGCGAAAACCCTGACTGCAACCCCATCAATCCCAGTA
>NZ_BLAY01000652.1 GCF_020521235.1 Microseira wollei NIES-4236 | reverse complement strand
TCGTCGGTGTAGGGACACGGCATCCAAAACCTGATCTACAAGCAAACATTTGATGATTGCCGTGTCCTCTGAAAAATCGTCGGTGTAGGGACACGGCATCCAAAACCTGATCTACAAGCAAACATTTTATGATTGCCTTGTCCTCTGAAAAATCGTCGGTGTAGGGACGCATCCAAAACCTGATCTACAAGCGAACATTTTATGATTGCCGTGTCCCTCTGAAAAATCGTCGGTGTAGGGACGCATCCAAAACCTGATCTACAAGCGAACATTTGATGATTGCCGTGTCCTCTGA
>NZ_BLAY01000651.1 GCF_020521235.1 Microseira wollei NIES-4236 | reverse complement strand
TACGCAAAATAATCTGGGTAATGCTTACAGTAACAGGATATTGGGAGAGAAGGCAGAGAATATTGAAAATGCGATCGCTGCTTATCATGCGGCACTGACTATTAGAACCCGCGATGCTTTTCCGGTTGATTGGGCAGGTACGCAAAATAATCTGGGTAATGCTTACCTTTACAGGATATTGGGAGAGAAGGCAGAGAATATTGAAAATGCGATCGCTGCTTATCATGCGGCACTGACTATTTACACCCGCGATGCTTTTCCGGTTAATTGGGCAACGACGCAAAATAATCTGGGTAA
>NZ_BLAY01000650.1 GCF_020521235.1 Microseira wollei NIES-4236 | reverse complement strand
ACCAGCAGGGAAAATTTCTGCCCCAGTCCAGATGCGACATCTGCCCTGCCCCTACAGCATTTGGGTGGTTCACCAGTGGTTCGCCAGTAGGGGCACGGCAGGGAAAATTTCTGCCCCAGTCCAGATGGGACACCTGCCGTGCCCCTACAGCATTTGGGTGGTTCACCAGTAGGGAAAATTTCTGCCCCAGTCCAGATGGGACATCTGCCGTGCCCCTACAGCATTTGGGTGGTTCACCAGCAGGGAAAATTTCTGCCCCAGTCCAGATGGGACATCTGCCGTGCCCCTACAGCATTT
>NZ_BLAY01000649.1 GCF_020521235.1 Microseira wollei NIES-4236 | reverse complement strand
CCCCACAAGAGAGTTGAAAGTTTTGTGGGGTGGGCATCTTGCCTGCCCCACAAGAGAGTTGAAAGTTTTGTGGGGTGGGCATCTTGCCTGCCCCACAAGAGAGTTGAAAGTTTTGTGGGGTGGGCATCTTGCCTGCCCCACAAGAGAGTTGAAAGTTTTGTGGGGTGGGTATCTTGCCTGCCCCACAAGAGAGTTGAAAGTTTTGTGGGGTGGGCATCTTGCCTGCCCCACAAGAGAGTTGAAAGTTTTGTGGGGTGGGCATCTTGCCTGCCCCACAAGAGAGTTGAAAGTTTTGTG
>NZ_BLAY01000648.1 GCF_020521235.1 Microseira wollei NIES-4236 | reverse complement strand
GGAAAGGTGAAGGACATCAGGAATATCGGTAATTTCTTCCCCATCTTCATTCCCCGCGTCTGTTGTTCAATTCGCCGCGCCTGACCTTGCCCATGCCACCGGATATGAGATTACGCCCAGAAATCGGTTTTCTGCATAGTAGAAACTTTGGTGATAGGTTCATCGTGGGTAAATCCTGCGATCTTGTAGTAGCACGGCCAGGATAAATTTTGATTTTACCCAAAGATTGTAAAATGCCGTGCCCCGTAAGCTGGAAATTGATTGAGGGAATGGGGCGGCACCCAGAAGGAAAGGTGA
>NZ_BLAY01000647.1 GCF_020521235.1 Microseira wollei NIES-4236 | reverse complement strand
CGATTCTCAAGGACGCTACAGCGAAGCGGAACCCTTGTATTTGCAAGCTTTAGAATTGAGAAAAAGACTGCTGGGAGAAGACCATCCCGATGTTGCCACCAGTTTGAATAATCTGGCATTACTCTACGATTCTCAAGGACGCTACAGCGAAGCGGAACCCTTGTATTTGCCAGCTTTAGAATTGATAAAAAGACTGCTGGGAGAAGACCATCCCAATGTTGCCACCAGTTTGAATAATCTGGCAGGACTCTACGATTCTCAAGGACGCTACAGCGAAGCGGAACCCTTGTATTTGCAA
>NZ_BLAY01000646.1 GCF_020521235.1 Microseira wollei NIES-4236 | reverse complement strand
GGGACACGGCATTCAAAAAGTTTGACCGATGCAACAAATTCTGTTGCTGCCGTGTCCCTACCCTGGCAACATTTGATTGTAGGGGCACGGCGTTCAAAAATTTTGAGTTGACAACTTTGATTGTTGCTGCCGTGCCCCTACCCTTTGATGAGGGGATCTGGGTACGGGCATTTTTGATTGTAGGGACACGGCATTCAAAAAGTTTGACCGATGCAACAAATTCTGTTGCTGCCGTGTCCCTACCCTGGCAACATTTGATTGTAGGGGCACGGCGTTCAAAAATTTTGAGTTGACAACTT
>NZ_BLAY01000645.1 GCF_020521235.1 Microseira wollei NIES-4236 | reverse complement strand
AACAGCTGATGTCGCATCTATGGGAGAAACACCAGAGATATCCGCAACAGCAACATCCTCTTCGTCAGCGGTCGCACCAACATCCGCCACAGCAATTGATTCCAAAGCATCGCCAACAGCTGATGTCCCATCTATGGGAGAAACACCAGAGATATCCGCAACAGCGACATCCCCCACAGCAATTGATTCCAAAGCATCGCCAACAGCTGATGTCGCATCTATGGGAGAAACACCAGAGATATCCGCAACAGCAACATCCTCTTCGTCAGCGGTCGCACCAACATCCCCCACAGCAATTGA
>NZ_BLAY01000644.1 GCF_020521235.1 Microseira wollei NIES-4236 | reverse complement strand
TTTCTCTAAATCTTTGACCTTTTTTGCAGTGGTTTTCAATGGGGTGCAATACAAGATTGTTGCCGGGACACGGCAGCGGAAAAATTTGGCGCTGATGACAAAAATTACTGATGCCCTGTCCCTACATATCATTGATTTGACTGATGAAATTAATTTGTTTGTAGTCAGGGATTGGGCGCTGATCTCGGCACTTGCCTAGAACTTGTAGCAGTTGAGCAGATTTTCCTGAGTTATCTTGTTTCTTGTTTTTCTCTAAATCTTTGACCTTTTTTGCAGTGGTTTTCAATGGGGTGCAATACAAGAT
>NZ_BLAY01000643.1 GCF_020521235.1 Microseira wollei NIES-4236 | reverse complement strand
GCGGATCGTTTTTCATAAATTCGGGTAGGGACACGGCAATCATCAAATTTTGATGGCTCCAGAATATTTCTGATGCCGTGTCCCGACAAGATTGCGGATCGTTTTTCATAAATTCGGGTAGGGACACGGCAATCATCAAATTTTGATGGCTCCAGAATATTTCTGATGCCGTGTCCCGACAAGATTGCGGATCGTTTTTCATAAATTCGGGTAGGGACACGGCAATCATCAAATTTTGATGGCTCCAGAATATTTCTGATGCCGTGTCCCGACAAGATTGCGGATCGTTTTTCATAAATTCGGGT
>NZ_BLAY01000642.1 GCF_020521235.1 Microseira wollei NIES-4236 | reverse complement strand
CGCCGGAGTCACAATTACCCAATCCGGCAGTAGCAGGAATATCACCGAAGGTGGCGCGACAGATACCTACGAAATTGTACTAACTTCACAACCAACTGCCGATGTCACCATTGCCATCAACAACGGTACGCAAACCGGAACATCGCCAACTAGCTTAACCTTCACTTCAGCTAACTGGAATACTCCTCAAACAGTCACAGTTAGTGCAATTAACGATAACGTCGCCGAAGGAAATCATAGCGGCACTATTTCTCATACAGCTACCAGCAGCGACGCCAACTATAACGGAATTACGATTAATTCCGT
>NZ_BLAY01000641.1 GCF_020521235.1 Microseira wollei NIES-4236 | reverse complement strand
AGCGGGGGACTTTAACTTCTCCGGTTCCCCCCTTAGCAAGGGGGGTTAGGGGGGATCGGATCTGTAGGGGCAGGGCAACCTAAATATCTCGGTTATTCTGATAACGTTAATCGTGCTGTGCTACTACGCCTGGGATCTGTCGTTGAATCTAATAACGTGATAGAAAACCTAAGTCCTGCCCTATTTCGGCACAGACCAAGAACGCACCTCACCCAAAGTAACCGGCATCGGATCTCTGACATCAATCGTAAACCGGAATACCTTCTTCGCCCTGCGACCATTTTCCGGGTCAAAAAACTTCAATTTCA
>NZ_BLAY01000640.1 GCF_020521235.1 Microseira wollei NIES-4236 | reverse complement strand
TCTCGGCACTGTTGCCTTCCCTCGCCTCTGGCATTGGTCAGGCAACGTACCTCGACTCACGCGCCTCTCATCCCGACGCTCACCTGGGTACAGGTAGAGCGCGGGGCTTCCCGTCTACAAGCTAAAAACATGGTCGATTAAATTGAGAGCAGCACATGTTTAGAGGTGACATCCTCCCGACGCTGACCTAACGGTACAGCGCGGGCTTCCAAGCATCACTGCTTGGCTTTCCTGGTTACTCCCCTTCGGGATTTCGACACTTGCCTAGATTGAGTTGCCTCAACCCCCGGTAGACCGTCTGCACAGGCA
>NZ_BLAY01000639.1 GCF_020521235.1 Microseira wollei NIES-4236 | reverse complement strand
AATATTTCGGATGCCGTGTCCCAACAAAATGCCGGACGATTTTTCAGATAAACCCGGTTTGTTTGGGGAATATTTCCAATTTTATCAACTTTGTTTCTGCCTGGGGACACGGCAATCATCAAATTTGCATTTTTCCAGAATATTTCGGATGCCGTGTCCCAACAAAATGCCGGACGATTTTTCAGATAAACCCGGTTTGTTTGGGGAATATTTCCAATTTTATCAACTTTGTTTCTGCCTGGGGACACGGCAATCATCAAATTTGCATTTTTCCAGAATATTTCGGATGCCGTGTCCCAACAAAATGCC
>NZ_BLAY01000638.1 GCF_020521235.1 Microseira wollei NIES-4236 | reverse complement strand
ATAAACATCACAATTCGGGGCACGGCATTTTATAATTTATGCTAGAAATCAAAATTTATGGGACGCCGTGCCCCTACTGGGTATAAATAAACATCACAATTCGGGGCACGGCATTTTATAATTTATGGGACGCCGTGCCCCTACTGGGTATAAATAAACATCACAATTCGGGGCACGGCATTTGATAATTTATGCTAGAAATCAAAATTTATGGGACGCCGTGCCCCTACTGGGTATAAATAAACATCACAATTCGGGGCACGGCATTTGATAATTTATGCGACGCCGTGCCCCTACTGGGTATAAATAAA
>NZ_BLAY01000637.1 GCF_020521235.1 Microseira wollei NIES-4236 | reverse complement strand
ATGTTTTTATTCCCTGGGGCGGGCAGGATGCCCACCCCACAAGACACTTGATCTATGTTTTTATTCCCTGGGGCGGGCAGGATGCCCACCCCACAAGACACTTGATCTATGTTTTTATTCCCTGGGGCGGGCAGGATGCCCACCCCACAAGACACTTGATCTATGTTTTTATTCCCTGGGGCGGGCAGGATGCCCACCCCACAAGACACTTGATCTATGTTTTTATTCCCTGGGGCGGGCAGGATGCCCACCCCACAAGACACTTGATCTATGTTTTTATTCCCTGGGGCGGGCAGGATGCCCACCCCACAA
>NZ_BLAY01000636.1 GCF_020521235.1 Microseira wollei NIES-4236 | reverse complement strand
TCATCAGCGCCAAGGTGGTGGATGCCCTGCCCCTACCACAATCGATGTACGCAATATTTTTTTCACCCGCGCCAACGCGGTTGATCTCTTGTCTGCGTTGGCAGTAGGGGCACGGCATCAACAATATTTTTCACCCGCGCCAAGGTGGTGGATGCCCTGCCCCTACCACAATCGATACACACAATATGTTTCACCCGCGCCAACGCGGTTGATCTCTTGTCTGCGTTGGCAGTAGGGGCACGGCATCAACAATATGTTTCATCAGCGCCAAGGTGGTGGATGCCCTGCCCCTACCACAATCGATGTACGCAATAT
>NZ_BLAY01000635.1 GCF_020521235.1 Microseira wollei NIES-4236 | reverse complement strand
GGGTTTAGTTTACAAGGCGACTTTCCGGCAACCATCGCACCAAACGCCACGGGTTCTTTTACGATTAATGTCAATACAGCAACCGCAGCTAATCGGGAAGGAACGATTTCTTTTAATACGAGTGATAGGGATGAGAATCCGTTTAATTTCATCATCAAAGCTACGGTAAATCAATCATCCACAACACCATCTAGTGGGGAAATCGAAATCCTTGATGGCAATACCTCACTCACCGATGGAAACTCGACACCGCTGGACTTGGGTAACGTGAATGTGGGGGGGAATCTAACCAAAACCTTCACCTTGAGAAATACCA
>NZ_BLAY01000634.1 GCF_020521235.1 Microseira wollei NIES-4236 | reverse complement strand
TACCAAAAGATTGTGGAATGCCGTGCCCATATTTTGCGGTGGCGTAGGGGCAAGGCGTATAACAATTTTGATTTATACCAAAAGATTGTGGAATGCCGTGCCCATATTTTGCGGTGGCGTAGGGGCACGGCGTATAACAATTTTGATTTATACCAAAAGATTGTGGAATGCCGTGCCCGTATTTTGCGGTGGCGCGAGTAGGGGCAAGGCGTATAACAATTTTGATTTATACCAAAAGATTGTGGAATGCCGTGCCCATATTTTGCGGTTTCGCGAGTAGGGGCAAGGCGTATAACAATTTTGATTTATACCAAAAGAT
>NZ_BLAY01000633.1 GCF_020521235.1 Microseira wollei NIES-4236 | reverse complement strand
CTCGCTCCCAGGATCAGCCTGGGAGCCAGATTGTAGAGGCTCTGCCTCGCTTATCTTAGAAGACTCGAGGCAGAGCCTCCCTGACTCGCTCCCAGGATCAGCCTGGGAGCCAGATTGTAGAGGCTCTGCCTCGCTTATCTTAGAAGACTCGAGGCAGAGCCTCCCTGACTCGCTCCCAGGATCAGCCTGGGAACCAGATTGTAGAGGCTCTGCCTCGCTTATCTTAGAAGACTCGAGGCAGAGCCTCCCTGACTCGCTCCCAGGATCAGCCTGGGAGCCAGATTGTAGAGGCTCTGCCTCGCTTATCTTAGAAGACTCGA
>NZ_BLAY01000632.1 GCF_020521235.1 Microseira wollei NIES-4236 | reverse complement strand
CACGGCAATCATAAAATGTTCATTTGTACAGAAGATTTCGGCTGCCGTGTCCCTAGGCAGCCAACCCGTTTGAGGCAATGTCCCAGGGACACGGCAATCATAAAATGTTCATTTGTACAGAAGATTTTGGCTGCCGGACACGGCAATCATAAAATGTTCATTTGTACAGAAGATTTTGGCTGCCGTGTCCCTAGGCAGCAAACCCGTTTGAGGCAATGTCCTAGGGACACGGCAATCATAAAATGTTCATTTGTACAGAAGATTTTGGCTGCCGTGTCCCTAGGCAGCAAACCCGTTTGAGGCAATGTCGCAGGGACACGG
>NZ_BLAY01000631.1 GCF_020521235.1 Microseira wollei NIES-4236 | reverse complement strand
GGACAGAGAATTGAACGATACCAAGTTTCGTAAGGCGTTGCAGTTGGCGGATTAGCAGTAAGAATTACCTCGCCATTGGCACCCCTAACCCACCCAGTTGCTTCTACAATTTCGCTAGGAATAGGCGGCTCCCCTGCCCCTCTGCCCTCCTGCACCTGTGGGTTAGGAGTAACCCAATCAACCTCAATGGCATTTTGGGAAAGTGCTTCTCTGGGAGTCGGTGGAATGCCGCCCCGTCCGGTGATGAAAAATTCGTTATCTGCAAACCTTGTACCTGTAGGACAATCTTGAACGATTTGCCGGGTGGCATCAACCACTTCAA
>NZ_BLAY01000630.1 GCF_020521235.1 Microseira wollei NIES-4236 | reverse complement strand
TTGTCACCATCTCGTTGGCGGTCGGGGCACGGCATTATATATGTGGTTAAATTATCCGGGAGATCCCTTGCCGTGCCCCTACGAATGCACCTGTTGTCACCATCTCGTTGGCGGTCGGGGCACGGCAATCATAAAATTTTCACTGGGAAATTTTATTTCCCATGCCGTGCCCCTACGAATGCACCTGTTGTCACAATCTCGTTGGCGGTCGGGGCACGGCAATCATAAAATTTTCACTGGGAAATTTTATTTCCCATGCCGTGCCCCTACGAATGCACCTGTTGTCACAATCTCGTTGGCGGTCGGGGCACGGCAATCATAA
>NZ_BLAY01000629.1 GCF_020521235.1 Microseira wollei NIES-4236 | reverse complement strand
ACCCATGGAAAACTGCTGTAATATCATGTCCGGTTGCATTGGTAGGTGGTAGGGGCACGGCAGCAGACAACCTTCATGTTTTGGGCGCTGATTGCTGCCGTGCCCCTACAACAATAACTGTGTTGCACCTCATGGAAAACTGCTGTAATATCATGTCCGGTTGCATTGGTAGGTGGTAGGGGCACGGCAGCAGAAAACCTTCATGTTTTGGGCGCTGATTGCTGCCGTGCCCCTACAACAATAACTGTGTTGCAACCCATGGAAAACTGCTGTAATATCATGTCCGGTTGCATTGGTAGGTGGTAGGGGCACGGCAGCAGAC
>NZ_BLAY01000628.1 GCF_020521235.1 Microseira wollei NIES-4236 | reverse complement strand
TTTGACCATGGCCAAAATGGTTGATGCCGTGCCCCTACTGCCGCACATATTTTGCACGCTCCTTTTGGGGCACGGCGGGCAACAGATTGTTTTGACCATGGCCAAAATGGTTGATGCCGTGCCCCTAGGGCACGGCGGGCAACAGATTGTTTTGACCATGGCCAAAATGGTTGATGCCGTGCCCCTACTGCCGCCCATATTTTGCACGCTCCTTTTGGGGCACGGCGGGCAACAGATTGTTTTGACCATGGCCAAAATGGTTGATGCCGTGCCCCTAAGGGCACGGCGGGCAACAGATTGTTTTGACCATGGCCAAAATGGT
>NZ_BLAY01000627.1 GCF_020521235.1 Microseira wollei NIES-4236 | reverse complement strand
ATCTTTGGGTGTAAATCAAAATTGATCTACGCCGTGCCCCTGGGTGTAGGGGCAGGGCATCCTACAATCTTTGGGTGTAAATCAAAATTGATCTACGCCGTGCCCCTGGGTGTAGGGGCACGGCATCCTACCATCTTTGGGTGTAAATCAAAATTGATCTACGCCGTGCCCCTGGGTGTAGGGGCACGGCATCCTACCATCTTTGGGTGTAAATCAAAATTTATCTACGCCGTGCCCCTGGGTGTAGGGGCAGGGCATTCTACCATCTTTGGGTGTAAATCAAAATTTATCTACGCCGTGCCCCTGGGTGTAGGGGCAGGGCAT
>NZ_BLAY01000626.1 GCF_020521235.1 Microseira wollei NIES-4236 | reverse complement strand
GGGCGGCATCGGCGGGGTGTAGGGGCACGGCACGATCAACCCTCGCTGCGTCGCCGAGAATATCAAATGCCGTGCCCCTACAATCAACGGTGTTGCTGTTTTTGTTTATTTCAGTAGGGGCACGGCACGATCAACCCTCGCTGCGTCGCCGAGAATATCAAATGCCGTGCCAGGGCGATCGGGGCGGCATCGGCGGGGTGTAGGGGCACGGCACGATCAACCCAGGCGTCGTCGCCGAGAATATCAAATGCCGTGCCAGGGCGATCGGGGCGGCATCGGCGGGGTGTAGGGGCACGGCACGATCAACCCTCGCTGCGTCGCCGAGA
>NZ_BLAY01000625.1 GCF_020521235.1 Microseira wollei NIES-4236 | reverse complement strand
TGCCGTGCCCCGACCAATGATTCAGATACACCCGGATTTGATATAGTAGCGGCACGGCATTAGTAAGCTTTCTCCCCAGTACAAAGTTCCTCCTCTGCCGTGCCCCGACCAATGATTCAGATGCACCCGGATTTGATATAGTAGCGGCACGGCATTAGTAAGCTTTGCCGCCAGCATAAAGTTCCTTCCTTGCCGTGCCCCGACCAATGATTCAGATACACCCGGATTTGATATAGTAGCGGCACGGCATTAGTAAGCTTTGCCGCCAGCATAAAGTTCCTTCCTTGCCGTGCCCCGACCAATGATTCAGATACACCCGGATTTGAT
>NZ_BLAY01000624.1 GCF_020521235.1 Microseira wollei NIES-4236 | reverse complement strand
TAACTCGAAGGTTTTAGGACGCCGTGCCCCAAAAACCAAGGGCATCAATAGACTTTGCCTTTAACTCGAAGGTTTTAGGACGCTTTTTAAGCGCCCCTTCCCTCGCTCTATAGGCGTTTTCAATGGGGTCGTAGATCCTGGTAGGGGCACGGCATCCATAGACTTTGCCTTTAACTCGAAGGTTTTAGGACGCCCTGCCCCAACAACCAAGGGCATCCATAGACTTTGCCCCTAACTCGAAGGTTTTAGGACGCCCTGCCCCAAAAACCAAGGGCATCAATAGACTTTGCCTTTAACTCGAAGGTTTTAGGACGCCGTGCCCCAAAA
>NZ_BLAY01000623.1 GCF_020521235.1 Microseira wollei NIES-4236 | reverse complement strand
AAAGCATCGCCAACTGCCGATCTCGAATCAATGGGAGAAACACCAGAGATATCCGCAACAGCAACATCCTCTTCGTCAGCGGTCGCACCAACATCCGCCACAACAATTGATTCAAAAGCATCGCCAACTGCCGATCTGGAATCTATGGGAGAAACACCAGAGATATCCGCAACAGCAACATCCGCCACAACAATTGATTCAAAAGCATCGCCAACTGCCGATCTCGAATCAATGGGAGAAACACCAGAGATATCCGCAACAGCAACATCCTCTTCGTCAGCGGTCGCACCAACATCCGCCACAACAATTGATTCAAAAGCATCGCCAA
>NZ_BLAY01000622.1 GCF_020521235.1 Microseira wollei NIES-4236 | reverse complement strand
CTATACAAACTTTGACCGCCTGCGCGGTCTAAAATACAAAAACTATTCTCAGCCTGCGTAGGCAGGCTTAGTTTGTCTAGCCTCTATACAAACTTTGACCGCCTGCGCGGTCTAAAATACAAAAACTATTCTCAGCCTGCGTAGGCAGGCTTAGTTTGTCTAGCCACTATACAAACTTTGACCGCCTGCGCGGTCTAAAATACAAAAACTATTCTCAGCCTGCGTAGGCAGGCTTAGTTTGTCTAGCCTCTATACAAACTTTGACCGCCTGCGCGGTCTAAAATACAAAAACTATTCTCAGCCTGCGTAGGCAGGCTTAGTTTGTCTAGCC
>NZ_BLAY01000621.1 GCF_020521235.1 Microseira wollei NIES-4236 | reverse complement strand
ATTTATGAAAAACGATCCGCAATCTTGTCGGGACACGGCATCAGAAATATTCTGGAGCCATCAAAATTTGATGATTGCCGTGTCCCTACCCGAATTTATGAAAAACGATCCGCAATCTTGTCGGGACGCATCAGAAATATTCTGGATAAATGAAAATTGTACGCTCGCCGTGTCCCAATGCTGCCAACCCGAAGAAAAATCGTCGGCAATCTTGTCGGGACACGGCATCAGAAATATTCTGTCCAAGTGAAAATTGTACGCTCGCCGTGTCCCTACCCGAATTTATGAAAAACGATCCGCAATCTTGTCGGGACACGGCATCAGAAATATTC
>NZ_BLAY01000620.1 GCF_020521235.1 Microseira wollei NIES-4236 | reverse complement strand
GGGGCACGGCAAGGGAGGAATTTATTGCTGGCAACCAACCTGACTGATGCCGTGCCCCTACTTTGATATCGAATCGGGAATGGATATGAATCATTGGTCGGGGCACGGCAAGGGAGGAATTTATTGCTGGCAACCAACCTGACTGATGCCGTGCCCCTACTGGTTTTATGGCTAATGACATCACGTTCGTTGAATTGCCCATCATAAAAAAACCTCACAGAGTTGTTGCGTAGGGACAGGGCATCAGAGATATCTCGGACAAACAGATAACGTTAATCGTGCCGTGTCCCGACTGCCAATTATGGGTAATCGACCGAACTTGATATGAATAAT
>NZ_BLAY01000619.1 GCF_020521235.1 Microseira wollei NIES-4236 | reverse complement strand
GTTTGACCGATGCAACAAATTCTGTTGCTGCCGTGTCCCTACCCTGGCAACATTTGATTGTAGGGGCACGGCGTTCAAAAATTTTGAGTTGACAACTTTGATTGTTGCTGCCGTGCCCCTACCCTTTCATGAGGGGATCTGGGTAAGGGCATTTTTGATTGTCGGGACACGGCATTCAAAAAATTTGACCGATGCAACTTTGATTGTGGCTGCCGTGTCCCTACCCTGGCAACATTTGATTGTAGGGACACGGCAGGAGAAAATTTTGAGTTGACAACTTTGATTGTTGCTGCCGTGCCCCTACCCTTTGATGAGGGGATCTGGGTACGGGCATT
>NZ_BLAY01000618.1 GCF_020521235.1 Microseira wollei NIES-4236 | reverse complement strand
CGAGCTTCAATTGAATTCGTTGATTTATAATTGGCACAGCGGTAAGGGTGAATTTATTAAGCAAGATGTTTTACCTTTCCCTTGGCTGGCTGTTTTAATTAAAATTAGTTGCAACTTCCCTGTACGGAGCCGTTTTTATCGAAACTTAAGCGCAAGACAAGTTGATTTACCTCGCCCTCCTTATATGGCAGCCGGAAACAATAGTGGACTGCTTTTAGATGCAATTCTTGGGGGAGACTCTAAGTAGGCTCAATTAGAGTTAGCGCCTTTGGTTTTGGTTGCAGGTATTGCTCAAGTTCCTAGAATTTTAGAAAAACTTTGACTCGATGCAGTTAC
>NZ_BLAY01000617.1 GCF_020521235.1 Microseira wollei NIES-4236 | reverse complement strand
TTTGCTAGTTATGCTAATGGCTAATGGCTAATCGCTAATGTCAGGATATTACTGAGCTTCTCTCTAGCAATTAGCAATTAGCAATTAGCAATTTGCTAGTTATGCTAATGGCTAATGGCTAATCGCTGTCAGGATATTACTGAGCTTCTCTCTAGCAATTAGCAATTAGCAATTAGCAATTTGCTAGTTATGCTAATGGCTGGCTAATGGCTGTCAGGATATTACTGAGCTTCTCTCTAGCAATTAGCAATTAGCAATTAGCAATTTGCTAGTTATGCTAATGGCTGGCTAATGGCTGTCAGGATATTACTGAGCTTCTCTCTAGCAATTAGCAAT
>NZ_BLAY01000616.1 GCF_020521235.1 Microseira wollei NIES-4236 | reverse complement strand
TGGTAGGGGCACGGCAAGGGAGGAATTTATTGCTGGCAACCAACCTGACTGATGCCGTGCCCCTACTTTGATATCGAATCGGGAATGGATCTGAATAATTGGTCGGGGCACGGCAAGGGAGGAATTTTTTGCTGGCAACCAACCTGACTGATGCCGTGCCCCTACTGGTTTTATGGCTAATGACATCACGTTCGTTGAATTGCCCATCATAAAAAACCTCACAGAGTTGTTGCGTAGGGACAGGGCATCAGAGATATCTCGGACAAACAGATAACGTTAATCGTGCCGTGTCCCGACTGCCAATTATGGGTAATCGACCGAACTTGATATGAATAAT
>NZ_BLAY01000615.1 GCF_020521235.1 Microseira wollei NIES-4236 | reverse complement strand
AGCAACCTTCAGCGGTCAAGTACAAGCCGCAGGTAGCCTAGACTCATTCCAACCAAAAGATATTCAAGCCTCAGCTAGAGGCAGCTTAAATATTGCCGGCGGCAATATCCAAATTCAACAAGCACAATTAAACGAAGGTCGCTGGCAAACTGCTATAGAAGCCTCTAATCTCCAGTTGCATCGTTTAACAACATTGCCAAATCGTTTACCAGCAACCTTCAGCGGTCAAGTACAAGCCGCAGGTAGCCTAGACTCATTCCAACCAAAAGATATTCAAGCCTCAGCTAGAGGCAGCTTAAATATTGCCGGCGGCAATATCCAAATTCAACAAGCACAA
>NZ_BLAY01000614.1 GCF_020521235.1 Microseira wollei NIES-4236 | reverse complement strand
CCAGCGCCAATGCAACTGAGTGGTACCAGCTTGTGGGGATTAGGTCGAGTCATTGCCCTAGAGTATCCAGAATTACGATGTGTGCGTTTAGACTTATCTGCACAAGCGACAACAGAGGATAAAGTGCTTGCACTACTGTTGGAGTTGACAGCACCCGATGCAGAAGATCAAATAGCTATCCGTCAAGGCAAGCGATATGTAGCACGGTTGGTATCAATGCCGCAAATCAGTACAAAAACTAATGAGGAGCAATTATCTATACAACCAGATGGGAGTTATTGGATTACTGGTGGATTAGGAGCATTGGGTTTGGAGGTGGCTGAATGGTTGGTAGAAA
>NZ_BLAY01000613.1 GCF_020521235.1 Microseira wollei NIES-4236 | reverse complement strand
CACGGCATCGATCAATCTGTTTCACCAGCCAAAGTCTAATTCATGCCGTGTCCCGATCGATCGACAGGTTTCACCAGTAGGGACGCATCGATCGATATGTTTCACCAGTAGGGACACGGCATCGATCAATCTGTTTCACCAGCCAAAGTCTAATTCATGCCGTGTCCCGATCGATCGACAGGTTTCACCAGTAGGGACGCATCGATCGATATGTTTCACCAGTAGGGACACGGCATCGATCGATAAGTTTCACCAGTTTCACCAGTAGGGACACGGCATCGATCAATCTGTTTCACCAGCCAAAGTATATTGAATGCCGTGCCCCGAGAGATCAATCT
>NZ_BLAY01000612.1 GCF_020521235.1 Microseira wollei NIES-4236 | reverse complement strand
AATCGTAGAGTCCTGCCAGATTATTCAAACTGGTGGCAACATTGGGATGGTCTTCTCCCAGCAGTCTTTTTATCAATTCTAAAGCTTGCAAATACAAGGGTTCCGCTTCGCTGTAGCGTCCTTGAGAATCGTAGAGTCCTGCCAGATTATTCAAACTGGTGGCAACATTGGGATGGTCTTCTCCCAGCAGTCTTTTTCTCAATTCTAAAGCTTGCAAATACAAGGGTTCCGCTTCGCTGTAGCGTCCTTGAGAATCGTAGAGTCCTGCCAGATTATTCAAACTGGTGGCAACATTGGGATGGTCTTCTCCCAGCAGTCTTTTTATCAATTCTAAAGCT
>NZ_BLAY01000611.1 GCF_020521235.1 Microseira wollei NIES-4236 | reverse complement strand
AACAGCTGATGTCGCATCTATGGGAGAAACACCAGAGATATCCGCAACAGCAACATCCTCTTCGTCAGCGGTCGCACCAACATCCCCCACAGCAATTGATTCCAAAGCATCGCCAACAGCTGATGTCCCATCTATGGGAGAAACACCAGAGATATCCGCAACAGCGACATCCCCCACAACAATTGATTCCAAAGCATCGCCAACAGCTGATGTCGCATCTATGGGAGAAACACCAGAGATATCCGCAACAGCAACATCCTCTTCGTCAGCGGTCGCACCAACATCCGCCACAGCAATTGATTCAAAAGCATCGCCAACTGCCGATCTCGAATCAATGGGAGA
>NZ_BLAY01000610.1 GCF_020521235.1 Microseira wollei NIES-4236 | reverse complement strand
ACAAGACCAAAAAATTCTCATGCCGTGTCCCTACACCATACCCTCGTCGATCTGCTGGGACACGGCATTCAAAATCTTTCCCACAAGACCAAAAATTCATCATGCCTTGTCCCTACCGCGACAATCTGAAATAAAAAAAATCAAAGATTGCCCAAGAAACCAACAAAAATCACACCCCCATCGATATGTAGGGACACGGCATCCACCATCTTTCTCACAAAACCAAAAATTGATCGTGCCTTGTCCCTACCGCGACCATCTTTGATCGCACCCCCATCGATATGTAGGGACACGGCATCCACCATCTTTCTCACAAAACCAAAAATTGATCGTGCCGTGTCCC
>NZ_BLAY01000609.1 GCF_020521235.1 Microseira wollei NIES-4236 | reverse complement strand
ACGGGATTTTTGCTGTTGGGGCACGGCCACCTAGATCTGGGATATTTTAACAACGTTAATTATGTTCCCTACAACCAACGGGATTTTTGCTGTTGGGGCACGGCCACCTAGATCTGGGATATTTTAATCACATTAATCTTGTTCCCTACAACCAACGATATTTTTGCTGTTGGGGCACGGCCACCTAGATCTGGGATATTTTAACAACGTTAATTATGTTCCCTACAACCAACGATATTTTTGCTGTTGGGGCACGGCCACCTAGATCTGGGATATTTTAACAACGTTAATTATGTTCCCTACAACCAACGATATTTTTGCTGTTGGGGCACGGCCACCTAGA
>NZ_BLAY01000608.1 GCF_020521235.1 Microseira wollei NIES-4236 | reverse complement strand
TGCCGTGTCCCTACAGTCAGAAATCTATTGGTGGGCATTGGTAGGGACACGGCACCCAATAAATTTTGGTTTATATCAGAAGATGATCAAATGCCGTGTCCCCACTATTGGTGCGCATTGGTAGGGACACGGCACCCAATAAATTTTGCTCTCAACCAGAAGATGATCTCATGCCGTGTCCCTACAGTCAGAAATCTATTGGTGGGCATTGGCAGGGACACGGCACCCAATAAATTTTGCTCTCAACCAGAAGATGATCTCATGCCGTGTCCCTACAGTCAGAAATCTATTGGTGGGCATTGGTAGGGACACGGCACCCAATAAATTTTGGTTTATATCAGAAGAT
>NZ_BLAY01000607.1 GCF_020521235.1 Microseira wollei NIES-4236 | reverse complement strand
CATGTGGTGGGTGTTGGCGGTAGGGGCACGGCAATTAAGATCTTTCCGGAAAAGAAGATGTGCTGCTGCCGTGCCCCTGCATGTGGTGGGTGTTGGCGGTAGGGGCACGGCAATTAAGATCTTTCCGGAAAAGAAGATCTGCTGCTGCCGTGCCCCTGCATGTGGTGGGTGTTGGCGGTAGGGGCACGGCAATTAAGATCTTTGGCGAAAGGCAGAAGATGTGCTGCTGCCGTGCCCCTGCATGTGGTGGGTGTTGGCGGTAGGGGCACGGCAATTAAGATCTTTCCGGAAAAGAAGATGTGCTGATGCCGTGCCCCTACATGTGGTGGGTGTTGGCGGTAGGGGCAC
>NZ_BLAY01000606.1 GCF_020521235.1 Microseira wollei NIES-4236 | reverse complement strand
ACCCGAATTTATGAAAAACGATCCGCAATCTTGTAGGGACACGGCATCAGAAATATTTTGTCCAAGTGAAAATTGTACGATCGCCGTGTCCCTACCCGAATTTATGAAAAACGATCCGCAATCTTGTCGGGACACGGCATCGGAAATATTCTTGAAAAATGAAAATTTGATGATCGCCGTGTCCCTACCCGAATTTATGAAAAACGATCGGCAATGTTGTCGGGACACGGCATCAGAAATATTCAGTCCAAGTGAAAATTGTACGATCGCCGTGTCCCTACCCGAATTTATGAAAAACGATCCGCAATCTTGTCGGGACACGGCATCAGAAATATTCTGGAGCCATCA
>NZ_BLAY01000605.1 GCF_020521235.1 Microseira wollei NIES-4236 | reverse complement strand
CTGGCAGTAGCACAGAAAAAAACGAGAATAATCAAAGCTGGAGGTGGTAGGCAACCAAAGTTAAGCTTGACCGACCAGGTTCTCCTGACATTAGTATATCTACATCACTTACCGACATTCCAGATGCTAGGAGTTCAATCCAGTTTGGACTAAGTGAATCAGCAGCCAATTATATATTTCACTACTGGCTAGGAATACTAAGGGATCTGCTACCAGCGTCGCTGGTAGAACAAGTAAAAAAAAACGCAAGTCAATGGGAATGGATTGAAGAAATATTAAGCCAATTTGAGTTAATAGTGGATTTGGCGAGCAATCCCGTGAAAGACCAACAGAGTATCAAGATCCAAA
>NZ_BLAY01000604.1 GCF_020521235.1 Microseira wollei NIES-4236 | reverse complement strand
ACCCCGATTGATCTGGCGGCAAATCGATCTCAGTAGGGGCACGGCATCTGACCATCTTTCGACTGGCGACAAAACTCTGATGCCGTGCCCCTACCCCGATTGATCTGGCGGCAAATCGATCTCAGTCGTCGTAGGGGCACGGCATCTGACCATCTTTCAACTGGCGACAAAACTCTGATGCCGTGCCCCTACCCCGATTGATCTGGCGGCAAATCGATCTCAGTAGGGGCACGGCATCTGACCATCTTTCGACTGGCGACAAAACTGACTGATGCCGTGCCCCTACCCCGATTGATCTGGCGGCAAATCGATCTCAGTAGGGGCACGGCATCTGACCATCTTTCGACTG
>NZ_BLAY01000603.1 GCF_020521235.1 Microseira wollei NIES-4236 | reverse complement strand
AGTTGTCAAAACTATCTAAATTGTTAATGCCGTGTCCCTACTGTCGGGGGGTGAATTTTTCCCCGATTACGGTGTAGGGACACGGCCAAAATAAATAGTTGTCAAAACTATCTAAATTGTTGCTGCCTTGTCCCTACTGTCGGGGGGTGAATTTTTCCCGATTACGGTGTAGGGACACGGCCAAAATAAATAGTTGTCAAAACTATCTAAATTGTTAATGCCTTGTCCCTACTGTCGGGGGGTGAATTTTTCCCCGATTACGGTGTAGGGACACGGCCAAAATAAATAGTTGTCAAAACTATCTAAATTGTTAATGCCGTGTCCCTACTGTCGGGGGGTGAATTTTTCCC
>NZ_BLAY01000602.1 GCF_020521235.1 Microseira wollei NIES-4236 | reverse complement strand
TCCGTCTTTTTGGTATCCAAACCAGATCGTAGTTTACCCAGTCGACGGAATTTTTATTTCGCCGGTACTGTGGCATTTTTTAACTCGCTGGATTAGTATTTGATGTAGACAAGATTAACACAGCTACAAATAGGTGATAGATATTGCTGGCAAGTTATGTTGAAAAATTGAGGCCAAATACATCCCAATCGACCAGTATGGCTAATTGGGTAAACATGCTTCGCAGTCATTACAACTGGTGTTGTGCGATTCGTTTAACCTAAAGTAGCTGAAAAGCTTACGGGACGGTTAACCCAGTTAATGAGACTGGTGATAACTGGTTACATTTGGAGGTGAGACTCCGTGAGTCAAG
>NZ_BLAY01000601.1 GCF_020521235.1 Microseira wollei NIES-4236 | reverse complement strand
GTACTCCAGCTACTGCTCCTCGCCCAATGACCCACTGTCTCTCTTTTGGTGTGACTTTTCCATCCCCATTGGCAGCAACAAGAAGGGACTTGAGAAATATAATTTGCGCTTCTTTAAATTCTTCAACAGAGATTTTATCGATATCTCCGAAACCTTCTCCCCATAACTCTTGATATTACCACTTTGCTGCGATTTGCCGTACAGGATCAATTTGTGATGTAGCTACTGTCATCTGTCTTCCCTCCTGGAGACTCCCGCCATAACGGTACGACCTTTGGCGGTGAGAGGAAAGGAGGGGCAAGGTCTATGCCGCATACGAATAACCATCCTTTTTGTGAATAGCTGTGCAAGCTTT
>NZ_BLAY01000600.1 GCF_020521235.1 Microseira wollei NIES-4236 | reverse complement strand
GCATAGATATTTTTGGCCCCACAACGAAATATTACTGATGCCGTGCCCATACAGGTGTTGGGTGGGATGTAGGGGCACGGCATAGATATTTTTGGCCCCACAACGAAATATTACTGATGCCGTGCCCCTACAGGTGTTGGGTGGGATGTAGGGGCACGGCATAGATATTTTTGGCCCCACAACGAAATATTACTGATGCCGTGCCCATACAGGTGTTGGGTGGGATGTATGGGCACGGCATAGATATTTTTGGCCCCACAACGAAATATTACTGATGCCGTGCCCATACAGGTGTTGGGTGGGATGTAGGGGCACGGCATAGATATTTTTGGCCCCACAACGAAATATTACTGATGC
>NZ_BLAY01000599.1 GCF_020521235.1 Microseira wollei NIES-4236 | reverse complement strand
CCCTACATTGATTTATGGTTGTCGGGGCACGGCATTCTGCCATCTTTGGTTGATACCAAAGGTGATTGACGCCGTGCCCCTACATTGATTTATGGTTGTCGGGGCACGGCATTCTGCCATCTTTGGTATCAACCAAAGGTGATTGACGCCTTGCCCCTACATTGATTTATGGTTGTCGGGGCACGGCATTCTGCCATCTTTGGTTGATACCAAACGTTATTACACGCCGTGCCTCTACCGGCAAACCTGCCACCCCATTCCTTGTCGGGGCACGGCATTCTGCCATCTTTGGTGGATACCAAAGGTGATTGACGCCGTGCCCCTACATTGATTTATGGTTGTCGGGGCACGGCATTCTGCC
>NZ_BLAY01000598.1 GCF_020521235.1 Microseira wollei NIES-4236 | reverse complement strand
CGACAACCAATTTCAAAACCAGATCAAACATCGAGGTAAAAAGATAATGGCACAAGAACTCATAGACTTAAAACCCAGCATTTCAGAGGAAATATATAAAAATCATTCATCAAAGATTAAAAACCAGGTTTTTGACCTCAGTAGGGGCACGGCATCAGCAAGATTTGCCACTAACGAGAAAATTCTTGACCGCCGTGCCCCGACAACCAATTTCAAAACGAGATCAAACAGCGAGGTAAAAAGATAATGACACAAGAACTCATAGACTTAAAACCCAGCATTTCAGAGGAAATATATAAAAATCATTCATCAAAGATTAAAAACCAGATTTTTGACCTCAGTAGGGGCACGGCATCAGCAAGATTTGCC
>NZ_BLAY01000597.1 GCF_020521235.1 Microseira wollei NIES-4236 | reverse complement strand
TCCAGGGGTTGGAAGCAGCGCCATTCTGGCTGACGAAGCATGTCAATGGACAGACCTCTACCTTGGTTCTAATGTCGCAGTAATCACCGTGAATCAACTGTTGATTGTCTGGAACAATCCTATCGTTCAAACACCAGTTGTAATGACTGCGAAGCATGTTTACCCAATTAGCCATACTGGTCGATTGGGATGTATTTGGCCTCAATTTGTCAACATAACTTGCCAGCAATATCTATCACCTCGTAGCTGTGTTAATCTTGTCTACATCAAATACTAATCCAGCGAGTTAAAAAATGCCACAGTACCGGCGAAATAAAAATTCCGTCGACTGGGTAAACTACGATCTGGTTTGGATACCAAAAAGACGGA
>NZ_BLAY01000596.1 GCF_020521235.1 Microseira wollei NIES-4236 | reverse complement strand
TGACCTGAACTATTTGGAAGATGCCACCCAAGAAATCGTTGGTGGTCGTGGCACCAACATGAACAGCAACTACACGGTAACCAAGACCGTTACAGCTAACGTTACCGAAAGCATCGTCAAGACTTTAGACACCAACTTGGGTGGTTTAGAAGGAAACGTTGCTCAAGTGATTGCCACCGCTGATGCTCGTGAAGGTGACATCACCTTCACCAGTATCATCGCTGGTGCTCAAACCGAATCTAACAGTTCTGAGTCTTTCGTTCAAATTGTTGCTGCTACCAAGTAACAGAAAACAACAGGTAGCTTCTAGCAACATACTAACTTTCAACAACCTTCTAGCAACCAAAAAACAACCAGGAGCAAAGCAAT
>NZ_BLAY01000595.1 GCF_020521235.1 Microseira wollei NIES-4236 | reverse complement strand
GATATTTTGCACCAGTCCCAATTTGATACATGCCGTGCCCCAACCGGGTTTGGGTGATGCACCCGTAGGGGCACGGCAGCAGGGATATTTTGACCAAGGCAGATGTTAATCATGCCGTGCCCCAACCGGGTTTGGGTGGTTCACCAGTAGGGGCACGGCAGCAGGGATATTTTGACCAAGGCAGATGTTAATCATGCCGTGCCCCAACCGGGTTTGGGTGATGCACCAGTAGGGGCACGGCATCAGGGATATTTTGCACCAGTCCCAATTTGATACATGCCGTGCCCCAACCGGGTTTGGGTGATGCACCCGTAGGGGCACGGCAGCAGGGATATTTTGCACCAGTCCCAATTTGATACATGCCGTGCCC
>NZ_BLAY01000594.1 GCF_020521235.1 Microseira wollei NIES-4236 | reverse complement strand
TGATGTTGCACCCAGTTGGTATGGCGTAGGGACAGGGCATCAATAAATTTTGTCCCTCAGGGCAAAGTTGGTGGAATGCCGTGTCCCGACAATGTGATGTTGCACCCAGTTGGTATGGCGTAGGGACAGGGCATCAATAAATTTTGTCCCTCAGGGCAAAGTTGGTGGAATGCCGTGTCCCGACAATGTGATGTTGCACCCAGTTGGTATGGCGTAGGGACTAAGGCTAAAGTAAGTGTCCCTCAGGGCAAAGTTGGTGGAATGCCGTGTCCCGACAATGTGATGTTGCACCCAGTTGGTATGGCGTAGGGACACGGCATCAATAAATTTTGTCCCTCAGGGCAAAGTTGGTGGAATGCCGTGTCCCGACAAT
>NZ_BLAY01000593.1 GCF_020521235.1 Microseira wollei NIES-4236 | reverse complement strand
AACATCCTCTTCGTCAGCGGTCGCACCAACATCCGCCACAGCAATTGATTCAAAAGCATCGCCAACTGCCGATCTCGAATCAATGGGAGAAACACCAGAGATATCCGCAACAGCAACATCCCCCACAACAATTGATTCCAAAGCATCGCCAACTGCCGATCTCGCATCTATGGGAGAAACACCAGAGATATCCGCAACAGCGACATCCCCCACAACAATTGATTCCAAAGCATCGCCAACAGCTGATGTCCCATCTATGGGAGAAACACCAGAGATATCCGCAACAGCAACATCCTCTTCGTCAGCGGTCGCACCAACATCCGCCACAGCAATTGATTCAAAAGCATCGCCAACTGCCGATCTCGAATCAATGGGAGA
>NZ_BLAY01000592.1 GCF_020521235.1 Microseira wollei NIES-4236 | reverse complement strand
CGTGTCCCTACACCGACGATTTTTCAGAGGACAAGGCAATCATAAAATGTTTGCTTGTAGATCAGGTTTTGGATGCCGTGTCCCTACACCGACGATTTTTCAGAGGACAAGGCAATCATCAAATGTTCGCTTGTAGATCAGGTTTTGGATGCGTCCCTACACCGACGATTTTGCAGAGGACACGGCAATCATAAAATGTTTGCTTGTAGATCAGGTTTTGAATGCCGTGTCCCTACACCGACGATTTTTCAGAGGACACGGCAATCATCAAATGTTTGCTTGTAGATCAGGTTTTGGATGCGTCCCTACACCGACGATTTTTCAGAGGACACGGCAATCATCAAATGTTCGCTTGTAGATCAGGTTTTGGATGCGTCCCT
>NZ_BLAY01000591.1 GCF_020521235.1 Microseira wollei NIES-4236 | reverse complement strand
GGCGTTCGGTGATGCAGTTTTTACGTGCAGCGTTGATGGCTTTTGCTCATCAGGTGTTACCTTTCCCTAGCCTGATACCTGCTACACCGACTTAAAATTTGTCCTACTGACCGAGAATAGCTGATTTCTGGGCAGTCGCGGTGAGTGCAGATCTCCTGTGTACTCCCACCCAAGTTTTTGTCACTCACCGCGACTGCCCCTTCCACCTGAATCCTTACAGCGCGTCGGAATTGTCTTGCCAAAAAATCCGAAGACTCATGGCTCAGACTGCGGGAAAGTTATGCCGGCGAAGATATCGTTGCCGTCTCTTAGGAGTCCAGGAACCATGCCTATGAGCAGTCGTATATTCAGTTAAATTTGTTTGATTTATCGGCATATACAA
>NZ_BLAY01000590.1 GCF_020521235.1 Microseira wollei NIES-4236 | reverse complement strand
TACCCGCAACCTGGTAGGGACACGGCACGATCAATATTTCGGGTTTGACAACCAATGTTTCACATGCCTTGTCCCTACTTTTGCCACAGGTTATTGGATCAATTGTCGATTGTGGCACGCATCTGTGCTCAAACCCATACCGTAACGACTGACGATGGTGTTACCCGCAACCTGGTAGGGACACGGCACGATCAATATTTCGGGGTTGACAACCAATGTTTCACATGCCTTGTCCCTACTGTTGCAACAGATTCCAGGATCAATTGTCGATTGTGGCACCCATTGTTGGTCAAATCCATACCGTAACGACTGACGATGGTTTACCCGCAACCTGGTAGGGACACGGCACGATCAATATTTCGGGTTGGACAACCAATGTTTCA
>NZ_BLAY01000589.1 GCF_020521235.1 Microseira wollei NIES-4236 | reverse complement strand
GGTTAATCAATGTTTGGTGGTCGGGGCACGGCGAGGGGAAAATCTTCTCTTATGCCACAGATTTTGGCTGCTGTGCCCCTACAGGTTAATCAATGTTTGGTGGTCGGGGCACGGCGAGGGGAAAATCTTCTCTTATGCCACAGATTTTGGCTGCTGTGCCCCTACAGGTTAATCAATGTTTGGTGGTCGGGGCACGGCGAGGGGAAAATCTTCTCTTATGCCACAGATTTTGGCTGCTGTGCCCCTACAGGTTAATCAATGTTTGGTGGTCGGGGCACGGCGAGGGGAAAATCTTCTCTTATGCCACAGATTTTGGCTGCTGTGCCCCTACAGGTTAATCAATGTTTGGTGGTCGGGGCACGGCGAGGGGAAAATCTTCTCTT
>NZ_BLAY01000588.1 GCF_020521235.1 Microseira wollei NIES-4236 | reverse complement strand
TGTCAAATGCCGTGTCCCTACTTGGGCAACGAGTAGAATCAATTTTGGTTTATACCAAAAGATTGTCAAATGCCGTGTCCCTACTTGGGCAACGAGTAGAATCAATTTTGGTTTATACCAAAAGATTATAAAATGCCTTGTCCCTACTTGGGCAACGAGTAGAATCAATTTTGGTTGATCCCAAAAGATTATAAAATGCCTTGTCCCTACTTGGGCAACGAGTAGAATCAATTTTGGTTTATACCAAAAGATTGTAAAATGCCTTGTCCCTACTTGGGCAACCAGTAGAATCAATTTTGGTTTATACCAAAAGATTGTCAAATGCCGTGTCCCTACTTGGGCAACCAGTAGAATCAATTTTGGTTTATACCAAAAGATTGTCAAATGCCGT
>NZ_BLAY01000587.1 GCF_020521235.1 Microseira wollei NIES-4236 | reverse complement strand
GTAGGGACACGGCATTCAAAAAGTTTGACCGATGCAACAAATTCTGTTGCTGCCGTGTCCCTACCCTGGCAACATTTGATTGTAGGGGCACGGCGTTCAAAAATTTTGAGTTGACAACTTTGATTGTGGCTGCCGTGTCCCTACCCTTGCAACATTTGATCCTAGGGACACGGCATTCAAAAAGTTTGACCGATGCAACAAATTCTGTTGATGCCGTGTCCCTACCCTGGCAACATTTGATTGTAGGGACACGGCATTCAAAAAGTTTGACCGATGCAACAAATTCTGTTGCTGCCGTGTCCCTACCCTGGCAACATTTGATTGTAGGGGCACGGCGTTCAAAAATTTTGAGTTGACAACTTTGATTGTTGCTGCCGTGCCCCTACCCTTT
>NZ_BLAY01000586.1 GCF_020521235.1 Microseira wollei NIES-4236 | reverse complement strand
TAATTGGTTTTTAAATGTATGCCTTTTCTTCAGGCATGAGTAATACTTTTTTGGATCTTGATACTCTGTTGGTCTTTCACGGGATTGCTCGCCAAATCCACTATTAACTCAAATTGGCTTAATATTTATTCAATCCATTCCCATTGACTTGCGTTTTTTTTTACTTGTTCTACCAGGGACGCTGGTAGCAGCTCCCTTAGTATTCCTAGCCAGTAGTGAAATATATAATTGGCTGCTGATTCACTTATTCCAAATTGAACACAAGCGCATCTGGAATGTCGGTAAGTGATGTAGATATACTAATGTCAGGAGAACCTGGTCGGTCAAGCTTAACTTTGGTTGCCTACCACCTCCAGCTTTGATTATTCTCGTTTTTTTCTGTGCTACTGCCAG
>NZ_BLAY01000585.1 GCF_020521235.1 Microseira wollei NIES-4236 | reverse complement strand
CCCCAACCACCAATTTTAATCACCTAGATGCCACCGGAAACGATATCAACAATCCCAGTAGGGGCACGGCATCAATCGACATTGCCATCAACGAGAAGGTTTTCTACCGCCGTGCCCCAACCACCAATTTTAATCACCTAGATGCCACCGGAAACGATATCAACAATCCCAGTAGGGGCACGGCATCAATCGACATTGCCATCCACGAGAAGGTTTTCTACCGCCGTGCCCCAACCACCAATTTTAATCACCTAGATGCCACCGGAAACGATATCAACAATCCCAGTAGGGGCACGGCATCAATCGACATTGCCATCCACGAAAAGGTTTTCTACCGCCGTGCCCCAACCACCAAAGGATATTCTACGGCATCCATCAGCGTTGCCATCCACGA
>NZ_BLAY01000584.1 GCF_020521235.1 Microseira wollei NIES-4236 | reverse complement strand
TGTATTTCCTGACATATTTCAAGTTTGAGAAACCCGTAAATAAACCCGCCCCCGTAGGGGCACGGCGTCCAATAACTTTTGATTTTTACCAAAGATTGTAGAACGCCGTGCCCCGAAATCTGTAAATTGATTTCCTGGCATATTCCAAGTTTGAGAAACCCGTAAATAAACCCGCCACCGTAGGGGCACGGCGTGCAATAACTTTTGATTTTTACCAAAGATTGTAGAACGCCGTGCCCCGAAATCTGTAAATTGATTTCCCGGCATATTTCAAGTTTGAGAAACCCGTAAATAAACCCGCCCCCGTAGGGGCACGGCGTCCAATAACTTTTGATTTTTACCAAAGATTGTAGAACGCCGTGCCCCGAAATCTGTAAATTGATTTCCTGACATATTTC
>NZ_BLAY01000583.1 GCF_020521235.1 Microseira wollei NIES-4236 | reverse complement strand
CTTTTTGATAGGGCTGTCCCTCGTTAATTAACTGAACATACCAGCGCTGCTTACCATTGAGTTCTCGAGCCAGTGCGGTCTTGGGGTTCCCCCAAGTGGAGCATCTGGCGTGCCACAGAAGGCGAACATATTTTACCGGATGATTTAAGCCATGTTGGATGACAGGGCTGGGCTCGTCAATATTAGGATTTAGGGTTAATTTACCCCAAACTAGCTGGTTGTTTTTCCACCTAATTCCTTGCTTGTTGGTTTTGCCTTCAACGCTTCTAAATCTAGAAGGTACTTTATAGCGAACCTTTTTGGCTCGCCCAAACATGACTTTTTCGCTGGCTTTAAAAGCGCGAGTGGCTAAAACTTGTTGGGTATTTGAGTCAAGCAGTTGAGCTATCCATTTTGAGCGAT
>NZ_BLAY01000582.1 GCF_020521235.1 Microseira wollei NIES-4236 | reverse complement strand
TTTGATTTCTCGCCAAAAATTGCAGATGCCGTGCCCCGAAAGCCTGCATAATGCAAAAATTGTAGATGCCGTACCCCTGTAGCGGCACGGCATAGATAACGTTTGATTTCTCCCCAAAAATTGCAGATGCCGTGCCCCGAAAGCCTGCATAATGCAAAAATTGTAGATGCCGTACCCCTGTAGCGGCACGGCATAGATAACTTTTGATTTCTCGCCAAAAATTGCAGATGCCGTGCCCCGAAAGCCTGCATAATGCAAAAATTGTAGATGCCGTACCCCTGTAGCGGCACGGCATAGATAACTTTTGATTTCTCGCCAAAAATTGCAGATGCCGTGCCCCGAAAGCCTGCATAATGCAAAAATTGTAGATGCCGTACCCCTGTAGCGGCACGGCATAGATAAC
>NZ_BLAY01000581.1 GCF_020521235.1 Microseira wollei NIES-4236 | reverse complement strand
AAAAAACCTCACAGAGTTGTTGCGTAGGGACAGGGCATCAGAGATATCTCGGACAAACAGATAACGTTAATCGTGCCGTGTCCCGACTGCCAATTATGGGTAATCGACCGAACTTGATATGAATAATTGGTCGGGGCACGGCAAGGGAGGAATTTATTGCTGGCAACCAACCTGACTGATGCCGTGCCCCTACTTTGATATCGAATCGGGAATGGATATGAATAATTGGTCGGGGCACGGCAAGGGAGGAATTTATTGCTGGCAACCAACCTGACTGATGCCGTGCCCCTACTTTGATATCGAATCGGGAATGGATATGAATAATTGGTCGGGGCACGGCAAGGGAGGAATTTATTGCTGGCAACCAACCTGACTGATGCCGTGCCCCTACTTTGATATCGAATCGGGAATGGAT
>NZ_BLAY01000580.1 GCF_020521235.1 Microseira wollei NIES-4236 | reverse complement strand
AATCGTTGGTGGTAGGGGCACGGCAAGATTAACATTTTCCCATCAGCGATAGATTGATTGTGCCTTGTCCCGCCGACAGATTAATCGTTGGTGGTAGGGGCACGGCAAGATTAACATTTTCCCATCAGCGATAGATTGATTGTGCCTTGTCCCGCCGACAGATTAATCGTTGGTGGTAGGGGCACGGCAAGATTAACATTTTCCCATCACCGATAGATTGATTGTGCCTTGTCCCGCCGACAGATTAATCGTTGGTGGTAGGGGCACGGCAAGATTAACATTTTCCCATCAGCGATAGATTGATTGTGCCTTGTCCCGCCGACAGATTAATCGTTGGTGGTAGGGGCACGGCAAGATTAACATTTTCCCATCAGCGATAGATTGATTGTGCCTTGTCCCGCCGACAGATTAATCGTTGG
>NZ_BLAY01000579.1 GCF_020521235.1 Microseira wollei NIES-4236 | reverse complement strand
TGCTTTTAGATGCAATTCTTGGGGGAGACTCTAAGTAGGCTCAATTAGAGTTAGCGCCTTTGGTTTTGGTTGCAGGTATTGCTCAAGTTCCTAGAATTTTAGAAAAACTTTGACTCGATGCAGTTACAATTAATTAGACGATTGATTTAGTAAAATAATGCCGGTTCAATTCACTAGCGAAATTATTAATGAAGTTTGGGATGCTAGCAAGTATCGGGCAACTCTAAATTATAAATTGATATCGGTAGGATATAGGCAGGAAGCAGTATCTGGTAATGAGGCTGTATTTTCTGGGGATGCGCCCTTGTCACCTGCTGCAAAAGATAGAGCGTATTTAAAGTATCTCATAGAACAGCCTAGTGGAACAAGTATTAAAATTCAATTGTGGCAGGGAGATGGAAATGACGGTTTAACGCTAAC
>NZ_BLAY01000578.1 GCF_020521235.1 Microseira wollei NIES-4236 | reverse complement strand
CCCTACATTTCCGTTGTACTCATTGAGGGTGTGGGTTGTTTTTGTTTGACTGGGTTTTAATTCCAGTCCCATTCCTTTGAGCCATTCGGATATTATCTTTTGGCATTGAGTCACCACGTTTATATCTTCGTGTATGACTACAAAGTCGTCAGCGTATCTTATGAAACTCAGCGACTTTACCTTGGTTTGCCAACTCAATTGATTTCCTTTTGGATTTCGGATGTCTAGTGTTTTGGCAAATTCCATGAGTCTTATTTCCATCCCATGTAAGGCAATATTAGCTAGTAGCGGCGATATCACCCCGCCCTGTGGCGTACCCTCTGAAGTTGGAAATAGGTTTTTCCCATCCATTACACCTGCCTTTAACCAGGATTTAATTTGTTTTTGGAGTTTGGGAAATGTGTTTATTTTCGCCAAAAGTGC
>NZ_BLAY01000577.1 GCF_020521235.1 Microseira wollei NIES-4236 | reverse complement strand
TTGATGCAAAACATTTGTCTATGCCGTGCCCTGGGTGTAGGGGCACGGCATTAAATATTTTGCCCCGATTAAAAACATTTGTCTATGCCGTGCCCTGGGTGTAGGGGCACGGCATTAAATATTTTGCCTTGATTAAAAACATTTGTCTATGTCTTGCCCTGGGTGTAGGGGCACGGCATTAAATATTTTGCCTTGATGCAAAACATTTGTCTATGCCGTGCCCCTACTGTCCCCTTTCGCCTTTGCTGAAAACTTGCTCGTGTTATCAGAAATGCGCCCAGTTGGATTTGTAGCAGTAAAGGCACGGCATCAACCATTTTTGCACTCATTAACAACATTGGTTGCCCGCCGTGCCCCAGGCACGGCATCAACCATTTTTGCACTCATTAACAACATTGGTTGCCCGCCGTGCCCCAGGCACGGCAT
>NZ_BLAY01000576.1 GCF_020521235.1 Microseira wollei NIES-4236 | reverse complement strand
TTACCAGGTTCCCATCTCCGATCAACGGGGGTAGGGGCACGGCAGGTGAACAACTTTGGCTTGACGACAACACTTGCTGATGCCGTGCCCCTACAATGTTGTGTCGGTTATTACCAGGTTCCCATCTCCGAGCAACGGGGGTAGGGGCACGGCAGGTGAACAACTTTGGCTTGACGACAACACTTGCTGATGCCGTGCCCCTACAATGTTGTGTCGGTTATTACCAGGTTCCCATCTCCGAGCAACGGGGGTAGGGGCACGGCAGGTGAACAACTTTGGCTTGACGACAACACTTGCTGATGCCGTGCCCCTACAATGTTGTGTCGGTTATTACCAGGTTCCCATCTCCGAGCAACGGGGGTAGGGGCACGGCAGGTGAACAACTTTGGCTTGACGACAACACTTGCTGATGCCGTGCCCCTACAATGTTG
>NZ_BLAY01000575.1 GCF_020521235.1 Microseira wollei NIES-4236 | reverse complement strand
TTCAAACGCCTTCTTGTAGATGTCCAAGTCCAAATGACTTTTAAAGGTTTCTCGACTCAACTGCTTCATCCCCCGCTCCCCCATCCCCTTTGCTCCCCCATCCCCTTTGCTCCCCCATCCCCTTTGCTCCCCTTTGCTCCCCTTTGCCCCCCCAGCCCCCCCATCCCCTTTGCTCCCCTGCAAAATCTTCAGCGCAGTGTCGTAGTGCGAATCGGGATTTGGGGGTTTGACAATCTGGAACTTGTTGGTAAACGGATTGTAGGCCATAAGAAACATCTTGTAGTTAAAAAGCCCCAGTGGTCGCAACACCCAATAGTTTTCTCTCGCTTTTTGGACAATCCAACCTTGTTGCCCAAAGCGGGCGATGATGTCGTCGATTGTTTGAGTCATAGTTAACCTAGTGCTTTCCTAATTTGTACTCGATGTCATTTTG
>NZ_BLAY01000574.1 GCF_020521235.1 Microseira wollei NIES-4236 | reverse complement strand
GAAAGGCTTTCCAGGTAACGAAAATCCGCTCAATCCCCGTGCCCCGACAACCAATAGGATAAAAAGATCAAATTGCTTTGGGGCACGGCAGAGAAAGGCTTTCCAGGTAACGAAAATCCGCTCAATCCCCGTGCCCCGACAACCAATAGGATAAAAAGATCAAATTGCTTTGGGGCACGGCAGAGAAAGGCTTTCCAGGTAACGAAAATCCGCTCAATCGCCGTGCCCCGACAACCAATAGGATAAAAAGAGCCAATGGCTTTGGGGCACGGCAGAGAAAGGCTTTCCCGATCGCGAAAATCCGCTCAATCGCCGTGCCCCGACAACCAATAGGATAAAAAGATCAAATTGCGTAGGGGCACGGCAGAGAAAGGCTTTCCAGGTAACGAAAATCCGCTCAATCGCCGTGCCCCGACAACCAATAGGATAAAAAGAGCCA
>NZ_BLAY01000573.1 GCF_020521235.1 Microseira wollei NIES-4236 | reverse complement strand
CAGAAATCTATTGGTGGGCATTGGTAGGGACAAGGCACCCAATAAATTTTGGTTTATATCAGAAGATGATCTCATGCCGTGTCCCTACAGTCAGAAATCTATTGGTGGGCATTGGTAGGGACAAGGCGCCGAATAAATTTTGGTTTATATCAGAAGATGATCAAATGCCGTGTCCCCACTATTGGTGGGCATTGGTAGGGAGACGGCACCCAATAAATTTTGGTTTATATCAGAAGATGATCTCATGCCGTGTCCCTACAGCCAGAAATTTATTGGTGCGCATTGGTAGGGAGACGGCGCCGAATAAATTTTGGTTTATATCAGAAGATGATCTCATGCCGTGTCCCTACAGTCAGAAATCTATTGGTGGGCATTGGTAGGGACACGGCACCCAATAAATTTTGGTTTATATCAGAAGATGATCAAATGCCGTGTCCCCACTATTGGT
>NZ_BLAY01000572.1 GCF_020521235.1 Microseira wollei NIES-4236 | reverse complement strand
CCTACATTGATTGATGGTTGTCGGGGCACGGCATTCTGCCATCTTTGGTTGATACCAAAGGTGATTGACGCCGTGCCCCTACATTGATTGATGGTTGTCGGGGCACGGCATTCTGCCATCTTTGGTTGATACCAAACGTTATTACACGCCGTGCCTCTACCGGCAAACCTGCCACCCCATTCCTTGTCGGGGCACGGCATTCTGCCATGTTTGGTTGATACCAAAGGTGATTGACGCCGTGCCCCTACATTGATTTATGGTTGTCGGGGCACGGCATTCTGCCATCTTTGGTTGATACCAAAGGTGATTGACGCCGTGCCCCTACCGGCAAACCTGCCACCCCATTCCTTGTCGGGGCACGGCATTCTGCCATCTTTGGTGGATACCAAAGGTGATTGACGCCGTGCCCCTACATTGATTTATGGTTGTCGGGGCACGGCATTCTGCC
>NZ_BLAY01000571.1 GCF_020521235.1 Microseira wollei NIES-4236 | reverse complement strand
ACGGCATCAGAAATATTCTGTCCAAGTGAAAATTGTACGCTCGCCGTGTCCCTACCCGAATTTATGAAAAACGATCCGCAATCTTGTCGGGACACGGCATCAGAAATATTCTGGAGCCATCAAAATTGTACGATCGCCGTGTCCCTACCCGAATTTATGAAAAACGATCCGCAATCTTGTAGGGACACGGCATCAGAAATATTTTGTCCAAGTGAAAATTGTATGATTGCCGTGTCCCTACCCGAATTTATGAAAAACGATCCGCAATCTTGTAGGGACACGGCATCAGAAATATTTTGTCCAAGTGAAAATTGTACGATCGCCGTGTCCCTACCCGAATTTATGAAAAACGATCCGCAATCTTGTAGGGACACGGCATCAGAAATATTTTGTCCAAGTGAAAATTGTACGATCGCCGTGTCCCTACCCGAATTTATGAAAAACGATC
>NZ_BLAY01000570.1 GCF_020521235.1 Microseira wollei NIES-4236 | reverse complement strand
TGCGGATCGTTTTTCATAAATTCGGGTAGGGACACGGCAATCATCAAATTTTGATGGCTCCAGAATATTTCTGATGCCGTGTCCCTACAAGATTGCGGATCGTTTTTCATAAATTCGGGTAGGGACACGGCAATCATCAAATTTTGATGGCTCCAGAATATTTCTGATGCCGTGTCCCTACAAGATTGCGGATCGTTTTTCATAAATTCGGGTAGGGACAAGGCAATCATACAATTTTCATTTATCCAGAATATCTTGGATGCCGTGTCCCTACAAGATTGCGGATCGTTTTTCATAAATTCGGGTAGGGACAAGGCAATCATACAATTTTCATTTATCCAGAATATTTCTGATGCGTCCCGACAAGATTGCGGATCGTTTTTCATGGGTTCGGGTAGGGACACGGCAATCATCAAATTTTGATGGCTCCAGAATATTTCTGATGCCGT
>NZ_BLAY01000569.1 GCF_020521235.1 Microseira wollei NIES-4236 | reverse complement strand
ATTGGGTAGTAGATCAGCTCAAACATGCCGTGCCCCTACATCCCGAAATTTATTTCCCGGCACTTTTGTCGGGGCACGGCAATATCAAGTTATGGGGTAGTAGATCAGCTCAAACATGCCGTGCCCCGAAAGTAGGGGCACGGCAATATCAAGTTATGGGGTAGTAGACCAGCTCAAACATGCCGTGCCCCTACATCCCGAAATTTATTTCCCGGCACTTTTGTCGGGGCACGGCAACATCAAGTTATTGGGTAGTAGACCAGCTCAAACATGGCGTGCCCCGAAAGTAGGGGCACGGCAACATCAAGTTATGGGGTAGTAGACCAGCTCAAACATGCCGTGCCCCTACATCCCGAAATTTATTTCCCGGCACTTTTGTCGGGGCACGGCAATATCAAGTTATGGGGTAGTAGATCAGCTCAAACATGCCGTGCCCCTACATCCCGAAATT
>NZ_BLAY01000568.1 GCF_020521235.1 Microseira wollei NIES-4236 | reverse complement strand
GGCATTTTCCAACCTTTGGTATAAACCAAAATTTATTCTACGCCGTGCCCCCTGGGCATTTATACAAGTTGTATTGACACGGCATTTTCCAACCTTTGGTATAAACCAAAATTTATTCTACGCCGTGGCCCCCTGGGCATTTATGCAAGTTGTAGGGACATGGCATTTTAAAACCTTTGGTATAAACCAAAATTTATTCTACGCCGTGCCCCTGGGCATTTATGCAAGTTGTAGGGGCACGGCATTTTCCAACCTTTGGTATAAACCAAAATTTATTCTACGCCGTGCCCCTGGGCATTTATGCAAGTTGTAGGGGCACGGCATTTTAAAACCTTTGGTATAAACCAAAATTTATTCTACGCCGTGCCCCTGGGCATTTATACAAGTTGTAGGGGCACGGCATTTTCCAACCTTTGGTATAAACCAAAATTTATTCTACGCCGTGCCCCTGGGCAT
>NZ_BLAY01000567.1 GCF_020521235.1 Microseira wollei NIES-4236 | reverse complement strand
TCCCCTGGTAGGTCTTTAACTCTTGCCAATAACGTAGGTGTTGCCACCTAAGTCTGGTAAACTCTGGACTTCTTTCAAAGCCCCCGCTATAATCGGTACTCCGATTTAGCGGCGGGTTGTTTACCTACTTCTAGGCTGAATAAAAAAATTCTGGCATAAGTTGTATGAGTGCGTCAATGACTTTTTAGGTATCTTTACAGAAGAAATATAATTACTGGTAGATGAGTCCTGAGAGTATAACCGTTGAAATACTTAGGCCAAGCGGCTTTTATCGCTTGTTCAAGTTAAAGAATGGTTGAAGTAGATTAAAGTTTAACTCCCCGGATCGCGTTTGTTGCGGCAAACCGTCTCAAGCGAGTTCCTCGCATCTATCCAGAATTAGCACCGGATATGTTTGTAGAGATTAAATCTGCTTTCGATCAATTACCCCGTTTGCAGGAGAAAGTACAGCAAGCGA
>NZ_BLAY01000566.1 GCF_020521235.1 Microseira wollei NIES-4236 | reverse complement strand
GGCACGATTCAAGTTATCTGTTATTGCTTGATACCTTTGACGCCGTGCCCCTTCCTAGGGGCAGGGCACGATTCAAGTTATCTGTTATTGCTTGATACCTTTGACGCCGTGCCCCTTCCTAGGGGCAAGGCAGGATTCAAGTTATCTGTTATTGCTTGATACCTTTGACGCCGTGACGCTTCCTAGGGGCAGGGCACGATTCAAGTTATCTGTTATTGCTTGATACCTTTGACGCCGTGACGCTTCCTAGGGGCAGGGCACGATTCAAGTTATCTGTTATTGCTTGATACCTTTGACGCCGTGACGCTTCCTAGGGGCACGGCAGGATTAAAGTTATCTGTTATTGCTTGATACCTTTGACGCCGTGACGCTTCCTAGGGGCACGGCAGGATTCAAGTTATCTGTTATTGCTTGATACCTTTGACGCCGTGACGCTTCCTAGGGGCACGGCAGGATT
>NZ_BLAY01000565.1 GCF_020521235.1 Microseira wollei NIES-4236 | reverse complement strand
GCTCCACTTGGGGGAACCCCAAGACCGCACTGGCTCGAGAACTCAATGGTAAGCAGCGCTGGTATGTTCAGTTAATTAACGAGGGACAGCCCTATCAAAAAGAGAAAAATTATGTAACTGATGGCGTGATGGGGCTAGATATTAATATCTCCAACATTGCTTTTGTAGGTGACAATAAAGCTGGACTGCTCGCCTTTGCAGAGCAAGTACCAGCATACGAAAGTGAAATCAAAGCGTTACAGCGTCAGATGCAGCGCTCTCAAAGAGCCAGCAATAGAGAAAACTACTCAAGAGATTTTTCGGCTCAAGTAGGGCGTAAGATTGTTTTGAAGAAAGGTAAAGTAAAACCGGGTAGTCGCCAATGGAAAAAGTCTAAAACATATCAAAAGTTAGCTCGTAAAAAGCGAGAAATAGAGCGGCGTAAGAGCGCTTATGCTAAGTCTCAAAACCGGAGAAT
>NZ_BLAY01000564.1 GCF_020521235.1 Microseira wollei NIES-4236 | reverse complement strand
AGGGACGCATCCAAAACCTGATCTACAAGCGAACATTTGATGATTGCCGTGTCCTCTGAAAAATCGTCGGTGTAGGGACGCATCCAAAACCTGATCTACAAGCAAACATTTGATGATTGCCGTGTCCCTCTGCAAAATCGTCGGTGTAGGGACACGGCATTCAAAACCTGATCTACAAGCAAACATTTTATGATTGCCGTGTCCTCTGAAAAATCGTCGGTGTAGGGACACGGCATCCAAAACCTGATCTACAAGCAAACATTTGATGATTGCCTTGTCCCTCTGCAAAATCGTCGGTGTAGGGACACGGCATCCAAAACCTGATCTACAAGCAAACATTTGATGATTGCCTTGTCCTCTGAAAAATCGTCGGTGTAGGGACACGGCATCCAAAACCTGATCTACAAGCAAACATTTTATGATTGCCTTGTCCTCTGAAAAATCGTCGGTGTAGGGACACG
>NZ_BLAY01000563.1 GCF_020521235.1 Microseira wollei NIES-4236 | reverse complement strand
CGTTGTTATCTACAACGATGCTGTAGCTGATGACTTCGCCCACCACATCGGCGGTGCCACCGGGTACGGAGGCTGTCTTGGTGATGTTGAGGTCTGGTTTCGGCTCAACGGGAACCGAAGTAGAAGCGCTTTCTGATGGCGTTTGAGTACTATCCGCTGTGGCGGTGTTGAGAATGTTACCGCCATTGTCGATGTCAGCTTGGGTGACGGTGTAGGAACCGGTGTAAGTCCAGGTTTCGTTGACATCCAATTGGCTATCGCTGTCGCTGTCGCCACTAGGTCCGGTGAGGGTGCCCAATTTCGGGTCGCTGACAGTTACACCCGTCAGGGTTTGGTTACCGTTGTTATCTACAACGATGCTGTAGCTGATGACTTCGCCCACCACATCGGCGGTGCCACCGGGTACGGAGGCTGTCTTGGTGATGTTGAGGTCTGGTTTCGGCTCAACGGGAACCGAAGTAGAAGC
>NZ_BLAY01000562.1 GCF_020521235.1 Microseira wollei NIES-4236 | reverse complement strand
TCAAAGATTAAAAACCAGGTTTTTGACCTCAGTAGGGGCACGGCATCAGCAAGATTTGCCACTAACGAGAAAATTCTTGACCGCCGTGCCCCGACAACCAATTTCAAAACGAGATCAAACAGCGAGGTAAAAAGATAATGACACAAGAACTCATAGACTTAAAACCCAGCATTTCAGAGGAAATATATAAAAATCATTCATCAAAGATTAAAAACCAGATTTTTGACCTCAGTAGGGGCACGGCATCAGCAAGATTTGCCACTAACGAGAAAATTCTTTGCTGCCGTGCCCCGACAACCAATTTCAAAACCAGATCAAACATCGAGGTAAAAAGATAATGGCACAAGAACTCATAGACTTAAAACCCAGCATTTCAGAGGAAATATATAAAAATCATTCATCAAAGATTAAAAACCAGATTTTTGACCTCAGTAGGGGCACGGCATCAGCAAGATTTGCCACTAACGA
>NZ_BLAY01000561.1 GCF_020521235.1 Microseira wollei NIES-4236 | reverse complement strand
AAAAATCTACAAATTGCCGTGTCCCGACAGTGTAAAATCTCTCCTTTGTTAACCGATCAAAACCCAGCGACAATTGTGGTGGAAACCATTCCAGATGTAGGGACACGGCAGCCAAATTTTCTGGAATGATGAAAAATCTACAAATTGCCGTGTCCCGACCGTGTAAAATCTCTCCTTTGTTAATCGATAAAAACCCAGGGACAATTGTGATGGAAGCCATTTTATATCTTGCCGGGACACGGCATTCAAAATTTTCTCGGATGACCGAAACCTATCAGATGCCGTGTCCCTACATTGTAAAATCTCTCCTTTGTTAATCGATAAAAACCCAGGGACAATTGCGGTGGAAACCATTCCAGATGTAGGGACACGGCAGCCAAATTTTCTGGAATTATGAAAAATCTACAAATTGCCGTGTCCCGACAGTGTAAAATCTCTCCTTTGTTAACCGATCAAAACCCAGCGACAA
>NZ_BLAY01000560.1 GCF_020521235.1 Microseira wollei NIES-4236 | reverse complement strand
TGAGAGCGATCGCCAGCACGCAACAGCTGTTGTAGATTGACGTTAAAGACTTGTTGTCCGCCGCCCCGCGTCGGTCGAAGTACCTGGATGCGACTAATATCGGCAGATTGGCGAATACCCCCAGCGATTTGTAGCGCCCGCGACACGGTAGGGACGGCACCGGATTGATCTGGCTGGACGACTTGTGGACCGGGACGAGTCACTTCCCCGACAACGGCGACATTTATTGGTTGATTCGTGGTGGGGGCAAAGCTGGCGGCGGCTAAATCGAGGGCTTGGGCTGCATTAGCAGTTGTAGCAGTGGGAACAAATACGGTATCGCCCTGTTGCAAGATTAAATCCTGAGAGCGATCGCCAGCACGCAACAGCTGTTGTAGATTGACGTTAAAGACTTGTTGTCCGCCGCCCCGCGTCGGTCGAAGTACCTGGATGCGACTAATATCGGCAGATTGGCGAATACCCCCAGCGA
>NZ_BLAY01000559.1 GCF_020521235.1 Microseira wollei NIES-4236 | reverse complement strand
TCCCTACCCCTGCTGCGAGCAACGTTCCCACATCTTTGGGGAATGGGACAATTTACTCGTGTTCCCTACCCCCCTGGCGCATCGGGAATCTTTGGGTTGATTTTTGGCAAGATGCTTTCATCTTTGGTTTGGCGACATTGTAAGGGCACGGCGTTCCAACATCTTTGGGTTGACGACAAAACTTACTTTAGCCTTAGCCCCTACTACCCCTGCTGATCTTCCCTACCCCTGCTGCGAGCAACGTTCCCACATCTTTGGGGAATGGGACAATTTACTGCTGTTCCCTACCCCCGTTACGCATCGGGAATCTTTGGGTTGATTTTTGCCAAGATGCTTTCATCTTTGGGTTGGCGACATTGTAAGGGCACGGCGTTCCAACATCTTTGGGTTGACGACAAAACTTACTTTAGCCTTAGCCCCTACTACCCCTGCTGATCTTCCCTACCCCTGCTGCGAGCAACGTTCCCACATCTT
>NZ_BLAY01000558.1 GCF_020521235.1 Microseira wollei NIES-4236 | reverse complement strand
TGAACCAAATTCGTTCGGGTTTCGACCAGGACGGGAGTGCCATGATGCAGTCACAGCAATATTCAACGCAATCAGGCATAAACCAAAATATGTTCTGGATGCCGATATTGCCAAATGTTTTGACCGCATAAATCACCAAAAACTGTTGGAAAAATTAAACACCTTCCCGACCATACGGAGACAAATCCTCGCCTGGTTAAAAGCTGGTGTTATAGATGGAAAGGAATTATTTCCTACAACAGAATTCCCGCCGCCAGGTGGAGTAATTTCGCCACTCTTGGCTATTAGACATCTCCAAAAACTGTCAAAGCCTCTCTAATATTGGTTTTTGACTGCCTGCCCGGGGGGCAGGCAGTCAAAAACCAACGGTTACATCAGGCTTTGGCAGTGTTGCAGTCACACTGGAGCGGATTTCTCAGGTAATCTGATATCATATTTACTCAGAGTTTTTAGAGTTTTTAGCTATTTAAAACTATC
>NZ_BLAY01000557.1 GCF_020521235.1 Microseira wollei NIES-4236 | reverse complement strand
ACCCCATCAATCCCAGTAGGGGCACGGCTTCGATCGCCAAAGATTTCTCACCCAAGATTATAGAATGCCGTACCGCGAAAACCCTGACTGCAACCCCATCAATCCCAGTAGGGGCACGGCTTCGATCGCCAAAGATTTCTCACCCAAGATTATAGAATGCCGTACCCCGAAACCCCTGACTGCAACCCCATCAATCCCAGTAGGGGCACGGCTTCGATCACCAAAGATTTCTCACCCAAGATTATAGAATGCCGTGCCGCGAAAACCCTGACTGCAACCCCATCAATCCCAGTAGGGGCACGGCTTCGATCACCAAAGATTTCTCACCCAAGATTATAGAATGCCGTACCCCGAAAACCCTGACTGCAACCCCATCAATCCCAGTAGGGGCACGGCTTCGATCACCAAAGATTTCTCACCCAAGATTATAGAATGCCGTACCGCGAAACCCCTGACTGCAACCCCATCAATCCCAGTA
>NZ_BLAY01000556.1 GCF_020521235.1 Microseira wollei NIES-4236 | reverse complement strand
GCTTCCAACCTCGCGATTGGATATTCCTAGTTCCTTCCTTTACAGGTGTTTCGCCACTGATCTAGAACAGGTTGGTACAAACGTAGATGAATACTCCCACCGTTGGTTCCCCGATAGCCCGACTGCATAGGCGTTTTGCTTCCCCAGCGTCCCTGGGTACTAGCTGCCAAGTGTTTTTGCAAGACTTTGACCTCAGTACGGTCAAGTTTTTACCCAGACACCGAGAGTCAACAGCTGACTCCATTTCCTGTCTGGAACCCCCTAACTTGAGTTGTCAAGGTACTGTACCGTTCCCAGAGTTTGGAGGTTCCGGCTGATGCCTACCTTTTACTCTCAATCTGGTCAGTGGTTAGCTGATAGCATTAGTGTAGCATATTTCTACTACAGGCGTGATGATTGAGGAAGATCCAGTGCAGAGTTGATTGGGGACTGTATCAAAAGGTTGCCTTTCCAAGGCTGTTTCGGTGGCATTGAGCCAG
>NZ_BLAY01000555.1 GCF_020521235.1 Microseira wollei NIES-4236 | reverse complement strand
TGGGGGAGCAAAGGGGATGGGGGGGCTTAATGCTTCATCAACCAAGGTGATGGGTTGTTAATCATGGTTACAAGACCAGCTAAAACCTGGTTATAAGTTCCATAAAGTTCTCGACCTGTTTCAGTATTTATGTAATTGCATCTTTCTGCGAACTTAATCCAAGTTTGGGTCTGTGCAGCTTCAGCTTCACAATCGTTGAGCTTGGCGATAAAAGCTGCTTCGTACCGACGCTTTCGCCATGCTTCAGCAAAATTTGCACAAACAGAACGTGATGAACGACGAATCTGGTCTGTCAATGAGTATCGTTCTTCAATCGGAAACTTTTTGGACAATTCAAAAATCTGCATGGCAGCTTCAAACGCCTTCTTGTAGATGTCCAAGTCCAAATGACTTTTAAAGGTTTCTCGACTCAACTGCTTCATCCCCCGCTCCCCCATCCCCTTTGCTCCCCCATCCCCTTTGCTCCCCCATCCCCTTTGC
>NZ_BLAY01000554.1 GCF_020521235.1 Microseira wollei NIES-4236 | reverse complement strand
GGAGAGATTTTACACGGTCGGGACACGGCAATTTGTAGATTTTTCATCATTCCAGAAAATGTGGCTGCCTTGTCCCTACATCAGGAATGGTTTCCACCACAATTGTCGCTGGATTTTTGTTGGTTAATAAACGAGAGATTTTACAATGTAGGGACACGGCATCTGATAGGTTTCGGTCATCCGATAAAATTTTGAATGCCGTGTCCCGGCAAGATATAGAATGGCTTCCATCACAATTGTCGCTGGGTTTTTATCGATTAATAAAGGAGAGATTTTACACGGTCGGGACACGGCAATTTGTAGATTTTTCATCATTCCAGAAAATGTGGCTGCCTTGTCCCTACATCAGGAATGGTTTCCACCACAATTGTCGCTGGATTTTTGTTGGTTAACAAAGCAGAGATTTTACAATGTAGGGACACGGCATCTGATAGGTTTCGGTCATCCGAGAAAATTTTGAATGCCGTGTCCCGGCAAGATATAG
>NZ_BLAY01000553.1 GCF_020521235.1 Microseira wollei NIES-4236 | reverse complement strand
AAGGCAATATTGGAAATATTCAAATCTAAACCAATGACTCCATCAGCTACATAGTTTTTTTCTTTCTGATATGGCATTCCTGAGTTAATTAGTTGAATGTACCAACGTCGTTTGCCATTCAACTCTCGCCACAATAAGCGAACGTATTTGACTGGAGAATTTAGACCGTGTTGAACGACTCGGTTGCTTGAGTCGATGATTGGCAGAAGCTCCAATTTACCCCAGACGAGCGCGTTATCTTTCCATCTCACACCCTGCTTGTTAGTTTTGCCTTCAACGCTTCTAAATCTACTTGATATCTTGTACCGTACACTTTTTGCCCTCCCAAATAAAACCTTTTCGCTAGCTCTAAAAGCTCTGGTGGCTATAGTTTGTTGGGTATTGGAGTCAATTAGTTGAGCTATCCATTTGGAACGATTGCTAATTATTGTGGCATAGGCTTGAATGTCGTAATCGGAATATCTGTATTCTCGTCTTGCGGCGTT
>NZ_BLAY01000552.1 GCF_020521235.1 Microseira wollei NIES-4236 | reverse complement strand
AAAAAGCCGATTCAGCCGTGATGAAATACTCAGTTGAACAAATCATTGAGGAGTTAGAACGTTTGCCTAAAGCAAAAAACATAAAACGCCAAAGGAAGAACTGTTAGAACAATCTTACCCGACGGGTAGCGAAATTTTAGTGATGTTAAATGTAATAAACATACTAACGGTCTCCCCCCCCCAAAAATTAAGGACTTCCTCAATATTGACGAATCCCCCTGAACCAAATCGAAATTGTTAGGATTTCTCCTAGGTATCCGAGGTGAAATCCTCAGTTAAAAAAGCGGTTAAAAGCTCTGTTTCCAGCCCAAAAAATAGCTATTAAGACAGGTAAACCAATGTTGTTAATATCATCATATTTCAATTCGGAGTCTTAAATGAAACTCACCGAAAAACAATACAATTCAGGTGTTGACAACCTTTCTAAAGAAGTCAATATATTTGTTGATAAACGCCAAAAGTCCAAGGGCAGCTGGTTTGAATCCCTGTTAC
>NZ_BLAY01000551.1 GCF_020521235.1 Microseira wollei NIES-4236 | reverse complement strand
TACAGTCAGAAATCTATTGGTGGGCATTGGTAGGGAGACGGCACCCAATAAATTTTGCTCTCAACCAGAAGATGATCTCATGCCGTGTCCCTACAGTCAGAAATCTATTGGTGGGCATTGGTAGGGACACGGCACCCAATAAATTTTGGTTTATATCAGAAGATGATCCCATGCCGTGTCCCTACTATTGGTGGGCATTGGTAGGGAGACGGCACCCAATAAATTTTGGTTTATATCAGAAGATGATCCCATGCCGTGTCCCTACAGTCAGAAATCTATTGGTGGGCATTGGTAGGGACACGGCACCCAATAAATTTTGCTCTCAACCAGAAGATGATCTCATGCCGTGTCCCTACAGTCAGAAATCTATTGGTGGGCATTGGTAGGGAGACGGCACCCAATAAATTTTGGTTTATATCAGAAGATGATCCCATGCCGTGTCCCTACAGTCAGAAATCTATTGGTGGGCATTGGTAGGGACACGGCACCCAAT
>NZ_BLAY01000550.1 GCF_020521235.1 Microseira wollei NIES-4236 | reverse complement strand
GCACGGCAGGATTAACATCGCTCCCATCACCAAAATATCTCTATTGCCGTGCCCCTACAGCAATCGTTGTATTGTTGGGGCACGGCAGGATTAAAATTGTTATTTTCATCAAAATATCTCTCTTGCCGTGCCCCTACAGCAATCGTTGTATTGTTGGGGCACGGCAGGATTAAAATTGTTATTTTCATCAAAATATCTCTATTGCCGTGCCCGTACAGCAATCGTTGTATTGTTGGGGCACGGCAGGATTAACATCGCTCCCATCACCAAAATATCTCTCTTGCCGTGCCCCTACAGCAATCGTTGTATTGTTGGGGCACGGCAGGATTAAAATTGTTATTTTCATCAAAATATCTCTCTTGCCGTGCCCGTACAGCAATCGTTGTATTGTTGGGGCACGGCAGGATTAAAATTGTTATTTTCATCAAAATATCTCTCTTGCCGTGCCCGTACAGCAATCGTTGTATTGTTGGGGCACGGCAGGATTAAAATTGTTAT
>NZ_BLAY01000549.1 GCF_020521235.1 Microseira wollei NIES-4236 | reverse complement strand
CGCCACCAGCACCGCAGATTTCTTCCTGGGCAACTTCTAAGTAGTTCAGGTCAGAGATAATCATTGTCTTTCTCCTGGTTTAAAGTTAGTTGGTTGCTTGAGCAACCTGTTGTTTGATGTTGTTAATCTAGCTATTCTAATCATAGCTTTGTTGCCAGTTTGGCAGATTTTACTTGATTGATGAATCGGGCTTTTTCTAACCGAAAAAAACCGAGATTCATTAGAGATAATGAATCTTCACTGCGGGTTTTCTCAAGAAAAAGAATGAGGCTGAAAGCATTTCGCTGACAGCTTTTTCAGCTGTCAGCGAAATTTATAAAAGCAGGTTGTTCTCAAGTTTTAAACTCGTCATTGAAAAAGTTAATTCACTAGACTTGTGGTAAAAATCCGGCCCCGGCTCAGCAGCGGATGAAAACCTTGATTTTACCGATAGTAAGCCCGCGCGCGCCAGCCCCTACATCCGAAAAATCGACTTTCGCAAGAGGTCTACTGTACAAACAA
>NZ_BLAY01000548.1 GCF_020521235.1 Microseira wollei NIES-4236 | reverse complement strand
GAGATGGTGACAACAGGTGCATTCGTAGGGGCAGGGCATCCGAAATATAATTTCCCAGTGAAAATTTTATGATTGCCGTGCCCCGACCGCCAACGAGATGGTGACAACAGGTGCATTCGTAGGGGCATGGCATCCGAAATATAATTTCCCAGTGAAAATTTTATGATTGCCGTGCCCCGACCGCCAACGAGATGGTGACAACAGGTGGATGAAGTAGGGGCAGGGCAACCGTAATCTGTTGGTTGATGCCCAAGATTGCTGCCGCCGTCCTGGGGTAGGGGCAGGGCAACCGTAATCTGTTGGTTGATGCCCCAGATTGCCGCCGCCGTCCTGGGGTAGGGGCAGGGCAACCGTAATCTTTTGGTTGATGCCCCAGATTGCCGCCGCCGTCCTGGGGTAGGGGCACGGCAACCGTAATCTGTTGGTTGATGCCCCAGATTGCCGCCGCCGTGCCCCTACATTTCGTCTGCCATATCACCTGGTGCAGAATTTGTCAACCGC
>NZ_BLAY01000547.1 GCF_020521235.1 Microseira wollei NIES-4236 | reverse complement strand
TGGAATCAATCAATACAGGGTAGGGGCACGGCACGCTCAATCTTAAATCTTAAACCGATCTATCTGTATTGCCGTGCCCCTACATTACCTGTACGCATCGCCCCGACATCAATGAATCTGGAATCAATCAATACAGGGTAGGGGCACGGCACGCTCAATCTTCAACTTTAAACCGAGGTATATGTATTGCCGTGCCCCGACATCAATGAATCTGGAATCAATCAATACAGGGTAGGGGCACGGCACGCTCAATCTTAAATCTTAAACCGATCTATCTGTATTGCCGTGCCCCTACATTACCTGTACGCATCGCCCCGACATCAATGAATCTGGAATCAATCAATACGAGGTAGGGGCACGGCACGCTCAATCTTCAACTTTAAACCGAGGTATATGTATTGCCGTGCCCCGACATCAATGAATCTGGAATCAATCAATACGAGGTAGTAGCACAGCACGCTCAATCTTAAATCTTAAACCGATCTATCTGTATTGCCGTGC
>NZ_BLAY01000546.1 GCF_020521235.1 Microseira wollei NIES-4236 | reverse complement strand
CCGACAAGATTGCGGATCGTTTTTCATAAATTCGGGTAGGGACACGGCGAGCGTACAATTTTCACTTGGACAAAATATTTCTGATGCCGTGTCCCGACAAGATTGCGGATCGTTTTTCATAAATTCGGGTAGGGACACGGCGAGCGTACAATTTTCACTTGGACAAAATATTTCTGATGCCGTGTCCCGACAAGATTGCGGATCGTTTTTCATAAATTCGCGTCGGGACACGGCAATCATCAAATTTTGATGGCTCCAGAATATTTCTGATGCCGTGTCCCGACAAGATTGCGGATCGTTTTTCATAAATTCGGGTAGGGACACGGCGATCGTACAATTTTCACTTGGACAAAATATTTCTGATGCCGTGTCCCGACAAGATTGCGGATCGTTTTTCATAAATTCGGGTAGGGACACGGCAATCATCAAATTTTGATGGCTCCAGAATATTTCTGATGCCGTGTCCCTACAAGATTGCGGATCGTTTTTCATAAATTCGGGT
>NZ_BLAY01000545.1 GCF_020521235.1 Microseira wollei NIES-4236 | reverse complement strand
CAATTTACAGTCCAATCCAAATCCTAAAATCTCAAAGTCAAAGTCAGTCTTTAAATGAAAAAAACAAGGGAAGAACATATTGAAGCTGTTCGCCCGCCGTCACTGTATTTGTTACCAAAATCAGGGACAAGTTAGAAGGCAGTGAATTTGAACCTATGCTAGCGGCAACAATCATGTTCAAACAGACAATCTCAACTCAAAATCCATCGAGTCAGCGAAGGAATTTCTAGCACAAGTCAGGGGAGTGACAAGGATTGATTAAAAATAGACAATCACCTAGAAGAAAAGCCACAAAAATCAGCGGGGATGGAAAATCTTGAGAAATTGGTTGAAGAACATGACAAACAAAACGGCAGAATTGTTACAAGAATTTCACCCGCCGGTGAGCCGAATTTTAGTGATGTCAGAGGTAATCGGCATACTAACGTCAGTGCTAGCAAAACAAGTTAATGAACTCCTCAAGATTGACAGGGAAACCTCAGAAAAAGAAATGGAATTTATTATG
>NZ_BLAY01000544.1 GCF_020521235.1 Microseira wollei NIES-4236 | reverse complement strand
CCACAAGAATTTTTCTGGTTTTGTGGGGTGGGCAGGAAAGCCCGCCTCAATTTGAGACAATTTGAACCGCGGGCGAGACGCCCACCCCACAAGAATTTTTCTGGTTTTTTGGGGTGGGCAGGAAAGCCCGCCTCAATTTGAGACAATTTGAACCGCGGGCGAGACGCCCACCCCACAAGAATTTTTCTGGTTTTGTGGGGTGGGCAGGAAAGCCCGCCTCAATTTGAGACAATTTGAACCGCGGGCGAGACGCCCACCCCACAAGAATTTTTCTGGTTTTGTGGGGTGGGCAGGAAAGCCCGCCTCAATTACGCCACAAGAATTGTTCTGGTTTTGTGGGGTGGGCAGGAAAGCCCGCCTCAATTTGAGACAATTTGAAGCGCGGGCGAGACGCCCACCCCACAAGAATTTTTCTGGTTTTGTGGGGTGGGCAGGAAAGCCCGCCTCAATTTGAGACAATTTGAACCGCGGGCGAGACGCCCACCCCACAAGAATTTTTCTGGTTTT
>NZ_BLAY01000543.1 GCF_020521235.1 Microseira wollei NIES-4236 | reverse complement strand
GGTAGTGTAGCTGAAAACACAGCGGTAGCAACCGTTTTGGGTGGAAAACGCATTGGTATTTACAGAGATCGAGGACTTTTAATTGATGGCATTCCCACTAATATTGCTAATAATGATTCTCTGATTATCGGAGATGGTCGCATCTACCGCGAAGGCAGCACTTATACAGTTGTCTATCGCACAGGCGATCAATTAGTAGCATCAGTCGGTAGTCGCGTTAATATCAACGTTTTCCTCACTAAAGAACGACAAGGACAAATTAAAGGACTCTTCGGCAACTTCAACGGAGATCCTAAAGATGACCTTGCCAAACGCGATGGTACTGTTCTGAGTACGCCGATTCCTTTCAGACAACTTTATGGCGAATATGCTGATAGCTGGCGCATCTCTCAAGGGGAGTCTTTGTTTGACTACAAATCCGGTGAAGACACCAATACTTTTACCAATAAAAACTTCCCGCGTCAGAAAGTTACTCTCAAAGATTTAAGCGCCGCAGATATTCAAAAA
>NZ_BLAY01000542.1 GCF_020521235.1 Microseira wollei NIES-4236 | reverse complement strand
ATCATGTCCTTAGGCATCGGTAGTGTATGGTGGGGGTGTGATATCATGTCCGGTTGCATAGATTGCATATAGTCGATTGTGCGAAAAGCTGTTTTTTTCCTCCCACCTGCTCACCTGCTCACCTGCTTACCTGCTAGCCTAACGCTACCGATGCCTAAGGACATCTCAGGTGTAATATAGAAATGGTCTCCTGCGTCAATTTTTGAAGAAGATAAGTATTACTTAATGTCTACCATACCTCATTCCACCCAGATATTAGTTATTGGTGGAGGTCCAGCAGGTTCTACAGCAGCTACCCTCCTAGCACGTGAAGGCTTTGATGTCACGTGGTTCTAGAAATTTCATACCTGATCGAATTTATCAATCAGAACTTAGGAGAATAAAGTAAACAACCCGCCGCTAAATCGGAGTACCGATTATAGCGGGGGCTTTGAAAGAAGTCCAGAGTTTACCAGACTTAGGTGGCAACACCTACGTTATTGGCAAGAGTTAAAGACCTACCAGGGGAT
>NZ_BLAY01000541.1 GCF_020521235.1 Microseira wollei NIES-4236 | reverse complement strand
CAATCGTTGTATTGTTGGGGCACGGCAGGATTAAAATTGTTATTTTCATCAAAATATCTCTCTTGCCGTGCCCGTACAGCAATCGTTGTATTGTTGGGGCACGGCAGGATTAAAATTGTTATTTTCACCAAAATATCTCTCTTGCCCTGCCCCTACAGCAATCGTTGTATTGTTGGGGCACGGCAGGATTAACATCGCTCCCATCATCAAAATATCTCTCTTGCCGTGCCCTTACAGCAATCGTTGTATTGTTGGGGCACGGCAGGATTAAAATTGTTATTTTCATCAAAATATCTCTCTTGCCCTGCCCCTACAGCAATCGTTGTATTGTTGGGGCACGGCAGGATTAAGATCGCTCCCATCACCAAAATATCTCTATTGCCGTGCCCTTACAGCAATCGTTGTATTGTTGGGGCACGGCAGGATTAAGATCGCTCCCATCACCAAAATATCTCTATTGCCGTGCCCTTACAGCAATCGTTGTATTGTTGGGGCACGGCAGGATTAAGATCGCTCC
>NZ_BLAY01000540.1 GCF_020521235.1 Microseira wollei NIES-4236 | reverse complement strand
ACGAGAAGTGCAAAACTCCCGGCGTTTACGCGGGAGTTTTGCACGAACGGGACGTTTAAGTCCCGTCAAGTAACGTCATGATGGCGCTGTGCCTCAATATACCTTCCCACAGTTTCGCTGCTAACATTGCCAGCAGTAGAAACTTGCATAAGAGTTAGTTTGGCCTGCAAGCTTCAACAAATGCGGAAACTCTTGCCGCAAATACCTAGAACTTCTGCCCTTAATAGCACTGGCAACCTTGTACGCTGCTACGTTGGCAGGAACGTTAACAAACTTTTGAACGTGGTCGGGCATGATTTCCCAAGCAATAATATTCCACTCATTTTCCTGGCACACCTGCCAAATAATCTGCCTGAGTCTAGTTTCTACATCCGGTGACTAAAACCTTTTTCCGTCTTTTTGGTATCCAAACCAGATCGTAGTTTACCCAGTCGACGGAATTTTTATTTCGCCGGTACTGTGGCATTTTTTAACTCGCTGGATTAGTATTTGATGTAGACAAGATTAACACAGCTAC
>NZ_BLAY01000539.1 GCF_020521235.1 Microseira wollei NIES-4236 | reverse complement strand
TTACCCGCAACCTGGTAGGGACACGGCACGATCAATATTTCGGGTTTGACAACCAATGTTTCACATGCCTTGTCCCTACTGTTGCAACAGATTCCAGGATCAATTGTCGATTGTGGCACGCATCTGTGGTCAAATCCATACCGTAACGACTGGCGATGGTGTTACCCGCAACCTGGTAGGGACACGGCACGATCAATATTTCGGGTTTGACAACCAATGTTTCACATGCCGTGTCCCTACTTTTGCCACAGGTTATTGGATCAATGGTCGATTGTGGCACGCATTGTTGGTCAAATCCATACCGTAACGACTGGCGATGGTGTTACCCGCAACCTGGTAGGGACACGGCACGATCAATATTTCGGGTTTGACAACCAATGTTTCACATGCCGTGTCCCTACTGTTGCAACAGATTCCAGGATCAATTGTCGATTGTGGCACGCATCTGTGGTCAAATCCATACCGTAACGACTGGCGATGGTGTTACCCGCAACCTGGTAGGGACACGGCACGATCAATATTTCGGGTT
>NZ_BLAY01000538.1 GCF_020521235.1 Microseira wollei NIES-4236 | reverse complement strand
CATACCAGCGCTGATTACCATTGAGTTCTCGAGCCAGTGCGGTCTTGGGGTTCCCCCAAGTGGAGCATCTGGCGTGCCACAGAAGGCGAACGTATTTTACCGGATGATTTAAGCCATGTTGGATGACAGGGTTTTGATCATCAATATCAGGGGTTAGGGTTAATTTACCCCAAACTAGCTGGTCGTTTTTCCACCTAATTCCTTGCTTGTTGGTTTTGCCTTCAACGCTTCTAAATCTAGAAGGTACTTTATAGCGAACCTTTTTGGCTCGCCCAAACATGACTTTTTCGCTGGCTCTAAAAGCGCGAGTGGCTAAAACTTGTTGGGTATTTGAGTCAAGCAGTTGAGCTATCCATTTTGAGCGATTGCTGACAATTGTTGCATAAGCCTGCATGTCGTAATCAGAATATCTGTATGCAGTTCTTGCAGCGTTGAATGCGTCACTTCTTTTTTTCTTAGTTTCTCTATTTATCTGTTTGGCTTGCTGGAAGGCTTCTGAGTTTCTCACGAGATTCATTCTTACCATTGCT
>NZ_BLAY01000537.1 GCF_020521235.1 Microseira wollei NIES-4236 | reverse complement strand
GTTTGACCGATGCAACAAATTCTGTTGCTGCCGTGTCCCTACCCTGGCAACATTTGATCGTAGGGGCACGGCAGGAGAAAATTTTGAGTTGACAACTTTGATTGTTGCTGCCGTGCCCCTACCCTTTGATGAGGGGATCTGGGTACGGGCATTTTTGATTGTAGGGACACGGCAGGCAAAAAGTTTGACCGATGCCACAAAGCCTGTTGCTGCCGTGTCCCTACCCTGGCAACATTTGATTGTAGGGGCACGGCAGGAGAAAATTTTGAGTTGACAACTTTGATTGTTGCTGCCGTGCCCCTACCCTTGCAACATTTGATTGTAGGGACACGGCATTCAAAAAATTTGACCGATGCCACAAAGCCTGTTGCTGCCGTGTCCCTACCCTGGCAACATTTGATTGTCGGGACACGGCATTCAAAAAGTTTGACCGATGCAACAAATTCTGTTGCTGCCGTGTCCCTACCCTGGCAACATTTGATTGTAGGGGCACGGCGTTCAAAAATTTTGAGTTGACAACTTTGATTGTTGC
>NZ_BLAY01000536.1 GCF_020521235.1 Microseira wollei NIES-4236 | reverse complement strand
CAAAAGCTTTCCCTCGCTTTTTGTCCGCGCCAATCTCGTTGCCCAAAGCGGGCAATGATATCGTCGATCGCTTGGGTCATAATGGAATTTTACCTTCCCTAACTTTTGCTAAAACTTCCTCAAATTCTTTCATGGAATCCTTGCCTAAATTGTCAAGCAAGCTGTGAAGAATTGCTCTACCTAATAGCAGAAATTCAAAAGATTGGTTGCACTTTTGACTTGTTGAAGGAATATTGTCACCTCAACAGAAAAGTTGTCAGTAGCAATGCGAATTTGTTCTTCGGTTACTTTCATCAATCGCTCCATAGGAAAGGTACATCTTCTTCTACACCATGATGGCTAAGCCAATAATCGCGTTCTTCGTCGGGATCAGGAGGAGGTACGTAGGTCTGCCAATCAAAAATTTGGGTGATATCAGGATACCTCTTGGGCAAGCGCGGCGGTGCGTCCAATTGGAGCGGTGCTTTTTGGGGTGGAAATATATCTACATGTAAGTACCAATCCTCCTGAGTCAGCAGCAACCAGATTTGTTTG
>NZ_BLAY01000535.1 GCF_020521235.1 Microseira wollei NIES-4236 | reverse complement strand
CAATTTACAGTCCAATCCAAATCCTAAAATCTCAAAGTCAAAGTCAGTCTTTAAATGAAAAAAACAAGGGAAGAACATATTGAAGCTGTTCGCCCGCCGTCACTGTATTTGTTACCAAAATCAGGGAAAAGTTAGAAGGCAGTGAATTTGAAGCTATGCTAGCGGCAGCAATCATGTTCAAACAGACAATCTCAACTCAAAATCCATCGACTCAGCGAATTAATTTATCGCCTGAAAAACTCGTGACAATTCTTGATGAAAACTAGACAATCAGCTTGAAGAAAAGCCACAAAAGCGGGGATGGAAAATCTGGAGAAATTGGTTGAAGAACATGACAAACAAAACGGCAGAATTGTTACAAGAATTTCGCCCGCCGGTGAGCCGAATTTTAGTGATGTCAGAGGTAATCGGCAGGCTAACGTCAGTGCTAGCAAAACAAGTTAATGAACTCCTCAAGATTGACAGGGAAACCTCAGAAAAAGAAATGGAATTTATTATGAGTTCTGCTGCCCAAAAAGCCGATTCAGCCGTGATGAAATACT
>NZ_BLAY01000534.1 GCF_020521235.1 Microseira wollei NIES-4236 | reverse complement strand
CGTCGGTGCCGTCGATTGGTTCTTGGTCTATCGATGCGATCTTCATAGACTTTTTGATGCTCTACCCTATAAGGGTAAAACTCTGTAGCTGACAACGCAGTAATAATCGCTACTGAGTCGCGATCGCGCGCTTGAATTCAAGGTTCCGCATCCTGCTGGGGTTTTTGTTGTGGTTCCCCAGGGTGTTTACCTGTTCCGGTGTACGCTGCGATCGCCAGTAAAGTCGCCGCCATATTACTAATCGTGCGATTTTCTTCTTGGGCTCGATTGGCAATTAATTCGTAAACTTCCGGGTCTACGTAGGTCGTGATGCGCTTGAGGTGCTTAGCAGGCAAGTTTTTATCTCAATTATTCCACCAAACAGGCAGGCAATTCAGCACGGGTAGCCATTGACTCTCTCCGCTCTAAAGAGACAAAGAAACTTTTGCCAGTTTCTGCCATATCTGGTAGGGTCCTTGGGAACATTACTGCTCCACCCCTCCCATCTTTCACCGTGCTTGCGACTTTCACCGCACACGGCTACTCAACATGTAACCTTTTGTC
>NZ_BLAY01000533.1 GCF_020521235.1 Microseira wollei NIES-4236 | reverse complement strand
ATGGCTGTGGTGGTATAGAGACAGGAGGGAGCATGTATATCAACTCTGGGGCGGGAAGCCAATCAGAAAACCCTTCTGAGTTTGATGTCTATCAGTTTCCCCTGAGTGGCTACAGTCGATCCAATCTTCCCAATCAGCCAGGAATTACCACGATTTTCTCAGACGACACGACACCAATGCGGGATTCTCATGGCATTGTTGCTGTTGGGGAATACCTGTGGGTAGCGGATCGGGGTTTGAATCTGATTGAGGTGTTTGATGTTACTTCAAATAATCGAGTCAATACTATCGATCTCATAGGCGAGACTCCCGATTTGAGCGATATTTCACCTGATGGTAATCAAGTCTATATCTCTCTCAGAGGGCCTAATCCCCTCAGCGGATCTGCCCATGTTGCTGCTGGGACTACTCCTGGAATGATGGTGATTGATGTCCTAGAAGGGGGTAAAACAGGACTGATAAAAGGAGTCATTCCTATTAGCAACATAGATCGAGGTATTGAACGAGCAGATGGACATGGAATCCGTGTCCGGCAGATGCAGCG
>NZ_BLAY01000532.1 GCF_020521235.1 Microseira wollei NIES-4236 | reverse complement strand
CAAACAAATCTGGTTGCTGCTGACTCAGGAGGATTGGTACTTACATGTAGATATATTTCCACCCCAAAAAGCACCGCTCCAATTGGACGCACCGCCGCGCTTGCCCAAGAGGTATCCTGATATCACCAAACAAATCTTTGATTGGCAAGTTTGGACGCCCTCTCCCAAACCTGACGCAGCGCCCGACTGCATCGCTAACAATCCGTTTGTAGAAGATGACGTACCTTTCCTATAAAGTAATTCTTGATGAATCCAAATGAAGAACAGATGCAAAAAGCCTCTGACAATTCAGTTGAAGTATTGATGTGACTGAACCAATTACGTCGAAAGTGCCAAGGATATAAATTTGAATCTTTGCTATTGTTTAGGGCAATTCTTCACAGCTTGCTTGACAATTTAGGCAAGGATTCCCTGCAGGAATTTGAGGAAGTTTTAGCAAAAGTTAGGGAAGGTAAAATTCCATTATGACCCAAGCGATCGACGATATCATTGCCCGCTTTGGGCAACGAGATTGGCGCGGACAAAAAGCGAGGGAAAGCTTTTG
>NZ_BLAY01000531.1 GCF_020521235.1 Microseira wollei NIES-4236 | reverse complement strand
TTTATGCGTTAGATACAGATAAAGATGGTGTACTGGCTCTTGAAGAATATAAAACCATGTACAAAATTTATGGATTTGGAAACGAAAGTTTAGCCGCAGAAATTTTTGCCAAGCTTGATTTTGACGGGGATGGTAAAATCAGGAAAAATGATGTAATGAATCTAGTTGCTGATTTCTATTTAAGCGACAACCCAGAAGCGCCTGGGAACTATTTCTTTGGCAACTACAAGTAACTTACACTGTATCTATATGAAGCTGCAATAAAATTTTTTGTTGAGTCAATTTGGGAGCCAACCATAAAAACCAAAATTGACTCACTGTATCTTCATATAAAATTGGTATGAGACAATCATGAAAAATGTTTTCATTGCTGGAAGCGCAACAGTTTTTCCACAGCCCTTGCCCTCCATCTACATTGCTGATAAGTTGTATCCAACAAATCTTTGCTCAGATCGTACAAATAAACTAGCAAAACGTGCTGCACAAAAATTTGGCATCAAACAGCGACCAGTTTGCTGTGACTTAGAACGCGCGTTCCAGAAAGAG
>NZ_BLAY01000530.1 GCF_020521235.1 Microseira wollei NIES-4236 | reverse complement strand
TTTATGCGTTAGATACAGATAAAGATGGTGTACTGGCTCTTGAAGAATATAAAACCATGTACAAAATTTATGGATTTGGAAACGAAAGTTTAGCCGCAGAAATTTTTGCCAAGCTTGATTTTGACGGAGATGGTAAAATCAGGAAAAATGATGTAATGAATCTAGTTGCTGATTTCTACTTGAGCGACAACCCAGAAGCGCCTGGGAACTATTTCTTTGGCAACTACAAGTAACTTACACTGTATCTATATGAAGTTGCAGTAAAGTTTTTTGTTGAGTCAATTTGGGAGCCAACCATAAAAACCAAAATTGATTCACTGTATCTTCATATAAAATTGGGATCACACAATCATGAATAATGTTTTCATTGCTGGAAGCGCAACAGTTTTTCCACAGCCTTTGCCCTCCATCTACATTGTTGATAAGTTGTATCCAACAAATCTTTGCTCAGATCGTACAAATAAACTAGCAAAACGTGCTGCACAAAAATTTGGCATCAAACAGCGACCAGTTTGCTGTGACTTAGAACGCGCGTTCCAGAAAGAG
>NZ_BLAY01000529.1 GCF_020521235.1 Microseira wollei NIES-4236 | reverse complement strand
TCTAAAGCTGATTGTGTCTTGGCTGATAGAGTCAATAGATGTAAAGGACGTTCTACTGATGCGGTTACTGGTTGAGATATTGGGGCTTGTTCCAACACTACATGAGCGTTAGTACCGCTAAACCCGAAAGAACTGACTCCCGCCAAACGTGCTTTTTCTTTTGTTTGCCAGAGAGTTTTTTCAGTCGGCACAACAATAAAAGGCAAATTCTGCCAGCTAATATGAGGGCTAGGATGATGAAAGTGCAAATGTGGTGCAATTTCAAGGTGCTGCAATTGTAACACCACCTTGATGATACCCGCGATGCCTGCGGCTGATTCTAAGTGTCCGATGTTAGTTTTCACTGAACCAAGCACTAGGGGTTGGTCTACTGGGCGATTTTTGCCCAACACCACTCCCAAAGCTTCCACTTCAATGGGATCTCCCAAAGAAGTACCTGTACCGTGAGCTTCAATATAGCTGACAAGTGATGCTTCTACTCCTCCATTTGCCAACGCTTGGCGAATTACGGCTTGCTGGGATGACCCGTTAGGTACTGTTAGACCGCT
>NZ_BLAY01000528.1 GCF_020521235.1 Microseira wollei NIES-4236 | reverse complement strand
AGGGAAAATTTCTGCCCCAGTCCAGATGGGACATCTGCCGTGCCCCTACAGCATTTGGGTGGTTCACCAGCAGGGAAAATTTCTGCCCCAGTCCAGATGGGACATCTGCCGTGCCCCTACAGCATTTGGGTGGTTCGCCAGCAGGGAAACATTCTGCCCCAGTCCAGATGGGACATCTGCCCTGCCCCTACAGCATTTGGGTGGTTCACCAGTAGGGAAAATTTCTGCCCCAGTCCAGATGCGACATCTGCCGTGCCCCTACAGCATTTGGGTGGTTCACCAGTAGGGGCACGGCAGGGAAAATTTCTGCCCCAGTCCAGATGGGACATCTGCCGTGCCCCTACAGCATTTGGGTGGTTCACCAGCAGGGAAACATTCTGCCCCAGTCCAGATGGGACATCTGCCCTGCCCCTACAGCATTTGGGTGGTTCGCCAGTAGGGGCACGGCAGGGAAACATTCTGCCCCAGTCCAGATGGGACATCTGCCGTGCCCCTACAGCATTTGGGTGGTTCACCAGTGGTTCGCCAGTAGGGGCACGGCAGGGAAACAT
>NZ_BLAY01000527.1 GCF_020521235.1 Microseira wollei NIES-4236 | reverse complement strand
CCGGAGACGTTTAAATCCTCCAAGGCAATAGCATCCACCTGTCGGCTGGTAATAGTTTTTGCTATCCACCATTGAGCGAGCTTGTCGCTTATCCGCAATCTTTTTATGCAGGCGTCCAACTTTTTGGGACGCCTTTTTTCGGTTCTTGCTACCTTTAACTTTGCGGCTAACCCGTCGTTGTCTGATTTTGAGAAAACCTCTAGTTTTCTTGTTATTACCAAACTTAGGATTGGAGAATTGATATCCATCAGAGAGGTGTACGAGTTTGGTAATTCCTAAGTCGCATCCGACAATAGATCTGACTTCGGTTAAAGATCTAGAAACTACATCTGGTACGGTTTTGTCCTCAATTCTTAGCGATACGTACCAACCATCCTGGCGTTGCCGGAGTGTTGCTGCGGGGAATAGCAAACCCATCTGGAACAGGTCTGGAGTTGTAGAATCGCATCCATCCCAACTTGGGTAAATAAATCTTGCTCCCTTGGGATTTCACTCCCATCGCATAAGTGAACGAAGTGAAGTTGCTGCGATTCTTAAATTTGGGAAACCCCCTGCCT
>NZ_BLAY01000526.1 GCF_020521235.1 Microseira wollei NIES-4236 | reverse complement strand
ACAAACGAGCCGTATGAGGTACGGCTGCAATCCGTTATAACTTCTGCTGACTGTCATAAATTTCTCGTAAACTAGTATAAACTTCCTCAAAGTTGGGATTCAGTTCCAGGGCTTTTTGAAAGTAAACTGCGGCAGTTGCTAAATCTCCGGCTTTTTTGCGAGCATGACCCAATTTGCCATTCAATTGTGCATAATAAGTTTGTTGCTCTGGGGAGAGCTTGCCTTGGGCGTGAAGCGCATTACCTAAATTGACATCCGCTTCTACGCAATTGGGCTGCAATTCCAAAGCTTTTTGATAGCAGGTTATAGCTGCTTCTAACTTACCTTGTTGTTGCAGGGTGTAGCCCAGGTTATTGTAAATCGTTACCGCATCGGGGCGGAGTGCGATCGCTTGCTGGTATGCTGTCTCTGCTTCTGGTAATTGCCCTTGAGCTTGACGCAAATTGCCCAAACTGAACCAAATCTTGACAGAATCCGGCTGCACTTGGGAAGCTGCAACAAGCAACTGCTGGGCAGTTTCGGGTTGCCCCATCTGTTGCATCAACATGCCGAGTCCGTA
>NZ_BLAY01000525.1 GCF_020521235.1 Microseira wollei NIES-4236 | reverse complement strand
GCATCAACTACACTTTGACTTATGACAGAGATTGAGCCATGCCTTGCCCCTACTCTACAAAAACGGGGCACGGCATCAACTACACTTTGACTTATGACAGAGATTGAGCCATGCCTTGCCCCTACTCTACAAAAACGGGGCACGGCATCAACTAGACTTTGACTTATGACAGAGATTGTTCGATGCCTTGCCCCTACTCTACAAAAACGGGGCACGGCATCAACTAGACTTTGACTTATGACAGAGATTGAGCCATGCCTTGCCCCTACTCTACAAAAACGGGGCACGGCATCAACTACACTTTGACTTGTCAAACACATTGTTCGATGCGGTGCCCCTACTCTACAAAAACGGGGCACGGCATCAACTAGACTTTGACTTGTCAAACACATTGTTCGATGCGGTGCCCCTACTCTACAAAAACGGGGCACCGCATCAACTACACTTTGACTTATGACAGAGATTGAGCCATGCCTTGCCCCTACTCTACAAAAACGGGGCACGGCATCAACTACACTTTGACTTATGACAGAGATTGAGCCATGCCTTGCCCCTACTC
>NZ_BLAY01000524.1 GCF_020521235.1 Microseira wollei NIES-4236 | reverse complement strand
TTGCATCCCGCCAGCGATTCAAATCGCTGGCTAATAGCTAAAGTCCTCGCTCAGAGGACTAAATAATTCGCCAAGAATTTCAGTCCATTTTAATGGACTTTCGCTATTAGCCCGGAAATTGATTTCCGGGCGGGCTATGATGCTGGTGTAATATCTGAATTTAATTGCCCGATTGCTGCCAGGTTGGTGATGGGTGAAGTATTGCTGACAACAATCACAAATCGCCTAACCTTTTTAGAGTTTCGAGGTCATTTTGGAAATCTTCAACATCATAATTGACGCAGATACCGCGACTGGCAAGTTCTTTTTGGAATTCGATTAAATTCATTCCGGCGAGGCGACGGGCTGTGCCAGTGCCGATTTTGGATTTTTGGTACAGTAAGATGGCAATTTCTAGTTTTAATTCGGCTTCTGACATCTTTGCGGCTGTCAGGATATCATCGCCAATGACAACGATCATATTTTTTTATCTGTAGTTTTTGAGCGATTTTAGTACTATTTTATCTTAGGCGATCGCGCTTGTATATGAAGATGTAGTTTATTCCAATCTTGCACCTGCG
>NZ_BLAY01000523.1 GCF_020521235.1 Microseira wollei NIES-4236 | reverse complement strand
GCAATGATGTCAGTCTTGGCTTGCTCCAATGTCATGGAAGCGGACAAATGAGGAGCGGAATGATGCGAAAGTATCACGTTCCGTTCTGGAGAGCAGCGGCTCTTGTAAGGGAGTCGCCGACTTTAATTATCTGGTCGGGAACGACACTAAGTTTCCCGCCGCAATTTGTTTACGCGCAAACTCAGGGCTTCGTGCCTGGGGGAGGCGACACTTTGCCGTCGGTCATTCCTGGTGTGGGCAAAGAGCCAGTTCCCTCTGATGGCTATGAAGTTGTGAGGGTAATGGTTTTCGGTTCGCACTATGGGGTCAGTTACACCATTCGTTGGCTTTACAAGCTCAATTTCGCTCAGATCAGCGAGTGGAGTTTTCTCATGCCTGCTCCCAATGGGGAAGTCATGAGCATCGTCACCAAGCGAATCCCGCTCAATCGCAATATCTGAGTGAACTACCCCACCGCATAGGCGGATGGGGCTTCTGTACTCATAGGCGAATGCCGCAGGTGAGACTTTCGTCCCATCTTTGGTCTTACTTCCCCTCCTACAGCAGAGACGGCTGAACCATCCGCCT
>NZ_BLAY01000522.1 GCF_020521235.1 Microseira wollei NIES-4236 | reverse complement strand
CAAGATAGAATGCACCATTCTTAGGTAGGATGGTAAATTCTTTAATCTTTGAGCAGTCGATGTTTGATGGCATCGGCAGAAAGAACTCCGATATCCCAAACCACCTTCTAACTGTTAATCCCAGAGAGAATCTGAGCCGACCATCAACCAATGCTGGTCTTTGCGCGCCAGTATTTGGATAGGTTACTTTGAATAGCTTTGACCCTTTGAGATAGCTTGGCGGTTTTGGCTTGAAGTGTAATTTACCCTTAAAGTACAAATCTCTCAGTTCTTTAAAGGACTTAAATGCTTCTGCTACCGACATCAATGTTTGTTGCATTGGTGTTGATGGTAAGGACTGAGCGATTGCTGATTTTGAGACTGATGGTTCGTAAATTAGGTCAAACTTTCCATCTGGCAATTTGCTGGTTTTAAAAAATACCTGTCTGGCTAAGTAGACTCCATTTTTTTAGAGTTTGCCAGCCTGTTGACATAGGTATTCTAATATCGCTTTTGTTTCTGGATCTGGGTGTAGCAATATTTGCTGGACGCCTATGCTGTCTTTAGTCTTTGGCATGACTTGCGAGTTTGTTGACA
>NZ_BLAY01000521.1 GCF_020521235.1 Microseira wollei NIES-4236 | reverse complement strand
GGCAGTCAAAAACCAACGGTTACATCAGGCTTTGGCAGTGTTGCAGTCACACTGGAGCGGATTTCTCAGGTAATCTGATATCATATTTACTCAGAGTTTTTAGAGTTTTTAGCTATTTAAAACTATCGCGCCTATTCGCCATCTGATTAATCCACATACTGCCAAAATTACTCGTTCAGATCTTGAAGATTTTAATCTAAATCTTTCAGCGGCTATCCTGTAGTTTTTCACCTACCTAATCAGATGCTCTACCATCTTTTTTTGGCTGGTTTTTGATTTTCCTGTTTTTGTTCAATTGTAATTCCTTGACTTCTACTTTTTTTATGAGTTGTGTCTATCGCTGGTTCTCCCACATAAGCTTTATCTCCTTGAAACTTCTGGTTATCACTATACTCTGTCCTTCTTGAACGCCATATTTTTATGTCGCTGGTTGCTCCCGGTTTCCCTACTACTACATCCACTATTTCTTTACCTGTAGGCATCACTATTAATTGGTTTTTAAATGTATGCCTTTTCTTCAGGCATGAGTAATACTTTTTTGGATCTTGATACTCTGTTGGTCTTTCACGGGATTGCTCGCCAAATC
>NZ_BLAY01000520.1 GCF_020521235.1 Microseira wollei NIES-4236 | reverse complement strand
TTGTCAAACCCGAAATATTGATCGTGCCGTGTCCCTACCAGGTTGCGGGTAAAACCATCGTCAGTCGTTACGGTATGGATTTGACCAACAATGGGTGCCACAATCGACAATTGATCCAATAACCTGTGGCAACAGTAGGGACACGGCATGTGAAACATTGGTTGTCAAACCCGAAATATTGATCGTGCCGTGTCCCTACCAGGTTGCGGGTAACACCATCGTCAGTCGTTACGGTATGGATTTGACCACAGATGCGTGCCACAATCGACAATTGATCCAATAACCTGTGGCAACAGTAGGGACACGGCATGTGAAACATTGGTTGTCAAACCCGAAATATTGATCGTGCCGTGTCCCTACCAGGTTGCGGGTAAACCATCGTCAGTCGTTACGGTATGGATTTGACCAACAATGGGTGCCACAATCGACCATTGATCCAATAACCTGTGGCAAAAGTAGGGACAAGGCATGTGAAACATTGGTTGTCAAACCCGAAATATTGATCGTGCCGTGTCCCTACCAGGTTGCGGGTAAACCATCGTCAGTCGTTACGGTATGGATTTGACCAACAATGGGTGCCACAATCGACCAT
>NZ_BLAY01000519.1 GCF_020521235.1 Microseira wollei NIES-4236 | reverse complement strand
ATGTGAAGTACCCCACCGCATAGGCGGATGGGGCTTCGCGTCTCATTCGCCGTTGCTCTGTTGGGTGTATCTATTGCTAGATACCCGGAACTAAATCCGGTCTGAGTCTTACACAGCGTCTGGAGGTGTTGTTCACCTTTGTCTCCTCAAGGAGAACCCGCGCAGCCGCCCTGCTTCCCAAGGCAGTTATTTCTTTTCCGTACAGTAGGCGTGGCTTATTTTTTTACCGCAGAGCTAACCTAAGCGAACCAGTGGTCTACTCTTTCCCCCATTCTCACGCTAGTTACCGTGGCAAGCATATTACTGCTACTGTGGCCTGTTGTTTGCAGCCGTGTGGGTGGGTCGCAACCCGTACTATAGTAGCACTACCATGGCACTGGTTTCAATGATGAAAGCGCTAAATATTCGGTTTTCTGACAAGGAACACAAAAACTTGCAGCAAGCAAGTCAGCAGTTTTCGCGTTCTATTAATGAGTTGGTGCGAGAAGCCGTTAGAGAGTATTTGCTAAAGTTGGGGGCATCGAACCCCCAACTTTAGCAGGCTATCCATCCCCACCGTAAAAGACGGTGGGGAATTCCGCAGAATTAGTTAAAA
>NZ_BLAY01000518.1 GCF_020521235.1 Microseira wollei NIES-4236 | reverse complement strand
CAGACAGTGGCTCTAGCAGCGATTAATGGTCCGGAAAGTGTGGTAATATCTGGAGCCAGTGCCGCTCTGGCTACTATTTGTCAAAAGTTAGAAGCACAGGGAGTCAAGACAAAACGATTACAAGTATCCCACGCCTTCCATTCCCCTTTGATGACACCAATGTTGGCAGAGTTTGAGCAATTAGCCAATCATGTCACCTACAATCAGCCCCGGATACCATTAGTATCCAATGTCACCGGAAAACTAGCAAAAGAGAACATTGCCACAGGACAATACTGGGTAAATCATGTCCTACAAACAGTGCGATTTGCTAATAGTATAGAGACGTTAGCTGAGCTGGGATATGAAGTATTTTTAGAAATCGGGCCTAAGCCAATTTTGTTGGGGATGGGGCGGGAGTGCTTACCAGAAAGTGAGGGGTTGTGGTTACCTTCTTTGCGTCCACTCGTGGACTCTTGGCAAGCGATGCTCTCTAGTTTAGGGCAGTTGTATGTCGCCGGAGTCAAGGTAGATTGGGCAGGATTTGACCGCGATTACCTTCGGACAAAAGTCGCACTACCAACCTATCCATTTCAAAGACAGCGCTATTGGGTGGA
>NZ_BLAY01000517.1 GCF_020521235.1 Microseira wollei NIES-4236 | reverse complement strand
CCAAAAAGTTGGACGCCTGCATAAAAAGATTGCGGATAAGCGACAAGCTCGCTCAATGGTGGATAGCAAAAACTATTACCAGCCGACAGGTGGATGCTATTGCCTTGGAGGATTTAAACGTCTCCGGCATGTTGCGTCGCTGTCGGGTGAAGAAAGATGAGGAAAGTGGAAGGTTTTTACCAAATGGGCAATCTAGAAAAGTTGGTTTAAATCGCGCTATCTCTGATGCTGCTTGGAATGAATTGATCTTGAAGATCGATTATCTCGCTGCAAAGCAAGGAAAGGTTGCCATCAAGATTAATCCGAAACATTCCAGCACAGAATGCAGGAATTGCGGACATATTGACCGCTCAAATCGCGACGGGGAAAAATTCATATGCTCGGCTTGTGGATTTTTTGCTCACGCTGATATTACGGCAAGCGAAAATTATCAGAGATAGAGCGTTGGAAATGGTACGTCGGGACTCGACGGAACCTGCGGATAAGACCGCTAAACGCCCGAAATATCGTAAGGAGAAGAGCCAGTGCGGTCAAGGGGTTTCCCCAAGTGGAGCAACTGGCGTATCACCGCGTCCTTTGGACAAAGGCGGTGAGCCTGGGAACCTTGAAACCA
>NZ_BLAY01000516.1 GCF_020521235.1 Microseira wollei NIES-4236 | reverse complement strand
AATTCAGTCGCGTTTAGCCCCAACGGGGAGATGATTGTCAGTGGCAGTGCTGACAAGACGGTGCGGTTGTGGGATCTCTCTGGCAACCCGATTGGTCAACCTTTCTTTGGGCATGAGAGTTCTGTCATTTCAGTCGCCTTTAGCCCCAACGGGGAGATGATTGTCAGTGGCAGTTGGGACAACACGGTGCGGTTGTGGGATATCTCTGGCAACCCGATTGGTCAACCTTTCTTTGGGCATGAGAGTTGGGTCACTTCAGTCGCGTTTAGCCCCAACGGGGAGATGATTGTCAGTGGCAGTGCTGACAAGACGGTGCGGTTGTGGGATCTCTCTGGCAACCCGATTGGTCAACCTTTCTTTGGGCATGAGAGTTTTGTCAATTCAGTCGCGTTTAGCCCCAACGGGGAGATGATTGTCAGTGGCAGTGCTGACAAGACGGTGCGGTTGTGGGATCTCTCTGGCAACCCGATTGGTCAACCTTTCTTTGGGCATGAGCATTCTGTCAATTCAGTCGCGTTTAGCCCCAACGGGGAGATGATTGTCAGTGGCAGTGCTGACAAGACGGTGCGGTTGTGGGATCTCTCTGGCAACCCGATTGGTCAACCTTTCTTTGGGCATGAGCATTCT
>NZ_BLAY01000515.1 GCF_020521235.1 Microseira wollei NIES-4236 | reverse complement strand
GCACTTTATCCTCTGTTGTCGCTTGTGCAGATAAGTCTAAACGCACACATCGTAATTCTGGATACTCTAGGGCAATGACTCGACCTAATCCCCACAAGCTGGTACCACTCAGTTGCATTGGCGCTGGCGCTGCTGCGACGGCTTGGGTTCCCTGTGTCACTAGCACTAGATGCGGGGGAGTTTCCCAATCGATTTGTGGGAGTGTTTGCACTAAATGTAGGACACTGGCACAATTTTTCAGTTCTGTTGTTTCTACATCCCTGGAGTCGGTTTCGCCTTTACTTGTGGATGGGATACTCCACAAATGGATGATGCTGAGGTTTTGTCGGCTGTCAAGCTCATAGAGCAGGTTCTGGAAATGTTCTAATTGGCTGGGGTCAATTTGATAATGTTGCTGGTCGATTTTCTCATAGCTGACACCAGCAGATACTAAGATGCAATTAGCTCCTTGCTGTTGCAATTGCTCAGCTAGTTGCTGCCCTAATCCTTCTGGGTCAGTCAAAATCAGCCAACTCCCTTCAGGCGTGGCTTTTGATTGGCTTTTTTCCACCACTTGCCAGTCGATTTCGTACAACCATTCTGCGACATCTTGATACAGCGAATGTAGTAACAACTCGCGAGTCGCTTTTCTG
>NZ_BLAY01000514.1 GCF_020521235.1 Microseira wollei NIES-4236 | reverse complement strand
TCGGATGCCGCTTGGAATGAGTTAATTTTAAAGCTCGAGTATCTCGCTGCAAAGCTCCGAGTGCGATTCGTTTAGTCGAAATGAATAATAATATTCAGGGATGACTAACTTCTCTGGAGTAACCAATAGGTTGATGCGCCCACTGCGGACTGACTTTCAAAGAAGGAGATATCTGGGAAAAAGACCACAAAGTGCCTAAATCGAAAGGTGGGAAGCACTCTATGGAAAATCTAGAGTTACTTCACAGACACTGCCACGATGATAAAACAAGGAAAGATGGGAGCCAAGCAGGTAGACACATGGACAAGTCCCAAGCAATTGAGGATCCGTGTAAAGCGAAAGTTTTACGCACGGTTTTGAAGACTCGCGGTTCTCGTGAGGGAATCGCTTAGTTGATCAAAGTAGCCACACAGCTAGGGATTAACGTGGGATTCGTTTAGCCTAAATGGGTAGCAATACCTAGAGACGGCTAGCAAGGTAAATCCAAGGGATTAATCCCAAAAAGAACCTTGACAGAACAAAGCGCGCAAGCCCCGTGTCTTTAGACCGGGGTTCCGCGTGAGACTTTAGTCTCGCGAATGCTTTTTGGGCGAAGGGTCAGGAAGTTTTGCTATCAAACTGCGGATCAGTTCAGAT
>NZ_BLAY01000513.1 GCF_020521235.1 Microseira wollei NIES-4236 | reverse complement strand
AGCCGCAGAGTATACCCGCGTAACGAACCTTTGCTAATCCAGTTTCCTGTTAATCCATATTTTTTACAGGTGTTAATGTGAGGTATTTTGAAGTAAAAAAGCCATTAAATTGGCACAGATTTATTGGCTTTGTACCAGATGTTGATTGGTCTATGGAAATACAGGAGTTGATGGGTTAATGGGAATTTACAACCCTCGCCTTTTAAATCAAGGAAATTTTGAAAATTTTCAAACATTAGAGAAATTAGGCGAAGATGGCGGGCGCTTAACGTTTAATGGCGCAATTGTAGGGGGAGGATTAGGCGAGCTTCAATTGAATTCGTTGACTTATGATTGGAGCAGCGTTAGGGGTGAATTTATTAAGCAAGATGTTTTAAGCTTTCCTCTGCTAGCTACCTTGGTTAAAATTAGTTGCAATGCACCAATCAGACTTCGCTTTTATCGCAGTTTAAGGGCGAGGCAGGTTGATTTAACTCGTCCTCCCTATATTGCAGTGAAAAACAATAGTGGATTGCTTTTAGATGCAATTCTTGGGGGAGACTCTAAGTAGGCTCAATTAGAGTTAGCGCCTTTGGTTTTGGTTGCAGGTATTGCTCAAGTTCCTAGAATTTTAGAAAAACTTTGACTCGATGCAGTTAC
>NZ_BLAY01000512.1 GCF_020521235.1 Microseira wollei NIES-4236 | reverse complement strand
AATGCTTTGACAAAATCAATCATGAAAAACTTTTGGCAAAACTCCAAACCTACCCCAAGTTGAGACGACAAATCAAAACTTGGTTAAAATCAGGAGTCATGGATGACAAAACCCTATTCCCTACCAATGAAGGAACACCACAGGGCGGTGTAATCAGCCCATTATTAGCCAACATAGCCTTACATGGAATGGAAGAAAGAGTTAAGCAATATGCAGAAACTCTAAAAGGGGGTAAAAGGGACAATAGAAAATCCCTGTCACTAATCAGATATGCAGATGATTTCGTCATCCTACATGAACGATTAGAAGTCATTCTGAAATGCCAAAAGATAATAAATGATTGGCTAGCAGAAATAGGGTTAGAACTCAAACCTAGTAAAACCAAAGTTTCCCACACGCTTAATAACGTAGAAGGAAATGTAGGCTTCGATTTTCTTGGGTTCACCATTAGACAATACCCAATAGGTAAAAATAAAAGTGGTAAAGATACTCGCGGAAAAAAACTAGGATTTAAGACTCTCATCACACCTAGTAAAAATAAGGTTAAACTCCATATCCAAAAGATTGGAGAAACAATAGCCAACAACAAAGCCTCTACCCAAATGGAAATAATAAAGGAGGTTAACCCAATAATCAGAGGCTGGTCTAA
>NZ_BLAY01000511.1 GCF_020521235.1 Microseira wollei NIES-4236 | reverse complement strand
AATGCTTTGACAAAATCAATCATGAAAAACTTTTGGCAAAACTCCAAACCTACCCCAAGTTGAGACGACAAATCAAAACTTGGTTAAAATCAGGAGTCATGGATGACAAAACCCTATTCCCTACCAACGAAGGAACACCACAGGGCGGTGTAATCAGCCCATTATTAGCTAACATAGCCTTACATGGAATGGAAGAAAGAGTTAAGCAATATGCAGAAACTCTAAAAGGGGGTAAAAGGGACAATAGAAAATCCCTGTCACTAATCAGATATGCAGATGACTTCGTTATCATACATGAACGATTAGAAGTCATTCTGGATTGCCAAAAGATAATTAACGATTGGTTGGCAGAAATAGGATTAGAACTCAAACCCAGTAAAACCAAAATTTCTCACACGCTTAATAACGTGAAAGGAAATGTAGGCTTCGATTTTCTAGGGTTCACCATTAGACAATACCCACTAGGGAAAAATCAAAGTGGTAAAGATACTCGCGGAAATAAACTGGGATTTAAGACTCTCGTCACACCTAGTAAAAATAAGGTTAAACTCCATATCCAAAAGATTGGAGAAACAATAGCCAACAACAAAGCCTCTACCCAAATGGAAATAATAAAGGAGGTTAACCCAATAATCAGAGGCTGGTCTAA
>NZ_BLAY01000510.1 GCF_020521235.1 Microseira wollei NIES-4236 | reverse complement strand
GCACGGCAGGATTAACATCGCTCCCATCACCAAAATATCTCTCTTGCCCTGCCCTTACAGCAATCGTTGTATTGTTGGGGCACGGCAGGATTAACATCGCTCCCATCACCAAAATATCTCTCTTGCCGTGCCCTTACAGCAATCGTTGTATTGTTGGGGCACGGCAGGATTAAAATTGTTATTTTCACCAAAATATCTCTCTTGCCCTGCCCTTACAGCAATCGTTGTATTGTTGGGGCACGGCAGGATTAAGATCGCTCCCATCATCAAAATATCTCTCTTGCCCTGCCCTTACAGCAATCGTTGTATTGTTGGGGCACGGCAGGATTAAGATCGCTCCCATCACCAAAATATCTCTATTGCCGTGCCCCTACAGCAATCGTTGTATTGTTGGGGCACGGCAGGATTAACATCGCTCCCATCACCAAAATATCTCTATTGCCGTGCCCCTACAGCAATCGTTGTATTGTTGGGGCACGGCAGGATTAAAATTGTTATTTTCATCAAAATATCTCTCTTGCCCTGCCCCTACAGCAATCGTTGTATTGTTGGGGCACGGCAGGATTAACATCGCTCCCATCACCAAAATATCTCTATTGCCGTGCCCCTACAGCAATCGTTGTATTGTTGGGGCACGGCAGGATTAAAAT
>NZ_BLAY01000509.1 GCF_020521235.1 Microseira wollei NIES-4236 | reverse complement strand
ACCAAAATTTATTCTACGCCGTGCCCCTGGGCATTTATACAAGTTGTAGGGACACGGCATTTTCCAACCTTTGGTATAAACCAAAATTTATTCTACGCCGTGCCCCTGGGCATTTATACAAGTTGTAGGGACATGGCATTTTCCAACCTTTGGTATAAACCAAAATTTATTCTACGCCGTGCCCCTGGGCATTTATGCAAGTTGTAGGGACATGGCATTTTCCAACCTTTGGTATAAACCAAAATTTATTCTACGCCGTGCCCCTGGGCATTTATACAAGTTGTAGGGACACGGCATTTTCCAACCTTTGGTATAAACCAAAATTTATTCTACGCCGTGCCCCTGGGCATTTATACAAGTTGTATTGACACGGCATTTTAAAACCTTTGGTATAAACCAAAATTTATTCTACGCCGTGCCCCTGGGCATTTATACAAGTTGTAGGGGCACGGCATTTTAAAACCTTTGGTATAAACCAAAATTTATTCTACGCCGTGCCCCTGGGCATTTATGCAAGTTGTAGGGACACGGCATTTTAAAACCTTTGGTATAAACCAAAATTTATTCTACGCCGTGCCCCCTGGGCATTTATACAAGTTGTATTGACACGGCATTTTCCAACCTTTGGTATAAACCAAAATTTATTCTACG
>NZ_BLAY01000508.1 GCF_020521235.1 Microseira wollei NIES-4236 | reverse complement strand
ATACTGAAACAGGTCGAGAACTTTATGGAACTTATAACCAGGTTTTAGCTGGTCTTGTAACCATGATTAACAACCCATCACCTTGGTTGATGAAGCATTAAGCCCCCCCATCCCCTTTGCTCCCCCATCCCCTTTGCCCCCCCAGCCCCCCCCTCCCCTTCCCGCTTTCCCCGATGCGATCGCACAATTCGACCCGGATGGCTACCGCTGGAAATGGCACGAGGGAAAGTTTTCCGCCTGGGATTGCTACTAGGTGCAGTTGATGACAATGGCTCAAAGGCGCTGGCTGTCGAAGATTGAGGTGAAAATTCACAGCGCGCTGCGCCTCAAATTTGGAGTAAATCATGACATAAAATCCCCAGTCAATTATCTGGCATAGAATTGCCACGGCACTGGGTACGACAGCGGCAAGTTATGAGGGGGAACCCCTGGGAAATCAGCCGATGCTGATTCCAGAGACCGCGAAACTCCCAAGTATCCCACGGACTGACACGAGTCTCCTGAGGCGGTAACAGTGGGGATGGGATTGCGGTCACATTAACAAATTCTTGCTCTCCCCAAATCAGTATCATCAGCTTATCCTCACCGCAAAAGACCAAATATTCGGGCGAACGTTTACCCAAGTCTGCCCGTCAATAGTTAACTGAGACA
>NZ_BLAY01000507.1 GCF_020521235.1 Microseira wollei NIES-4236 | reverse complement strand
TCTAGTGGGGAAATCGAAATCCTTGATGGCAATACCTCACTCACCGATGGAAACTCGACACCGCTGGACTTGGGTAACGTGAATGTGGGGGGGAATCTAACCAAAACCTTCACCTTGAGAAATACCAGTACCACGCAGCTAACTTTGAGCAATCTCACCTTGCCAGAAGGGTTTAGTTTACAAGGCGACTTTCCGGCAACCATCGCACCAAACGCCACGGGTTCTTTTACGATTAATGTCAATACAGCAACCGCAGCTAATCGGGAAGGAACGATTTCTTTTAATACGAGTGATCCGGATGAGAATCCGTTTAATTTCATCATCAAAGCTACGGTAAATTCATCATCCACAACCCCCTCTAGTGGGGAAATCGAAATCCTTGATGGCAATACCTCACTCACCGATGGAAACTCGACACCGCTGGACTTGGGTAACGTGAATGTGGGGGGGAATCTAACCAAAACCTTCACCTTGAGAAATACCAGTACCACGCAGCTAACTTTGAGCAATCTCACCTTGCCAGAAGGGTTTAGTTTACAAGGCGACTTTCCGGCAACCATCGCACCAAACGCCACGGGTTCTTTTACGATTAATGTCAATACAGCAACCGCAGCTAATCGGGAAGGAACGATTTCTTTTAATACGAGTGAT
>NZ_BLAY01000506.1 GCF_020521235.1 Microseira wollei NIES-4236 | reverse complement strand
TTTATATCAGAAGATGATCCCATGCCGTGTCCCTACAGTCAGAAATCTATTGGTGGGCATTGGTAGGGACACGGCACCCAATAAATTTTGCTCTCAACCAGAAGATGATCTCATGCCGTGTCCCTACTATTGGTGGGCATTGGTAGGGACACGGCACCCAATAAATTTTGGTTTATATCAGAAGATGATCTCATGCCGTGTCCCTACAGTCAGAAATCTATTGGTGGGCATTGGTAGGGACACGGCACCCAATAAATTTTGGTTTATATCAGAAGATGATCTCATGCCGTGTCCCTACAGTCAGAAATCTATTGGTGGGCATTGGTAGGGAGACGGCACCCAATAAATTTTGGTTTATATCAGAAGATGATCTCATGCCGTGTCCCTACTATTGGTGGGCATTGGTAGGGACACGGCACCCAATAAATTTTGCTCTCAACCAGAAGATGATCTCATGCCGTGTCCCTACAGTCAGAAATCTATTGGTGGGCATTGGTAGGGACAAGGCACCCAATAAATTTTGGTTTATATCAGAAGATGATCTCATGCCGTGTCCCTACAGTCAGAAATCTATTGGTGGGCATTGGTAGGGACAAGGCACCCAATAAATTTTGGTTTATATCAGAAGATGATCTCATGCCGTGTCCCTACAGTCAGA
>NZ_BLAY01000505.1 GCF_020521235.1 Microseira wollei NIES-4236 | reverse complement strand
CCACAGCAATTGATTCCAAAGCATCGCCAACAGCTGATGTCGCATCTATGGGAGAAACACCAGAGATATCCGCAACAGCAACATCCTCTTCGTCAGCGGTCGCACCAACATCCGCCACAGCAATTGATTCCAAAGCATCGCCAACAGCTGATGTCGCATCTATGGGAGAAACACCAGAGATATCCGCAACAGCAACATCCTCTTCGTCAGCGGTCGCACCAACATCCCCCACAGCAATTGATTCCAAAGCATCGCCAACAGCTGATGTCGCATCTATGGGAGAAACACCAGAGATATCCGCAACAGCAACATCCCCCACAGCAATTGATTCCAAAGCATCGCCAACAGCTGATGTCGCATCTATGGGAGAAACACCAGAGATATCCGCAACAGCAACATCCTCTTCGTCAGCGGTCGCACCAACATCCGCCACAGCAATTGATTCCAAAGCATCGCCAACAGCTGATGTCGCATCTATGGGAGAAACACCAGAGATATCCGCAACAGCAACATCCTCTTCGTCAGCGGTCGCACCAACATCCCCCACAGCAATTGATTCCAAAGCATCGCCAACAGCTGATGTCGCATCTATGGGAGAAACACCAGAGATATCCGCAACAGCAACATCCCCCACAGCAATTGATTCCAAAGCATCGCCAAC
>NZ_BLAY01000504.1 GCF_020521235.1 Microseira wollei NIES-4236 | reverse complement strand
GTTTACTTTCAAAAAGCCCTGGAACTGAATCCCAACTTTGAGGAAGTTTATACTAGTTTACGAGAAATTTATGACAGTCAGCAGAAGTTATAACGGATTGCAGCCGTACCTCATACGGCTCGTTTGTCAAGCGCGCACGCTTGACAAACGAGAGCCAAAAGGCTTTCCCTAGACGAGCTGGCAATCCGCTGGAAACAAGGCAGCAGCATCTGCTCGGCAGGCCCACTATAACGAATACAGAACCTAGTTAAAAGTGAAGGGGAAAATAAAAATGAAAAAAAGCCAAAAGTCTAACCGGAAAAAAGAAATTAATCTTGTGGAATCATCGGTGCAATCTCTGCTAAAAAAAGCTGTGGAGCAACATGAGTCAGGGAAATTATATCCAGCTGAAAATCTCTACAAACAGGTAGTAAAAATTCTACCAAATCATCTGAACGCTTACGTGGCATTAGCAGAAATATTGCAAGCGGAAAATAAATTAGCCGAGGCTATAGAAGCTTATAAAAAAGTTTTAAAACTCCAGCCAAATAACCAGATAGCTGTTGTAGCAATTAACAATTTGGGAAATGCCTTCAAGGAAAAAGGCAAGTTAGATGAAGCAGTAGAATACTACCAGCAAGCCTTAAAGATAAAACCTGACGCTGATGTTTATAACAACTTAGCAACGACCCTCTCCGA
>NZ_BLAY01000503.1 GCF_020521235.1 Microseira wollei NIES-4236 | reverse complement strand
ATTTGGCTGCCGTGTCCCTACATCTGGAATGGTTTCCACCACAATTGTCGCTGGGTTTTGATCGGTTAACAAAGGAGAGATTTTACACTGTCGGGACACGGCAATTTGTAGATTTTTCATAATTCCATAAAATTTGGCTGCCGTGTCCCGACATCTGGAATGGTTTCCACCACAATTGTCGCTGGGTTTTTGTTGGTTAACAAACGAGAGATTTTACAATGTAGGGACACGGCATCTGATAGGTTTCGGTCATCCGAGAAAATTTTGAATGCCGTGTCCCGGCAAGATATAAAATGGCTTCCACCACAATTGTCGCTGGGTTTTTGTTGGTTAACAAACGAGAGATTTTACAATGTAGGGACACGGCATCTGATAGGTTTCGGTCATCCGAGAAAATTTTGAATGCCGTGTCCCTACATCGGGAATGGTTTCCATCACAATTTTCCCTGGGTTTTTATCGATTAACAAAGGAGAGATTTTACAATGTAGGGACACGGCATCTGATAGGTTTCGGTCATCCGAGAAAATTTTGAATGCCGTGTCCCTACATCGGGAATGGCTTCCATCACAATTGTCGCTGGGTTTTTATCGATTAATAAAGGAGAGATTTTACACGGTCGGGACACGGCAATTTGTAGATTTTTCATCATTCCAGAAAATGTGGCTGCCTTGTCCCTACA
>NZ_BLAY01000502.1 GCF_020521235.1 Microseira wollei NIES-4236 | reverse complement strand
GTCCGCTACAGCGAAGCGGAACCTTTGTATTTGCAAGCTTTACAATTGAGAAAAAGACTGCTGGGAGAAGACCATCCGGATGTTGCCCTCAGTTTGAATAATCTGGCAGGACTCTACAACTCTCAAGGGCGCTATAACGAAGCCAAATATTTCTATATACAAGCATTATAACTCTACAAAAGACTGCTGGGAGATGACCATCCTGATGTTGCCAATAGCCTGAATAATCTTGCGACACTGTACCATGCTAAAGGACGCTACAGCGACGCGGAACCCTTGTTTTTGCAAGCATTAGAACTCTATAAAAGACTGCTGGGAGAAGACCATCCGGATGTTGCCCTCAGTTTGAATAATCTGGCAGGACTCTACAACTCTCAAGGGCGCTATAACGAAGCCAAATATTTCTATATACAAGCATTATAACTCTACAAAAGACTGCTGGGAGATGACCATCCTGATGTTGCCAATAGCCTGAATAATCTTGCGACACTGTACCATGCTAAAGGACGCTACAGCGACGCGGAACCCTTGTTTTTGCAAGCATTAGAACTCTATAAAAGACTGCTGGGAGAAGACCATCCGGATGTTGCCCTCAGTTTGAATAATCTGGCAGGACTCTACAATTCTCAAGTCCGCTACAGCGAAGCGGAACCTTTGTATTTGCAAGCTTTACAATTGAGAA
>NZ_BLAY01000501.1 GCF_020521235.1 Microseira wollei NIES-4236 | reverse complement strand
GTTTACTTTCAAAAAGCCCTGGAACTGAATCCCAACTTTGAGGAAGTTTATACTAGTTTACGAGAAATTTATGACAGTCAGCAGAAGTTATAACGGATTGCAGCCGTACCTCATACGGCTCGTTTGTGTAGCGGCAGCGTTAACGCTGCCGCTACACAAACGAGAGCCAAAAGGCTTTCCCTAACTCCCTGGCAATCCGCTGGAAACAAGGCAGCAGCATCTGCTCGGCAGGCCCACTATAACGAATACAGAACCTAGTTAAAAGTGAAGGGGAAAATAAAAATGAAAAAAAGCCAAAAGTCTAAAGGAAAAAAAGAAATTAATGTAGGGGGATCATCGGTGCAATCTCTGCTAAAAAAAGCTGTGGAACAACATGAGTCAGGGAAATTATATCCAGCTGAAACTCTCTACAAACAGGTAGTAAAAATTCAACCAAATCATCTGAACGCTAACGTGGCATTAGCAGAAATATTGCAAGCGGAAAATAAATTAGACGAGGCTATAGAAGCTTATAAAAAAGTTTTAAAACTCCAGCCAAATAACCAGATAGCTGTTGTAGCACTTAACAATTTGGGAAATGCCTTCAAGGAAAAAGGCAAGTTAGATGAAGCAGTAGAATACTACCAGCAAGCCTTAAAGATAAAACCTGACGCTGATGTTTATAACAACTTAGCAACGACCCTCTCCGA
>NZ_BLAY01000500.1 GCF_020521235.1 Microseira wollei NIES-4236 | reverse complement strand
GCCCGAAGTCGTTATCCTAACCGTTAAGGAAGGAGACGCCGAAGGTGGGGCTGATGACTGGGGTGAAGTCGTAACAAGGTAGCCGTACCGGAAGGTGTGGCTGGATCACCTCCTTTTAAGGGAGACCAACTGGGGTTGAATGCTTGTTTGCCAAGCAGTCAAGCCGAGTCATCCCAGGTCGAACGAGATGTTGGGAAAAGCTTTCAAACTATGAAAAGGTTCGCAAATGTGGGCTATTAGCTCAGGTGGTTAGAGCGCACCCCTGATAAGGGTGAGGTCCCTGGTTCAAGTCCAGGATGGCCCACCTGAAACAGAAAAAATGGGGGTATAGCTCAGTTGGTAGAGCGCTGCCTTTGCACGGCAGAAGCCAGCGGTTCGAGTCCGCTTACCTCCAGTGGGTGAGAGCAAGTGCAGATAGAGTCCAGCAACTCAACGGGAATAAAACCAGGGAGACTGCTGGAGGAAAAACCAGCCAGAACCAAGAAAACTGCATAGCAACAAAAAGTATAAACCAGCATAAACTAGGATGCCATTGGCATCAAAGTAAATGAGCAGGTAGAAAGGAAAAAAGTGGTCAAGCTAAAAACGGCTGACGGTGGATACCTAGGCACGCAGAGGCGAAGAAGGACGTGGTGACCGACGAAACGCTCCGGGGAGCAGGAAGCAAGCAATGAACCGGAGATATCCGAAT
>NZ_BLAY01000499.1 GCF_020521235.1 Microseira wollei NIES-4236 | reverse complement strand
GCCCGAAGTCGTTATCCTAACCGTTAAGGAAGGAGACGCCGAAGGTGGGGCTGATGACTGGGGTGAAGTCGTAACAAGGTAGCCGTACCGGAAGGTGTGGCTGGATCACCTCCTTTTAAGGGAGACCTGCTGTGGGATAAAGGAGTGTGGCTAAAATAACAGCTGCAAAAATGAGTTGTAAAACTCAATTATTCCTTTGCCTATCAGACATCCCAAGGTCGGTTGAAATTGGATTGCTGGCTTTCAAACTATTTCCCGGTTCGGTCAAACAACTGCTAAGAGAAAACTGACAGAATTCCTGATTTAATATGAAGTTCTGCTTGGTTAAAAATCCCAAAAATGTGTTACAGTAAAAGAGTTGGGAATGAGAAAAAAACAAGCTGAACCAACTGAAAGTAGCAAAAGGGTTGGAAAAACGAATTCAGCAAGCTTGGTTTTCTGGAAATAGAAACAAGCTAGCTGGATATCAAGTCCAGACAGAACCTTGAAAATTGCATAGCAACTGTCATAAAATGATTTCGATAAGACGTGAATTATCGCGTTTTATCCAGTCAGGTAGATCCAAAAAAAAGTGGTCAAGCTAAAAACGGCTGACGGTGGATACCTAGGCACGCAGAGGCGAAGAAGGACGTGGTGACCGACGAAACGCTCCGGGGAGCAGGAAGCAAGCAATGAACCGGAGATATCCGAAT
>NZ_BLAY01000498.1 GCF_020521235.1 Microseira wollei NIES-4236 | reverse complement strand
CCAGATCGAGGTTAAATATTTCGTGGGGTCGCAGTCCATAGACAGCCAGCATTCCATACACCCATTGCCATGCCCGATTGGTGATGCGCGTTCGCGAAGCGTCTGCTTCGCAGAATCGCCACTCGGCAATTAAAGCATCTTCCGGCAGGTCGCGGGGCACGGCTTTGGCTGAAGAATACGATCCTACGTAGGCTTTGACTTCCAGTTCAATTTCCGCCAGCGTTGCCAGTTGTTTCATGACGCTGCATTCTCGCTTGCGGGTGCGGGTATCGGGGGGCGTCGCGAAGATCAGCTGCTTCATCACCTCCACAGTCAGCGGTGCGTCAGCAGGTAGTCGATTCAGAACTAGCCGATATTCTCGAAACGTTGTTTCTGATTTGGGTGTTCAAACGCGGCGGGTGAAGTAATCTTTTTCAAATTCTTCTGCCCACTCGCGACAAGTTTTTGCAGTTGCTGAAACAGAATTGTCTTTCAAATAAGGTTCCCAGGAAAATTCCTTGCAGGCCAACAATCCTCCTACGACAATTGCCTCAGCTTTAGCTCGCTTAAATTCAGCTGGGTTAGCATAGACACCCAGCGCTATATGCTGTTGATGCGGCTTTTTGTCTTCACTCCCAGGCTGGGGCGGTAGTGTTGCCCTTAAGCATAGGCGATTTCCTCTTTGGCGCACCTGCACGCCGATATTTGCCGCTTTGAGTTCGGC
>NZ_BLAY01000497.1 GCF_020521235.1 Microseira wollei NIES-4236 | reverse complement strand
TGATAAGTTGTATCCAACAAATCTTTGCTCAGATCGTACAAATAAACTAGCAAAACGTGCTGCACAAAAATTTGGCATCAAACAGCGACCAGTTTGCTGTGACTTAGAACGCGCGTTCCAGAAAGAGTTCTTGCCGACCAAGAACATCATCCACTCTCATGGTGCTTAAATCTTATCGAGCAATTATCAACGACTATTCCTTTGGCTGAAATCGGGTATATAGGAGTGACATACAACACCAGCTTTCATACCAATACTCTTCCAAATTTGGCATGTCAAGCTGTAATTCATTCAGGTATTGTTCCTACCACCGCACCGGAAGAGTTTGTAAACTACGGTTGTGCAGCTGGATTCTTTCCCCTCAATAGCGCAATCAAATACTGTCAACGTGATGAAAAAGCAGCGATCGTTATTGCCTTTGATCAATGCAATGCTCGTACCGGGACTTTTTGCTACGATCCAAACGACCCTATATTTGAGATGGCTCTGACAATCAGCCTTTTATTTTCGGATGGTGCTGCTGGTGTATTGATCATTCCAGAAAGTATGAAGGACAGATTTCCTCATCCCCTTCCAAAAGTAGAAGACCTCTTAATGGACTTTCAAGTTAGCAATATCATTCGGTTTGATGAAACAGGTTTTGTCTTAGATGAGCAAGTTACAACTCTCGTTCCACCTCTGGTTGTAGATTCAGTAGTAAAGCC
>NZ_BLAY01000496.1 GCF_020521235.1 Microseira wollei NIES-4236 | reverse complement strand
AATCTTAAAAGTTACGCTAATACAGTCATTAATCGGCAGCACATGTGCTTTAATTAATGATTGGATAGTAAGTAACGCAAGTTGCTAGTTATAAACAAGGGCGTTGCTAATGGCTAATTGCTAATTGCTAATATAGGATTTTTACTGACATTAGCCATTAGCCTCGTGACCAGGCTCCTGCCTGGTCACGCCATTAGCCGCTCCCAGAGAGATAACTAGCAACTTGAGTTAAGTAGACCGTCTATTGAGTAATTTAGGAGGTAATCCATGCTAACTGAACTTCAAAAGCAGAAATTAACCTATTATTTTCAAGCATTTGACGTTGATAAAGATGGATTTTTAGAAGAGTCCGACTTTGATAGGATTGTCGATGCTTATGCAGAGGCTTACAACATAACAAAAGATTCAGCAATCTACCAAGATATTTCCTCAACTTTTGCTAAGGGTCGATGGGATTTTCTTGTAAAAAAAGTAGATACAAACACAGACAATAAAGTGACTTTAGATGAATGGCTTTCTTACCATGACAAGTTACTAAATGATTCTAACAGTGACTTTGTTTTGATGAAAATGAAAAGTGGGTTATTTTATGCGTTAGATACAGATAAAGATGGTGTACTGGCTCTTGAAGAATATAAAACCATGTACAAAATTTATGGATTTGGAAACGAAAGTTTAGCCGCAGAAATTTTTGCCAAGCTTGATTTTGACGG
>NZ_BLAY01000495.1 GCF_020521235.1 Microseira wollei NIES-4236 | reverse complement strand
GACGAATTAAAAGGGGGAGAAGGCGATGACGACGAATTGGAAGGAGGCGATGGCAACGATCAACTTTACTGGCAATGCCGGAAAAGATATCCAAGGCAGGCGATATCGGCGATGACGAATTAAAAGGGGGAGAAGGCGATGACGACGAATTGGAAGGAGGCGATGGCAACGATCAACTTTACTGGCAATGCCGGAAAAGATATCCAAGGCAGGCGATATCGGCGATGACGAATTAAAAGGGGGAGAAGGCGATGACGACGAATTGGAAGGAGGCGATGGCAACGATCAACTTTACTGGCAATGCCGGAAAAGATATCCAAGGCAGGCGATATCGGCGATGACGAATTAAAAGGGGGAGAAGGCGATGACGACGAATTAGAAGGAGGCGATGGCAACGATCAACTTTACTGGCAATGCCGGAAAAGATATCCAAGGCAGGCGATATCGGCGATGACGAATTAAAAGGGGGAGAAGGCGATGACGAATTAGAAGGCGGCGATGGCAACGATCAACTTTACTGGCAATGCCGGAAAAGATATCCAAGGCAGGCGATATCGGCGACGACGAATTAAAAGGAGGCGAAGGCGATGACGAATTAGAAGGAGGCGATGGCAACGATCAACTTTACTGGCAATGCCGGAAAAGATATCCAAGGCAGGCGATATCGGCGATGACGAATTAAAAGGGGGAGAAGGCGATGACGACGAATTAAAAGGAGGCGATGGCAACGA
>NZ_BLAY01000494.1 GCF_020521235.1 Microseira wollei NIES-4236 | reverse complement strand
TTGTTGAACTAAGTCAGAGAGTCACCCCTCTGACTCGTCTTCAGAACCGGACGTGAGACTTTCACCTCATCCGGCTCCTCAGTTACAAGGTGCTTGTCACGCATACCAGCCATATCCTGAGCGGTTTTTAGGTCGTGGCAGTGTCGATGGAGTAATTGCTTATTATCTTTGGAATTTTTACCCCCATTGTTTGTAGGGATAATATGGTCGGTTTCTAATAAGTCTCCATCTCGAAAGTTTAATCCACAGTATGCACATTTGCCTTTTTGTTTCTTTAACAAAAAGGCTTTTTCTGGTGTCATTTCTGGGTGTGCCCCCATACGACTACTCCAGTATGTTAAGTCTCCGTCAAATGGACTTCTGTTGCCTTCAACTTTTGTATGTCTGATGACTTTAGTCTCAGAGTGTTGTAGGAGTTTGTAGGCGTTTTGTCCATCCCTAGTAGAGAATACCCAATTTTTATTGCCTTCCGAGTGCCAGTATTTAGCTTTGACCCATTGGGCATTTTTGTTGGGATGTCTTCTTCTTGTCCATGCCCTTAATTGTTGATAAAGGATATGGTCACAATAGCTGTAGGTGTCTTTACTAACTACCGTTGAGTAGTAATTAGACCAGCCTCTGATTATTGGGTTAACCTCCTTTATTATTTCCATTTGGGTAGAGGCTTTGTTGTTGGCTATTGTTTCTCCAATCTTTTGGATATGGAGTTTAACCTTATTTTTACTAGGTGTGA
>NZ_BLAY01000493.1 GCF_020521235.1 Microseira wollei NIES-4236 | reverse complement strand
GATGATTGCCGTGCCCCTACAACAGCTGAGGGCACGGCATGGGAAATATTCTGTACCAGCCAACATTTGATGATTGCCGTGCCCCTACAACAGCTGAGGGCACGGCATGGGAAATATTCTGTACAAGGGAAGATTTGATGATTGCCGTGCCCCTACAACAGCTGAGGGCACGGCATCCGAAATATTCTGTACAAGCTCTGATTTGATGATTGCCGTGCCCCTACAACAGCTGAGGGCAGGGCATCCGAAATATTCTGTACCAGCCAACATTTGATGATTGCCGTGCCCCTACAACAGCTGAGGGCACGGCATGGGAAATATTCTGTACAAGGGAAGATTTGATGATTGCCGTGCCCCTACAACACCTGAGGGCACGGCATCCGAAATATTCTGTACCAGCCAACATTTGATGATTGCCGTGCCCCTACAACACCTGAGGGCACGGCATGGGAAATATTCTGTACAAGGGAAGATTTGATGATTGCCGTGCCCCTACAACACCTGAGGGCACGGCATGGGAAATATTCTGTACAAGGGAAGATTTGATGATTGCCGTGCCCCTACAACAGCTGAGGGCACGGCATGGGAAATATTCTGTACAAGGGAAGATTTGATGATTGCCGTGCCCCTACAACAGCTGAGGGCACGGCATGGGAAATATTCTGTACAAGGGAAGATTTGATGATTGCCGTGCCCCTACAACAGCTGAGGGCACGGCATGGGAAATATTCTGTACAAG
>NZ_BLAY01000492.1 GCF_020521235.1 Microseira wollei NIES-4236 | reverse complement strand
TTAAAGCTGCTTAGTGACGAAAGGGTACATCTCCATCATGTCGATGACAACCATAACAACTGGAAGAAAAATAACCTTCTAGCCATTCACGAAAGCTGCCACAAGTACATTCACATGAGCAAATGTGCCAGCCAAGAACATCGGGAGCCGGATGCAGCGAAAGCGGCACGTCCGGATCTAAAGCAGAGGGGCGATGGATAATACCTTCCCTCGACTCAACCTAGTAGCCTACGAAGATTTGAATGTCTTGGGCATGGTAAAAAATCATTGTCTCGCCAAGTCAATCAACGATGTAGCTTGGACTACTTTTCGTCAATGGTTAGAGTATTTCGCTCAAAAGTTTAATACTACAGTTGTCCCCGTTCATCCTCATTACACAAGCCAAAAGTGCAGTAACTGCGGTCGGATTGTCAAGAAATCTCTTTCTTGTCGCACCCATGTCTGCCAGTGTGGTTGCAGTCTGCAACGTGATGTAAACGCGGCAATAAATATATTGGCGAGAGCGAAAGAGACTAGGGAGGGGCGCTCCCGAAGTAACGCTGCTGGACTAGCGACCTCTACTCTGGTTGGTGAAAACCTGCTAGAGCAAGTAACTAGGATGAGAGCAGAATCCCCTCGCCTTTAGGCAGGGTGCGATCCGTGAGCCAGAAATGAGAGAAATACTCAAGGATTGGCGGCAAGTCGTACACAAGGAATGACAAACATTCCATCTGTACCTTGACAACTTGTTGTTCGTGTAGGTGTAA
>NZ_BLAY01000491.1 GCF_020521235.1 Microseira wollei NIES-4236 | reverse complement strand
TCCTTAGCTAGTAAAAAAAACCGACTTACCTCGCTGCTTTCTGCTGTGATTGATCGCGTGCATACACTCGCTCTCTCTAGATTGATCTGGCAAGTAAGCCGTTCTCAAAAATCTATCTCAGAAAATCAAAGGCTGGTTGCCAATTTGGCAGCTTAATTATTTACAGGACTTACGGAGATCGCCAAAGTTTCTTGGAAAAATCGTCGGTCAAGGCAACTAGAGATTGTAGCAACAAACTTTGATGATACGCTCGTCGTGCGTCAGTCCTGTATTAACTCAAGTTGCTAGTTATCTCATAAATAGAAGAGAATGGCTAATGGCTAATGGCTAATGTCAGTAAAAATACTATATTAGCAATTAGCAATTAGCCATTAGCAACGCCAAAGTTTATAACTAGCAACTTGCGCTATCAGTAATTTTTGGCACGTACTTGGTTTGCTTCTGGGCGAGCCCTCAGAAACCGGGTTTCTTTGGCTCGATGTCACTAGCAAATGGAGTTAGTATTGATTTGGATCAATAATCACAACTCCGTACTCCGCTTGCGCCGGTGGATACGGCTCGATTGGCTCGATTACCACTCCATACAACGCTTGATAGATCGGCTCGATCGGCTCCGGACAAGGCTGCGGTTGCGGTAGCGGTTTTGGATATGGTTTTGGAGGCCACCAGATTACCCCGTACAAAGGCTGCATCGTAGGAGGCCTTCTTATATACCCACCCACGGCTCCCACTAATTCTTCTTCAGAGAGTTCG
>NZ_BLAY01000490.1 GCF_020521235.1 Microseira wollei NIES-4236 | reverse complement strand
GTTTATACCCAAAATTGTCAAATGCCGTGTCCCTACAGACGATCAAACAGATTAACGTGTTGCTGGGGACACGGCGTCCCAAAATTGTCAAATGCCGTGTCCCTACAGACGATCAAACAGATTAACGTGTTGCTGGGGACACGGCGTCCCAAAATTTTTGGTTTATACCCAAAATTGTCAAATGCCGTGTCCCTACAGACGATCAAACAGATTAACGGGTTGCTGGGGACACGGCGTCCCAAAATTGTCAAATGCCGTTTCCCTACAGACGATCAAACAGATTAACGTGTTGCTGGGGACACGGCGTCCCAAAATTGTCAAATGCCGTTTCCCTACAGACGATCAAACAGATTAACGGGTTGCTAGGGACACGGCGTCCCCAAATTTTTGGTTTATACCCAAAATTGTCAAATGCCGTGTCCCTACAGACGATCAAATAGATTAACGGGTTGGTAGGGACACGGCGTCGCATAATTTTTGGTTTATACCCAAAATTGTCAAATGCCGTGTCCCTACAGACGATCAAACAGATTAACGCGTTGCTGGGGACACGGCGTCGCATAATTTTTGGTTTATACCCAAAATTGTCAAATGCCGTGTCCCTACAGACGATCAAACAGATTAACGCGTTGCTGGGGACACGGCGTCCCAAAATTGTCAAATGCCGTGTCCCTACAGACGATCAAACAGATTAACGCGTTGCTGGGGACACGGCGTCCCAAAATTGTCAAATGCCGTGTCCCTACAGACGATCAAACAGAT
>NZ_BLAY01000489.1 GCF_020521235.1 Microseira wollei NIES-4236 | reverse complement strand
GTGCCCCGACAACCAATAGGATAAAAAGATCAAATTGCGTAGGGGCACGGCAGAGAAAGGCTTTCCAGGTAACGAAAATCCGCTCAATCGCCGTGCCCCGACAACCAATAGGATAAAAAGAGCCAATGGCTTTGGGGCAAGGCAGAGAAAGGCTTTCCTGAACGCGAAAATCCGCTCAATCGCCGTGCCCCGACAACCAATAGGATAAAAAGATCAAATTGCGTAGGGGCACGGCAGAGAAAGGCTTTCCAGGTAACGAAAATCCGCTCAATCCCCGTGCCCCGACAACCAATAGGATAAAAAGATCAAATTGCGTAGGGGCACGGCAGAGAAAGGCTTTCCAGGTAACGAAAATCCGCTCAATCGCCGTGCCCCGACAACCAATAGGATAAAAAGAGCCAATTGCTTTGGGGCACGGCAGAGAAAGGCTTTCCAGGTAACGAAAATCCGCTCAATCCCCGTGCCCCGACAACCAATAGGATAAAAAGAGCCAATTGCTTTGGGGCACGGCAGAGAAAGGCTTTCCAGGTAACGAAAATCCGCTCAATCCCCGTGCCCCGACAACCAATAGGATAAAAAGATCAAATTGCGTAGGGGCACGGCAGAGAAAGGCTTTCCTGATAATGAAAAGACGATCATACGCCGTGCCCCGACAACCAATAGGATAAAAAGATCAAATTGCGTAGGGGCACGGCAGAGAAAGGCTTTCCTGATAATGAAAAGACGATCATACGCCGTGCCCCGACAACCAATAGGATAAAAAGATCAA
>NZ_BLAY01000488.1 GCF_020521235.1 Microseira wollei NIES-4236 | reverse complement strand
TGGTGCCACGACCACCAACGATTTCTTGGGTGGCATCTTCCAAATAGTTCAGGTCATTAATAATCATTGCTTTGCTCCTGGTTGTAAGTTAGTTGCTTGTGGCAACGTTTTGTTTTCTGTATTTAATCTAACCAGACTAATCACAGCGTTGTTGCCATTTTGGCAGATTCTGATTGATGACTCGGAAATTTCTCATGACATGATTCGCCTGGTTTTTTGCCAATAAAAAACTTCATTCATTACACCAAATGCAAATGAATGAAGCCCACTCTAGGCTTTTGCCTGAGAATCTAGTTGTTTTTTATGAATAAAAAGAATTCGGCTACATCTCTGGTTCAGTAGTTAAAAGACTTGTTGCCAGCTAGATTTTTCATTTACATAGCTAATTTTATAGAGTGCAAATCCTTTGGATTGCCAAATTGGCAGATTTTTTAGTCAGGACTTACACATCTGTCTCAAAAGTTCTGCGTGAAAAGCTTGCTGGTTGCCGTTCAGGGGGGCATAGGGGGCGAGGATACTTCTGTGACACCCTCGCCCCCGCTATCATCGGTGCTGGGATTTGGCTCAAACAACAGCGCTGCCAGATAGACGCAGAGATACTAGCTGTAATCTGGCCTGGGCTCAAGACATAGTCTTGCCATGATGGCATCAGCTGTGTTACAATCGACCTAAATTGACAAAAGTGCTGAAAACTATTTATACGTAAAGCTTTCAGCAATTTTGTCATATATTATTATTGCTAGGCAGAGTAGAGTAAAAGATCGCCCAA
>NZ_BLAY01000487.1 GCF_020521235.1 Microseira wollei NIES-4236 | reverse complement strand
CGTGGGTAAGTATTGTCGCTTGTACAAAGCTCCTGGGATGCCGTGCCATTGTAGGGGCACGGCGTGGGTAAGTATTGTCGCTTGTACAAAGCTCCTGGGATGCCGTGCCATTGTAGGGGCACGGCGTGGGTAAGTATTGTCGCTTGTACAAAGCTCCTGGGATGCCGTGCCATTGTAGGGGCACGGCGTCCGTAAGTTTTGTCGTTTGTACAAAGCTCCTGGGATGCCGTGCCATTGTAGGGGCACGGCGTGGGTAAGTATTGTGCCTGAGAAAAAGTGCTTCGGATGCCGTGCCATTGTAGGGGCACGGCGTGGGTAAGTATTGTGCCTGAGAAAAAGTGCTTCGGATGCCGTGCCATTGTAGGGGCACGGCGTGGGTAAGTATTGTGCCTGAGAAAAAGTGCTTCGGATGCCGTGCCATTGTAGGGGCACGACCTGGGTAAGTGTCCCTGGGACAAAGTTCTTCGGATGCCGTGCCATTGTAGGGGCACGGCGTGGGTAAGTATTGTGCCTGGGACAAAGTTCTTCGGATGCCGTGCCATTGTAGGGGCACGGCGTGGGTAAGTATTGTGCCTGGGACAAAGTTCTTCGGATGCCGTGCCATTGTAGGGGCACGGCGTGGGTAAGTTTTGTTCCTGGGACAAAGTGCTTGGGATGCCGTGCCATTGTAGGGGCACGGCGTGGGTAAGTATTGTGCCTGAGATCAAGTTCTTCGGATGCCGTGCCATTGTAGGGGCACGGCGTGGGTAAGTATTGTGCCTGAGATCAAGTTCTTCGGA
>NZ_BLAY01000486.1 GCF_020521235.1 Microseira wollei NIES-4236 | reverse complement strand
TGCCACGGCACAGGATACGACAGCGGCAAGTTATTGGGGGGGAAACCCTGCCAGACCAGCATCAGCTGACTCACTAGTCCCCTAAAATCCCTTGTGTCCCACTCGCTGACACGAGTCTCGTTAGGCGGCAATAGCGGCGATGCAATCGCTGCCCCACTAGAAAGTTCTTGCTCTCCCCAAATCAGTATCATCAGCTAATCCTCACCGCTAGAGACCACCAATTCATGCGGATATTTACCCAAGTCTGCCCATCAATAGTCAATTGAGACAGACTATTTAATCCACTAGAAATAATAATGCCAAAATCAGAAGAAGTCATTCCAACAATCCCACCTTGAGTGCTTGAGCATAAAACTATTCGCTTTAACAAATCTCTAGTTCCACCTGGATTAATGCTCGCCGGGAAGCTGGCGGGATTAAATAAAATCTCGTGGTGATTGGGGGATAAAGGATTTCGCGGCAACACCCTAAATTTACCAATATCATTTCGATTAGGCGCCTCAGGGTATAGAGAGCTATGAGGCCACCAATTTGGTTTAACCGCAGGACAAAGAAAACCGGCAGAACACAACCCAGCATTGTTGTCGGGTCGAATCGCGACTACCATTGCAATCTCTTGTGATTGAAAAGTCGTCCACCTAATAGGAAAATTTTCGGTTGAACCATAATTAATATTTACAGCGTTATTAAAGTTAGCATCGCTGGAAATACCAATTGTGTTAGGAGTTAGCGTTAAACCGTCATTTCCATCTCCCTGCCACAATTGAATTTTAATACTTGTTCC
>NZ_BLAY01000485.1 GCF_020521235.1 Microseira wollei NIES-4236 | reverse complement strand
GTATCAATGCCGCAAATCAGTACAAAAACTAATGAGGAGCAATTATCTATACAACCAGATGGGAGTTATTGGATTACTGGTGGATTAGGAGCATTGGGTTTGGAGGTGGCTGAATGGTTGGTAGAAAAAGGTGCGCGACAGTTGGTATTAACTGGGCGAAGTCAGGTATCGGTTGCAGCAAAACAGAGAATATCCAGTTTTGAGCAATCAGGTGCAAGAGTGCTGGTGGTCAAAGCAGATGTTTCTCAACCCAATCAGGTGGTTGAAGTCTTAGAAAAAATCCAAAAAGAGTTACCGCCACTGCGTGGCATCATACATGCGGCTGGTGTGCTTGATGATGGTGTACTGCAGCAACAATCCATAGAGCGTTTTGGGCGAGTCATGGCTCCCAAGGTAGCAGGTGCATGGAATTTGCACAACTTGACTGCAAATTTACCCCTTGACTTTTTTGTCGGCTTTTCTTCTGTGGCTGCTTTATTTGGTTCTGCTGGTCAAGGCAACTATGCAGCAGCCAATGCCTTTATGGATGGCTTAGCCCATTATCGGCAAGCAATGGGTCTGCCAGGACTGAGTATTAACTGGGGGCCTTGGGCAAATGTAGGCATGGCAGCTAGTTTGGAGAGTCGCTCGCGCGATCGCATACAGACAATGGGGATGGCAGCAATACCTGTAGAACGGGGATTAGTGGCGCTGGAGCAATTGTTAAACCAGTCGGCCAGCCAAGTTGGGGTGATGCCAATTAACTGGTCACAGTTGATTGCGACATCGGCTTTGACATCGCCGTTTTTTGCTAACTT
>NZ_BLAY01000484.1 GCF_020521235.1 Microseira wollei NIES-4236 | reverse complement strand
TCCTCAGGGAAGATAAAGTTTTCGTGCGGTTGATCCTGAGGTGACATCCAAGCGCGGATGCCCTCATTCAACAAAATGTTTTTCGTGTAGAAAGTTTCAAACTCTGGGTCTTCGGCGGCGCGCAATTCTTGCGACACGAAGTCATAAGCCCGCAGGTTGAGCGCTAGCCCAACTATGCCGATCGAACTCATCCACAACCCAGTCACTGGTACGAACAACATAAAGAAGTGTAACCAGCGTTTGTTAGAAAATGCAATCCCGAAGATTTGCGACCAGAAACGGTTCGCGGTCACCATCGAGTAGGTTTCTTCGGCTTGGGTGGGGTTGAAGGCGCGGAAGGTGTTGGAACCTTCGCCGTCTTCAAACAGCGTGTTTTCCACGGTTGCACCGTGAATCGCACACAGCAGCGCTCCTCCCAGGATACCTGCAACTCCCATCATGTGGAAGGGATTGAGCGTCCAGTTGTGGAACCCTTGCAGGAAGAGGATGAAACGGAAGATGGCGGCTACCCCGAAGCTGGGTGCAAAGAACCAGCTCGATTGTCCCAAGGGGTACATTAAGAATACCGAAACAAACACCGAGATGGGGCCGGTGAATGCTAGGGCGTTGTAGGGACGGATGCCCACTAGACGGGCAATTTCTAATTGGCGCAGGCAGAAGCCAATCAAGCCAAAGGCGCCGTGCAGGGCGATGAAGCTCCACAACCCACCTAGCTGACACCAGCGGGTGAAGTTCCATTGGGCTTCGGGTCCCCAGAGGAACAACAGCGAATGTCCCATGCTGTCTGGGGGGCTGGAGAC
>NZ_BLAY01000483.1 GCF_020521235.1 Microseira wollei NIES-4236 | reverse complement strand
AGATTGGATCGACTGTAGCCACTCAGGGGAAACTGATAGACATCAAACTCAGAAGGGTTTTCTGATTGGCTTCCCGCCCCAGAGTTGATATACATGCTCCCTCCTGTCTCTATACCACCACAGCCATTACCATGAACGGTCTTTCGATCGTACTCTGCCAGAATTTTCATCGGGTTAGATTTAGGATCGACGACAAATAACCCGCCACCCCGCAAGGTAATAAATCCTAAATTACTTGATGAATCAACGATTGGACAAATCGGTGCATTATCAGGACGAACTTCCGTCTGTTCGCAAGCATTTCCGTTTGGGGTAGTGCAGGTCGCTAAGTTAAGAGTTGCCGCTGGATTGAGGGTAAAAAGATTGTTTTGATAGTTAGTATCAATTCGCTCCAAAAGTTTGCCATTTTGATTGGCGACTAAGATATAGCTATCATCTAAAGCGGGAAAAGCTGCATGAGCTTGACGGACACCTCCTACCCCCGGAGCTGTTCTGAGACAAGCAACTGGGTCGTAGGTTGCTGTGTCAAAAATTGCCACATGACCACTCGCTACAAAAGAAAGAACAGCGTGGGTGTAGGTTGAATTAAACAAGAGCATATGGGGACGGACTGGATCGGTGCCTGTGGTTGTCGAACACAGACCAGTTTGTCCGCCTAATCCACTTAAATCAATCGTTTTGTGGGGGGTAATTCCTGAAAGAGGGGAACTGCCTAGAGTGAGAGCGCCCCCATCGTAAATAGCTATGTTCCCGCCATAATTAAGTCCTGGTGAGTTGGACTGATCGACTAACCAGACTTCAAAAGGAGAGGCAGCGATCGCTGGCAT
>NZ_BLAY01000482.1 GCF_020521235.1 Microseira wollei NIES-4236 | reverse complement strand
CGGTTTGGTAGGGGCACGGCAGGAGAAAACGATCTACAAGCGCAGATTTGATGCTTGCCGTGCCGCCACCAGCGAAGCCAATCCAGCACCATCGGTTTGCTAGGGGCACGGCAGGAGAAAACGATCTGCAAGCGCAGATTTGATGCTTGCCGTGCCGCCACCAGCGCAGCCAATCCAGCACCATCGGTTTGCTAGGGGCACGGCAGGAGAAAACGATCTACAAGCTCTGATTTGATGATTGCCGTGCCGCCACCAGCGAAGCCAATCCAGCACCATCGGTTTGCTAGGGGCACGGCAGGAGAAAACGATCTACAAGCGCAGATTTGATGCTTGCCGTGCCGCCACCAGCGCAGCCGATCCAGCACCATCGGTTTGGTAGGGGCACGGCAGGAGAAAACGATCTACAAGCTCTGATTTGATGCTTGCCGTGCCGCCACCAGCGCAGCCAATCCAGCACCATCGGTTTGCTAGGGGCACGGCAGGAGAAAACGATCTACAAGCTCTGATTTGATGATTGCCGTGCCGCCACCAGCGAAGCCAATCCAGCACCATCGGTTTGCTAGGGGCACGGCAGGAGAAAACGATCTACAAGCGCAGATTTGATGCTTGCCGTGCCGCCACCAGCGCAGCCGATCCAGCACCATCGGTTTGGTAGGGGCACGGCAGGAGAAAACGATCTACAAGCTCTGATTTGATGCTTGCCGTGCCGCCACCAGCGCAGCCAATCCAGCACCATCGGTTTGCTAGGGGCACGGCAGGAGAAAACGATCTACAAGCTCTGATTTGATGATTGCCGTGCCGCCACCAGCGAAGCCAATCCAGCACCATCGGTTTG
>NZ_BLAY01000481.1 GCF_020521235.1 Microseira wollei NIES-4236 | reverse complement strand
GAGGGTAGGGGCACGGCAGCGAAGTCTTTTGGTCTGGTGCAAAGATTGTGGATGCCGTGCCCCTACATATCGTCGGTGTGACGATGTTTGAGGGTAGGGGCACGGCAGCGAAGTCTTTTGGTCTGGTGCAAAGATTGTGGATGCCGTGCCCCTACATATCGTCGGTGTGACGATGTTTGAGGGTAGGGGCACGGCAGCGAAGTCTTTTGGTCTGGTACAAAGATTGTGGATGCCGTGCCCCTAGATATCGTGGGTGTGGTATTCGTTGACGGCATTCGGGGCACGGCGGCAAAGTCTTTTGGTCTGGTACAAAGATTGTGGATGCCGTGCCCCTACATATCGTGGGTGTGACGATGTTTGAGGGTAGGGGCACGGCAGCGAAGTCTTTTGATCTGGTACAGAGATGGTCGTGCCTTGCCCCTACATATCGTCGGTGTGGCGATGTTTGAGGGTAGGGGCAATCATCGCTTTTGGTCTGGTACAGAGATGGTCGTGCCTTGCCCCTACATATCGTGGGTGTGGCGATGTTTGAGGGTAGGGGCACGGCAGCGAAGTCTTTTGGTCTGGTACAGAGATGGTCGTGCCTTGCCCCGAAAGATCGTGGGTGTGGCGATGTTTGAGGGTAGGGGCAATCATCGCTTTTGGTCTGGTACAGAGATGGTCGTGCCTTGCCCCGAAAGATCGTGGGTGTGGTATTCGTTGGCGGCATTCGGGGCAAGGCAGCGAAGTCTTTTGATTTGGTGCAAAGATTGTGAATGCCTTGCCCCTACATATCGTGGGTGTGGCGATGTTTGAGGGTAGGGGCAAGGCAGCGAAGTCTTTTGATTTGGTGCAAAGA
>NZ_BLAY01000480.1 GCF_020521235.1 Microseira wollei NIES-4236 | reverse complement strand
GAGTGGCTGTACAACGGTGGCCCATACCAGCTGGTAATTTTCCACTTCCTGATCGGTGTATTCTGCTACATGGGTCGTCAGTGGGAACTATCTTACCGCTTAGGTATGCGTCCTTGGATCTGCGTCGCTTACAGCGCGCCAGTATCCGCAGCTAGCGCCGTGTTCCTGATCTATCCTCTGGGCCAAGGCAGCTTCTCTGATGGTATGCCTCTGGGTATCAGTGGTACGTTCAACTTCATGATCGTGTTCCAAGCAGAACACAACATCCTGATGCACCCCTTCCACATGTTAGGTGTGGCTGGTGTATTCGGCGGTTCTCTGTTCTCCGCAATGCACGGTTCGCTCGTAACCAGCTCGCTGGTACGTGAAACTACCGAAGTGGAATCGCAAAACTACGGTTACAAATTCGGTCAAGAAGAAGAAACCTACAACATCGTTGCAGCTCACGGCTACTTCGGTCGTTTGATCTTCCAATACGCTTCCTTCAACAACAGCCGTTCGTTGCACTTCTTCTTGGGTGCATGGCCGGTAGTAGGTATCTGGTTCACCGCTTTAGGTGTTTCTACGATGGCCTTCAACCTCAACGGTTTCAACTTTAACAACTCGGTGATCGACTCTCAAGGTCGCGTCATCAACACCTGGGCTGACATCATCAACCGCGCTAACCTGGGTATGGAAGTAATGCACGAGCGTAACGCTCACAACTTCCCCCTCGACTTAGCCGCTGGTGAATCTGCTCCCGTTGCTTTAACCGCTCCGGTTATCAATGGTTAAGATCTAGGTTGCTAGAACTTTAACGAAAAGCGCTCTCCTTTAGGGGGGCGCTTTTTGTTTTTGGGGTTTTTT
>NZ_BLAY01000479.1 GCF_020521235.1 Microseira wollei NIES-4236 | reverse complement strand
CATTTTGATTGCCTTGACCAATTTCTCCTAAGCTTCCTGCCACTTGCCTACGGGTGTCATCATCAAGTTGGTCAGATTTGAGCAGTTGCACCAAAGCATCGATCGCATTTTGATTGCCTTGACCAATTTCTCCTAAGCTTCCTGCCACTTGCCTACGGGTGTCATCATCAAGTTGGTCAGATTTGAGCAGTTGCACCAAAGCATCGATCGCATTTTGATTGCCTTGACCAATGTTCCCTAAGCTTACTGCCACTAGACTAAGGGTGCGATCATCAAGTTGGGGAGAACCCAGCAGTTGCACCAAAGCATTGATCGCATTTTGATTGCCTTGACCAATGTTCCCTAAGCTTTCTGCTACTCGCCAACGGGTATGATAATAAAGTTGGTGAGAACCGAGCAGTTGCACCAAAGTATTGATCGCATTTTGATTGCCTTGACCAATCTTCCCTAAGCTTTCTGCCACTTGCCTACGGGTGCAATCATCAAGTTGGTCAGATTTGAGCAGTTGCACCAAAGCATCGATCGCATTTTGATTGCCTTGACCAATGTTCCCTAAGCTTTCTGCCACTCGCCTACGGGTGAAATCACCAAGTTGGGGAGAACCCAGCAGTTGAACTAAAGCATTGATCGCTTTTTGATTGCCAGGGTCAATGTACCCTAAGCTTTCTGCCACTTGCCTACGGGTGTCATCATCAAGTTGGTTAGATTTGAGCAGTTGCCCTAAAGCATCGATCGCTTTTTGATTGCCAGGGTCAATGTACCCTAAGCTTTCTGCCACTTGCCTACGGGTGTCATCATCAAGTTGGTCAGATTTGAGCAGTTGCCCTAAAGCATCGATCGCTTTTTG
>NZ_BLAY01000478.1 GCF_020521235.1 Microseira wollei NIES-4236 | reverse complement strand
GAGTTAGAACGTTGGCCTAAAGCAAAAGAAATAGCAAAGGACATGAAAGGCCAAACAAAGGAAGAACTGTTAGAACAATCTTACCCAACGACGGTGACCGAAATTTTAGTGATGTTAAATGTAATAAACATACTAACGGTCTCCCCCCCAAAAATTAAGGACTTCCTCAATATTGACGAATCCCCCTGAACCAAATCGAAATTGTTAGGATTTCTCCTAGGTATCCGAGGTTAAATCCTCAGTTAAAAAAGCGGTTAACAGCTCTGTTTCAAGCCCAAAAAATAGCTATTAAGACAGGTAAACCAATGTTGTTAATCTCATCTGATTTCAAGTCGGAGTCTTAAATGAAACTCACCGAAAAACAATACAATTCAGGTGTTGACAACCTTTCTAAAGAAGTCAATATATTTGTTGATAAACGCCAAAAGTCCAAGGGCAGCTGGTTTGAATCCCTGTTACTTGCCAGAGCAATTATTCACATCTAGCTGACTTCAACAACACCTCCCTCCACCACAATTTCGACTCAACATCCCCGGAGTTATTCAAGAATTTTATAGCAAAAGTCAGTCAAAATTATGCCAAGGATTGATTAATGAACTCCCAAAACTTCACCAAAGAACAATTTCAAAAAGCCACGGGTTTGTTGAGGCTACATTGCTGATTCAAAGACTAGCCAAAACAACAGATTGTCATAATCTTGAAGCTACGTTCCTTGCTGCAATGGTCATCAAATTAATCGATGATTTTGCCCAAAATGACATCGAGTACAAATTAGGAAAGCACTAGGTTAACTATGACTCAAACAATCGACGACATCATCGCCCGCTTTGGGCAACAAGGTTGGATTGTCCAA
>NZ_BLAY01000477.1 GCF_020521235.1 Microseira wollei NIES-4236 | reverse complement strand
AACCATCTCTGTACGCGAAGTCTAGCGATGATTGCCCCTACCCTCAACGATCGCCACACCCACGATCTGTAGGGGCACGGCATCAACCATCTCTCTACCCGATCAAAAGACTTCGCTGCCGTGCCCCAAAACCCCGCCCATCAATACCTCACCGATACAGCAGATTGCCTGGGTCAGGTACAACATAAGGAAGATGGGGAAGATGGGGAAGAAATTTCTTCTAGTTCAAGAGTCTTCCTCATCTCCCTTTTCTCCCTTGTCTTCCTTGTCTGCTTGAGTTTCCCTCATGTACCTCATGGGGCGGCAATCCGCTATACATTGTTTCTGGTGGGGTAGGCGACACGTTCACTCAGCTTCGCCAATTAAGGTGAATGCTGCCCAATCTCTAGGGTTGGGGTGTTGCTGCATTGTGGTTAACATAGCTTGGCGCAGGGATTGGGCTTTATCGCCGGTGCGCTGGAATTGTTGATAAAATTCAGTCATTAAAGCGGCTGTGGGCGCATCGGGAACCAACCACAAAGAGACGATCGCACTGGGAACTCCGGCAGTAATCAAAGCACGAGATAAACCGATGACGCCATCGCCGGTGATGCGCCCAGAGCCAGTATTACAGGCACTCAAGACGACTAATTCAGCGCTGAGGTTTAATTCTAAGATTTGTTCGGCAGTGAGCAAACCGTTATCGGTGCCAGAAGGGGCGAGAGCGATCGCGCTTTGCAATCCCTGAATATCATTTAACTGGACAGACGGGAATTCCCCCGCTATAGGTGTACTCACCTTAGCGGCGGGATGAAAGGCGAGTGAGAAGACGATTGCACCGCCGACCAATCGAACAATCGCAGATCTTGGCAGGAGAGGCGG
>NZ_BLAY01000476.1 GCF_020521235.1 Microseira wollei NIES-4236 | reverse complement strand
GCAATCTCAAAAACAAGTTAGCATTACCTTGGGGCGACCTTAATGCCTTACCCAATTCAGTTTGAGAGCCGTCGCCGCAGTTTGCCAAGATTTCTCAAATTATCTTGCCTTGATATAGAAACTCTGTGGTTTCCCTTAGTTCCAGAACTTATCAAGGTAAAATTTGCCAAGGCTCAGTCACTTAAACTAACTATTGCTCGCACTCTTCGGGCGAGACAAAAATGTTTTTGTAATAAGTCTGATTTGGCACAAGCGAGCTATTCCATTATACTGGCAACTGTTGGATAAGAGAGGAAGTAGTAACATGGCCGAGCAGAAATCTTTAATCACACCAATTTTAGAACTGTTAAAAGATTACGAAATTATCATTTTAGGTGACCGGGAATAAGTCCGCGTTAAACTAGCTAGTTGGCTCTGTGAGCAGCAAGTGAAGTTTGTCCTTAGAGTAAAAGAATATCCTTATATACAGGAAGAATCCTCAGACTATACTCGCGTATCAGAGTTAGGATTGCTACCCGGAAATAGCTGGTTCTTGACGAGTGTTAAAGTCACAAAACAAAAAGGGTTTGGTCAGTTTAACGTGGCTGGTTATTGGCGACGTAAATATCGGGGTAAGGTAGAGGATGAGGGTTGGTATCTTCTGACTAATTTAGGGAGATATCAGCCAGCAATTGCTGCTTTCAAATGCCTGGAATAGAAGCTATGTTCAAAGATTGTCAGACAGGTGGTTATAATTTAGAGAAGAGTCACGCTAATAATAAGCGTTTAAAAAACTTAATTCTCCTGATTGCTCTGGCTTACACTTGTGCTGTACTCCAAGGTGAGAAAATCAAGCGTATGGGAATTCAAAAATATGTTGGTCGGCT
>NZ_BLAY01000475.1 GCF_020521235.1 Microseira wollei NIES-4236 | reverse complement strand
AGACTCGGTGTATAGAAAGACCCTAAAACTAGGAACAACGGAAATTAGGAACGAAGTAACCCTTATAAATCTCTTAAGATAGGTCGAATCTTAAGTAGTAACCAGCACAAGGTTTATAAGGAAAGGATGATTCAAGAAGCAAATGCCTGTTTGTAATGAACAGGATATGCAGACGTGAATCCGGTTACATGGACTGAATAGCTGTTAGTAGCAATTCAAATGTTATGGACACGGTAGAACCGATGTATGAATGGAAGAACATCAATTGGCGGAAAGTTGAAAGATGCGTCTTTAAGTTGCAAAAACGAATATTCAGAGCCAGCCAACGGGGTAATGTCAAATTAGTCCACAAGTTACAACGGCTACTCCAAAATTCATGGTACGGAAAATTATTAGCTGTACGACGGGTAACGCAAGATAACCAAGGTAAGAAAACCGCAGGTGTTGACGGTATAAAATCCCTAGCACCTAAAGAAAGAATTACCTTAATTTCCCAACTCAAATTAGGAAACAAATCGAAACCTACCCGTAGAGTTTGGATACCCAAACCAGGGACAGAAGAAAAGCGACCATTAGGAATTCCGACGATGCATGAACCTGCTTTACAAGCATTAGTAAAACTAGCAATGGAACCCGAGTGGGAAGCCCGTTTTGAACCCAACAGTTATGGATTCCGACCAGGACGTTCTACCCATGATGCAATCGAAGCAATCTTTACAGCAATCAAACAAAAATCAAAATTTGTTCTGGATGCCGATATAGCCAAATGCTTTGACAAAATCAATCATGAAAAACTTTTGGCAAAACTCCAAACCTACCCCAAGTTGAGACGACAAATCAAAACTTGGTTAAAATCAGGAGTCATGGATGACAAAACCCTATTCCCTACCAA
>NZ_BLAY01000474.1 GCF_020521235.1 Microseira wollei NIES-4236 | reverse complement strand
CCAAGCTTTGAAATTTAAACCAGATGATAATGATGCCTGGAACAACCGGGGGATTGCGCTAAAAAATTTAGGACGATTAGAGGAAGCGATCGCATCTTTCGACCAAGCTTTGAAATTTAAACCAGATCTTCATGAAGCCTGGAACAACCGGGGGAATGCGCTGGATGATTTAGGACGATTTGAGGAAGCGATCGCATCTTTCGACCAAGCTTTGAAATTTAAACCAGATCTTCATGAAGCCTGGAACAACCGGGGGATTGCGCTAAAAAATTTAGGACGATTAGAGGAAGCGATCGCTTCTTACGACCAAGCTTTGAAAATTAAACCAGATCTTCATGAAGCCTGGAACAACCGGGGGATTGCGCTAAAAAATTTAGGACGATTAGAGGAAGCGATCGCCGCTTACGACGAAGCTTTGAAAATTAAACCAGATAAGGATGAAGCCTGGAACAACCGGGGGATTGCGCTGGGTAAATTAGGACGATTAGAGGAAGCGATCGCATCTTACGACGAAGCTTTGAAAATTAAACCAGATCTTCATGAACCCTGGTACAACCGGGGGAATGCGCTGGATGATTTAGGACGATTAGAGGAAGCGATCGCCGCTTACGACGAAGCTTTGAAAATTAAACCAGATAAGGATGAACCCTGGTACAACCGGGGGATTGCGCTGCGTAAATTAGGACGATTAGAGGAAGCGATCGCCGCTTACGACGAAGCTTTGAAAATTAAACCAGATCTTCATGAAGCCTGGAACAACCGGGGGATTGCGCTGGATGATTTAGGACGATTAGAGGAAGCGATCGCCGCTTACGACGAAGCTTTGAAAATTAAACCAGATAAGGATGAACCCTGGTACAACCGGGGGATTGCGCTGCGTAAATTAGGACGATTA
>NZ_BLAY01000473.1 GCF_020521235.1 Microseira wollei NIES-4236 | reverse complement strand
GTTAGCGTTAAACCGTCATTTCCATCTCCCTGCCACAATTGAATTTTAATACTTGTTCCACTAGGCTGTTCTATGAGATACTTTAAATACGCTCTATCTTTTGCAGCAGGTGACAAGGGCGCATCCCAAGAAAAAACAGCCTCGTTCCCTGCAGCTGCTTCCTGCCTGTATCCTACTGATATCAATTTATAATTTAGAGTTGCCCGATACTTGCTAGCATCCCAAACTTCATTAATAATTTCGCTAGTGAATTGAACCGGCATTATTTTACTAAATCAATCGTCTAATTAATTGTAACTGCAGCGGGTCAAAGTTTTTCTAAAATTCTAGGAACTTGAGCAATACCTGCAACCAAAACCAAAGGCGCTAACTCTAATTGAGCCTACTTAGAGTCTCCCCCAAGAATTGCATCTAAAAGCAGTCCAGTATTGTTTCCGGCTGCCATATAAGGAGGGCGAGGTAAATCAACTTGTCTTGCGCTTAAGTTTCGATAAAAACAAAGCCGTACAGGGAAGTTGCAACTAATTTTAATTAAAACAGCCAGCCAAGGGAAAGGTAAAACATCTTGCTTAATAAATTCACCCTTACCGCTGTGCCAATTATAAATCAACGAATTCAATTGAAGCTCGGCTAATCCTCCCCCTAGCCATTAAAGGTTAAGCGTCCGTTATCTTCGCCTAATTTATCTGTTGGACAATTTGACAAATTTCCTATATTTAAAATCCCCTGGTTTTCCCTTCGCATTAACTCAGCAACTCGGGGATTTCCCGAGACCAATCAACATCTGGCACAAAACCAATAAATCTGTGCCAATTTAATGGCTTTTTTACTTCAAAATACCTCACATTAACACCTGTAAAAAATATGGATTAACAGGAAACTGGATTAGCAAAGGTTCGTTACGCGGGTATACTCTGCGGCT
>NZ_BLAY01000472.1 GCF_020521235.1 Microseira wollei NIES-4236 | reverse complement strand
ATCTGATTGCCGCTGAGATACAGTTGTGTCAGATTGGTGAGGGAAAAGAGGGGACTAATATCTGCGATCTGATTGCCGCTGAGATACAGTTGTGTCAGATTGGTGAGGGAAAAGAGGGGACTAATATTTGCGATTTGATTGCTGCTGAGATTCAGGGATGTCAGATTGGTGAGGGCTTTGAGGGGACTAATATCTGTGATTTGATTGTTGTAGAGATTCAGGGATGTCAGATTGGTGAGGGCTTTGAGGGGACTAATATCTGTGATTGGATTGTTGTAGAGATTCAGGGATGTCAGGTTGGTGAGGGCTTTGAGGGGACTAATATCTGTGATTTGATTGCTGTAGAGAGTCAGGTTTGTCAGATTGGTGAGGGCTTTGAGGGGACTAATATCTGTGATTTGATTGCTGTAGAGAGTCAGGTTTGTCAGATTGGTGAGGGCTTTGAGGGGACTAATATCTGTGATTTGATTGTTGTAGAGAGTCAGGTTTGTCAGATTGGTGAGGGCTTTGAGGGGACTAATATCTGTGATTGGATTGTTGTAGAGATTCAGGGATGTCAGGTTGGTGAGGGCTTTGAGGGGACTAATATCTGTGATTTGATTGCTGTCGAGATTCAGGGATGTCAGATTGGTGAGGGAAAAGAGGGGACTAATATCTGTGATTGGATTGTTGTAGAGATTCAGGTATCTCAGATTGGTGAGGGCTTTGAGGGGACTAATATCTGTGATTGGATTGTTGTAGAGATTCAGGGATGTCAGATTGGTGAGGGCTTTGAGGGGACTAATATCTGTGATTTGATTGTTGTAGAGATTCAGGGATGTCAGATTGGTGAGGGCTTTGAGGGGACTAATATCTGTGATTTGATTGTTGTAGAGATTCAGGGATGTCAGATTGGTGAGGGCTTTGAGGGGACTAATATCTGT
>NZ_BLAY01000471.1 GCF_020521235.1 Microseira wollei NIES-4236 | reverse complement strand
TATTTCCTTTTTATGACATCGTTTATACCGATGCAGTGAAAGCAGAAATACAACAGCGGGTGCTGCGGAACCATCGATTGATGGCAGACTGGAATATGCAGATATCTCCACTAGGACCGCGTTGACCCTGAGTGGGCAACCAAGGAAATTAGATCCTACTTATTGAGTGAAGTTCGAGTGGGATTAGTTGCTGATTGCCTGCGTCAATACAGACTCTATGAGAAGTGAGTTAATAAAATTATTGCCTCCGCAAAAATCTGTCTCAAATTAATCAAGCTAGGGTTTCAATCACCGCAGCTTCCAGATTGTGAATACCAAGAGCGACCCCTTGTAAGAGCTTACCAAAAAGCCGATCAAGTCTACCAAGTAGCTAGAAAGAAGTATGGAACTGCGATTGATGATGGTGCCGTACCAGAGGGTGTTGAAATTCCTAGACACCCGATGAAGTGCTAGTTGAGAAGTGGGAGAAAGTTATTAGCAACCTTCCCACTCATCACATCACCGGCAACAAAATCGCCGCCCTCGTGGAAGACAATCCCCAACCACCTAAAAAGCAGAAAGTAGACGGGATCACTTCCGTTCTGGGAACGGGCAGCGCGGGAAGCTGGAATCACCCCTGATGATTATCTAGAAGCTTTGCTAGAGGGAAAGCTAGACGCACAGAAGTTGAGGCGCCACCCGACTCAGCAACAGAATCAACTGATAGTAACGATGATAAAACTTCAGTAGATTCGGCTTCTCGAGACTAGAATTGGTTAGAATACTTGGAGCAGCTAGTTGAAGAATACGATTCAACCAATTTACAGTCCAATCCAAATCCTAAAATCTCAAAGTCAAAGTCAGTCTTTAAATGAAAAAAACAAGGGAAGAACATATTGAAGCTGTTCGCCCGCCGTCACTGTATTTGTTACCAAAATCAGGGA
>NZ_BLAY01000470.1 GCF_020521235.1 Microseira wollei NIES-4236 | reverse complement strand
ATACTTGTAATCGTTTTGTCTTGACTCCCTGTGCTTCTAACTTTTGACAAATAGTAGCCAGAGCGGCACTGGCTCCAGATATTACCACACTTTCCGGACCATTAATCGCTGCTAGAGCCACTGTCTGCTCAAATGGTGCGATCGCTTGCCTCACTTGTGCTGCTGTTGCAGACAGCGAAACCATCTCCCCACCAACTGGTAACTGCTGCATCAATCGTCCCCGATGGGCAATCAGTTTGAGTCCATCCTCTAAGCTGAAAACCCCTGCCACACAAGCAGCAACATATTCACCAACACTATGCCCCATGACTGCATCTGGTTGAATTCCCCAGGATTTCCACAACTGATATAGGGCATATTCTAAGGCAAATAATGCTGGTTGGGTATAGGCTGTTTGGTCTAATAATGATGATGCAATTTGTTCGGCTGAGCTGTCAGGATAGAGTATTTCTAATAACGAATGTTCCAGATAGGGGCGTAAAATTTCATTGCATTGGTCTATTGTTTGGCGGAAAATCGGCTCTTGGTCGTAGAGTTGCCGTCCCATGTTGATGTATTGGGAGCCTTGTCCTGTGAAGAGGAAGGCGACCTTCGACAGCTTTTTACCTGCTTGATTGCTGAACAATCCGCTGGTTTCCTTTCCAGATGCTCCGGCTGCAAGTTGTTCGATTAATTGCTCTTTTGAATGCGCCACAACTGCGAGCCGTTGCTCAAAATGCGCTCGCCCTGTATTGGCCGTATAACAAATATCTGCCAGTGGCAAATCTAAATGAGTTTGAATATAGTTTTGATAGCGAGAAGCTAACTGATCTAAAGCTGATTGTGTCTTGGCTGATAGAGTCAATAGATGTAAAGGACGTTCTACTGATGCGGTTACTGGTTGAGATATTGGGGCTTGTTCCAACACTACATGAGCGTTAGTACCGCTAAACCCGA
>NZ_BLAY01000469.1 GCF_020521235.1 Microseira wollei NIES-4236 | reverse complement strand
CAAAGAAGTTTTTGTAGGCAATATCCAGACGCTTGACGTTTTGTTGCAGTACTGTCGAATCAATCCCGGCGTACCAAGGTCTAGCAGTTTTTAGTTGCGGCAATGCAGTGATTTGAATATCCCCAGCGCTGCGGCGGGGATTTTTAGCACTTTCGGTGTTTTTCCAGGGTTCTCCTGTAGCACCGTTCTTGCTGACGAAGCAGGTTAACGGACAAGCTGAGGCATGGGTTCTGATATCGCAGTAATCGCCCTGGATGAATTGCTGGTTGTATTGAGCTATTCTGTCGTTCAAGCACCAATTGTAATGGCTCCTTAACATATCAATCCAAGATGCCATTGTTGCTGATTGAGTTGCGTTTGGCCTCAGCTTGTAGGCGTAGCATGTCAGCAAGAATCCTCACCTCCTTGTAGATGTGCTATTCTTAGCTACATCAAATACTAGCTAAATACGAGTCAAAATGCAACAGTACCGCCGCAATAAGAATTCCGTCTCTTTGGTCAACTACCATCTAGTTTGGATACCAAAAAGGCGGAAAAAGGTTTTGGTGGGCGACGTGGAGGTTAGATTGCGCCAGATTATCTGGGAGGTCTGCCAGGAGAATCAATGGAGTATCATTGCTTTGGAGATTATGGCAGACCACGTGCATTTGTTTGTCAACGTTCCTCCTACCGTGCCACCGCACAAGGTCGCTAATGCCATTAAAGGTAGAAGCTCTAGGTATTTACGGCAAGAGTTTCCCCATTTGTTGAAACTTCCCAGCCTCTGGACTCACTCTTACTTTGTGTCTACTGCTGGGAATGTTAGTAGCGAAACCGTGAGAAGATATATTGAGGAACAGCGTCACCATGACACTACTTGACGGGACTTAAAAGTCCCGGTCGCACTACATCCCCGACCTAAAGGTACGGGGTTTTGTGCTTCTCGTCTCGCTTGATAAAA
>NZ_BLAY01000468.1 GCF_020521235.1 Microseira wollei NIES-4236 | reverse complement strand
CTCCTCAAGATTGACAGGGAAACCTCAGAAAAAGAAATGGAATTTATTATGAGTTCTGCTGCCCAAAAAGCCGATTCAGCCGTGATGAAATACTCAGTTGAACAAATCATTGAGGAGTTAGAACGTTTGCCTAAAGCAAAAAACATAAAACGCCAAAGGAAGAACTGTTAGAACAATCTTACCCGACGGGTCGCGAAATTTTAGTGATGTTAAATGTAATAAACATACTAACGGTCTCCCCCCCAAAAATTAAGGACTTCCTCAATATTGACGAATCCCCCTGAACCCAATCGAAATTGTTAGGATTTCTCCTAGGTATCCGAGGTTAAATCCTCAGTTCAAAAAGCGGTTAAAAGCTCTGGTTCAAGCCAAAAAAATAGCTATTAAGACAGGTAAACCAATGTTGTTAATCTCATCTGATTTCAAGTCGGAGTCTTAAATGAAACTCACCGAAAAACAATAGAATTCAGTTGTTGACAACCTTTCTAAAGAAGTCACTATATTTGTTGATAAACGCCAAAAGTCCAAGGGCAGCTGGTTTGAATCCCTGTTACTTGCCAGAGCAATTATTCACATCTAGCTGACTTCTTCAACAACACCTCCCTCCACCACAATTTCGACTCAACATCCCCGGAGTTATTCAAGAAATTTATAGCAAAACTCAGTCAAAATTATGCCAAGGATTGATTAATGAACTCCCAAAAATTCACCAAAGAACAATTTCAAAAAGCCACGCGCTTGTTGAGGCTACATTGCTGATTCAAAGACTAGCCAAAACAACAGATTGTCATAATCTTGAAGCTAGGTTCCTTGCTGCAATGGTGATCAAATTAATCGATGATTTTGCCCAAAATGACATCGAGTACAAATTAGGAAAGCACTAGGTTAACTATGACTCAAACAATCGACGACATCATCGCCCGCTTTGGGCAACAAGGTTGGATTGTCCAA
>NZ_BLAY01000467.1 GCF_020521235.1 Microseira wollei NIES-4236 | reverse complement strand
GGGAAGTTTTATGACGCTCGCGGGGACAATTGATGACAATGGCTCAAAGGCGCTCGCTGCATACAATTGAGGTGAAAATTCAACTAGCCCTGGGCTGGAAATTTTGGAGTGAATCATTACACTGAAAAACTAAATTCTGATTCGTTCGCCGTCTTTAAGGAGAGTTGATGAACGGGAGGCGGAAGCAAAAAAGTGCTGTTGTTGCGTTCGCACTGGCACTCATTTTAGGAGCAATCGCTATCATCACCCCGGCGTTACTCAAACAAAACGCCACCGTCTCTATCGCCGCCGATGATGGACTCGAAACCCGCCTTTCTAGTTTAGAGTCGCGAGTTTTGAGCTTGCAATCCGAGTTATACCGCATCGAAAGCCAAATTAATCAACTGAGTTCGTCAAGCACTATCCCCAGGGAATCTCCTCGCCGCGTAGAGGTTCCCCTCCCTCCTAGAAGTACGAGGCGAATCCCATCAAGCGATCCGATGTTTGCTCGACTTTCTACCTTAGTTATCGAACAGAAAGAACGCCTGGATCGATTAGAAGCAAGAATTGCTAGATTGGAACGAGCGAGATGAACCATTAGCCGACGGGCAATCCAGTATATAAATTTACTTCGTAGTAGTAATGGGGCATCTACTGGAAGGATAAGCGATGGCGCGAAATTGCGATCGCCCATGTTGAAGATCTAATTGTGGAGGAGTAGGGGCACGGCAAGTTAGATATCTCGGATAATTTAACAAAATTAATACTGCCGTGCCCCTACCACCAACAGGCACGGCAAGTTAGATATCTCGGATAATTTAACAAAATTAATACTGCCGTGCCCCTACCACCAACAGGCACGGCAAGTTAGATATCTCGGATAATTTAACAAAATTAATCCTGCCGTGCCCCTACCACCAACAGGCACGGGGTGCCAAGATATCTCGGATAATTTAACAAAATTAATCCTGCCGTGCCCCTACCACCAACAGGCAC
>NZ_BLAY01000466.1 GCF_020521235.1 Microseira wollei NIES-4236 | reverse complement strand
TAGAGTTTGCCAGCCTGTTGACATAGGTATTCTAATATCGCTTTTGTTTCTGGATCTGGGTGTAGCAATATTTGCTGGACGCCTATGCTGTCTTTAGTCTTTGGCATGACTTGCGAGTTTGTTGACACGCTTATGGTAATCGACTACGATACCTGTGTCAACTGTTATGTAACAAAAGGACAAGATGTTGCAGAAAGATTACCAATCTCACAATCATGTTAAGTATTTGGTGAACTATCATTTTGTCTGGATTCCTAAGCGCAGAAAGAAGGTTTTAGTGGGTGATGTGGCGACAAGACTAAGGCAGGTGTTTTTGGATTTAGCGATAGAGAGGGATTGGGATATATTGGCGATGGAGATTGCTCCTGATCGCGTTCATTCATTTGTTAGTGTCAAGCCTACTGATACACCTCATTTAGTGGTTAAAGGTTTTAAAGGTAGATCTAGTTACTATTTGCGAAAAGAGTTTCCCCAATTAAAAAAGCTGCCGTCTCTTTGGACGAACAGCTATTTTGTCAGTACTGCTGGTAATATTAGCAGCGATGTGGTTAAACGTTATATTGAAGATCCTTACCATTGTTAATTCTGAAATACGACTGCGGTTAAAACCGCTCGTGTCGCTTTCCTCTCAGCTCTTTAGAGACTGAGTTTCTCGCTTCCCGTTTTTCCTATGAACTACCCCACCGCACGGGCGGGTGGGGTTTCTGTTCTCAATGGGGAGTGCCTCAGATTGGACTTACGCCCTTTCTTTGGTCTTACCTCCCCTGCAACAGCTCCAGACGGACGTTCCACCCGCCTTTTGCATTCTGATACCTTCATTCCTGATATTGGTCGCTGCATTTCCGTCTCTGTCGTGATGAGTGCCGCATTGAGCCACTCTCCGCTCTCGCATACGCGGAGAATCAGGCCAGGAGTTCATGTTAACTTTTCGCCCTTTAGTGGCTATCTGGGTAACACTTCCTGACTTTGCCGAGAACCGCTCCAAGGGAG
>NZ_BLAY01000465.1 GCF_020521235.1 Microseira wollei NIES-4236 | reverse complement strand
AATCATAAAATTTTCACTGGGAAATTTTATTTCCCATGCCGTGCCCCTACGAATGCACCTGTTGTCACAATCTCGTTGGCGGTCGGGGCACGGCAATCATAAAATTTTCACTGGGAAATTTTATTTCGGATGCCGTGCCCCTACGAATGCACAGATGCAGTTTTTATTCTTAATTCACGTCAATCCAGATGCTTCCTTCTTCTACGCGAGTCGGAAAAACCGACAGTGGCTTTTCTTGTGATACCATACCCATTACCTTTCCCATAACAGGAGGCCAGGGAGACCAGTCTTTCGCCGCACCAGTAGACAAGTCAAAAGCACTGCGATGCCAAGGACAAACTATTGCCCCGCCTACAATTTTGCCTTTTTTCAGCGACAATTTCAGGTGCGGACAGGCGTTATCTACCGCATACATCTGACCTTCGTGGTTCAACAGCAAGATCTTGCGATCGCCTACTTTTACCACTTCTCTCGCACCTGGGGCAAGTGCATCAACTGATAAAACTTTAGTCCAACTCATATAGATCTCCTCTCTGGGTCAACCTGCTTTATCAGTTTGCCGCAATCGGGGACAGTGCGATCGCCGAGATCTTGCACGAGTTGCCATCACCCGACGGGGAATAAATTCCCCGTCTCATAGCGAAAGTCGGATAAATCCGACTGAAAAGCTTTTAGTCCACGCTCGCGTGGACTTCAGCTATAAGATGCGCGATTTTAATCGCTGGCGGGATGGCAGCGCCGGTGCAAGATCCGAATCCCTAGCAGTTACCGTCCCGACTTCCGAGTCGATTTATCGCTAGCAAGTCGCTGGCGGTAGCGAGTCAGAATCGTCATCACCCGATCCGAATTGGGTACTGGCACTATAGGACTCCACTCGTCTACCTGAGCAAATCCCATTACGTAAAAATTGCGGATTTGTTCTTGCACTCCTTCGCGGGAACTGATAATCAAAAACTGCACTTTTTCCCGTTCCGGCATTTCTGAAGACGAAACAGGACGATCCGATC
>NZ_BLAY01000464.1 GCF_020521235.1 Microseira wollei NIES-4236 | reverse complement strand
CGCGCGATCGCGTCGAACTGCTCAACCTGATCTGTTCCCAAGCTGCTATCTCGCTGCAAAATGCGCGCCTGTATCAGCAACTCGAAGACTATTCCCACAAGCTTGAGGTCAAAGTTGCAGAACGGACCGCACAACTGCAAGCGGCGCAAAAACAGATGGTGGCGCAAGAAAAACTCGCTGCCCTTGGCACTTTAACCGCAGGCATTGCTCACGAACTGCGTAACCCCCTCAACTTCGTCAACAATTATGCCGAAAGCTCGGTGGAATTAACCCTTGAAGTGTTGGCAGAACTGGAAAATCCCACCCCAGACCAGGAATATATCCAAGAATTATTAACCGATCTCAAAGATAACGCCGCCACCATCCATCGTCACGGTCAAAGAGCGGAGAATATCATTCGCAGCATGATGGAACACGCCAAGAGCGGCAGTGACTCCCCACAGCGCCAAACCACCAATCTCAATCAACTGCTGAGCGAGGCTATACAGCTTGTCTATCACAGCCAGCGCGGTGGCGACCCCCATGTGAATATCACCTTCCACACTCAATATGACGACTCGATTGGCACGTTAGAAGTGATACCCAATGCTCTGAGTCGCGCTTTGATTAACTTGCTGGATAATGCTTGTTATGCGGTGCGAGCAAAGCACAGGAAGGGGGAGCCTAACTTTACTCCACTGATTGAAATTGCTACCACTAACTGCGGCAACTGCATCGAAATTCGCTTGAGGGATAATGGGTGTGGCATGACATCAGAAATTCAAGAGAAAATCTTTGAGCCATTCTTTACTACCAAACCCACTGGTGAGGGTACGGGATTGGGATTATCGCTCACCCACGATATTATTGTGGAGCAGCATGGGGGAACTTTAAGCGTTGAGAGCTCACTTAACTGTTATACGGAATTTAGAATTACCTTGCCTAAGGTGGTGGTGTAAACGTAATTCGAGTTTGTTAGCAGTAAAGATGTGGGGAAAGAGACGGGATTGGGATTGACGATATGCCTCCCTTCCCCACTCGC
>NZ_BLAY01000463.1 GCF_020521235.1 Microseira wollei NIES-4236 | reverse complement strand
TCGATCCGTTTTTCACGCTGGACTTGAGGCAGCCGACCAATCCCCAGCTGGCTGGCGAGTTGAAACTGCCCGGCTTTTCCCAGTACCTTCAGGTGATTGAGAGCTCAGGCAAGCAGCTGGTATTGGGCATCGGTCAGGATACCGACCCGTTGACTCGTATGCGTACACTGAAAGTTTCGCTGTTCGACGTGACGGATATCAAGAATCCGAAAGAGGTGGAGAGTTTCTTGTTTGAAGGCCAATACACTAGCTCAGAAGCCCAGTGGGACCACCACGCGGTCAGTTATTTTCCTGGCTCTGACATCCTGGCGATTCCGTTCCAGAAAAGTTGGAACTCTCAAGCGCTGCGGGTGTTCCACGTCGATGGGGTGGACGGTTTAACCGTGCTAGGAGATATCAAACACGAAGGCGAGCCGATTCGACGCAGCCTGCGCATCGGGGACGATCTGTATGCCATCTCCGACAAGCAAGTCACAGCCTACAATCTGGGAACTTTGCAACAGGTGGGTCAGGTGGTTTTGCCCGACTCCGGCAGCAAGGGGTTTGGGGGGTTAATCTGGTCTGATCCGCTTCCCTCAGATACTTTCACGTCGATCGTCAGCACTCCCGCCACCTTGGTGTGACCTGGTTTGTGCAACCAACTCAGTCGTTGGGTGTATAGTAATGTGCGTGCAAAAGTCGATTTACACAGCATGGAAGGATTAACGTTGAGAATACGGTACTTTTGGTGACACTGCACCAATTTGTCCTCACAGCTAGTGCGACTGCTATATCTGTAGGGACGTAGCATTTGCGACGATATTTTTAGGGAAAGTCAGGGTGTGGAGAGCGGTTTGCCACAAGGGTGTTGTATAGCCATTGGGCGACTTTTGTGTAGCGGAATGCCACACAAAAGCAGTTTTACAGCGGATTGCTTTTCGTGTGAGGGAAAGCCAAAAGGCGCCTTTTGTGTAGCGGCAGCATTAATGCTGCCCGCACACTGCTGCCAAGGTGTACCTCATGCGGCTGCAATCCGCTATAGTTCATCCGGCTGCAAACCGCTGTATACGCAAATGCTTCGTG
>NZ_BLAY01000462.1 GCF_020521235.1 Microseira wollei NIES-4236 | reverse complement strand
CCCCTCCCCACCAGGAGGGACGCCCCAAACCCAGCGGCGGTAAATCAGGAGCAACCCAGGCAGCTTTCGCCGCGTTCCCCCCCAAGTGCGGGAACAACTTCCACAATCGAATAACAACAAATTACCCATTCTCAGGAGGAATTGCTATGGGCGGCATCAGCCGTTAAACCTCTAATAGTTCTCAATCACAACCTCTCCAAACTTTGGGGTATCGCTATAGCTGCCGCATACCCCTTTCCTCACCCATCAATCAGGAATAACTATGTGGCTTGTAGTGCGATATCGATACGGTTGCTCGCCCGAAGTTGTGGCAATGTTTAACCACTGTTGTCAAGCAATGCAGCGCGCAGCTCAATTATGCAAGGAATTTCCAGAGGACAGGTTTTACCCGCGCTGGGAGCGCAACTATCACCTGCGTAGGTCGATTGACGACATTACTTCAGACTGTAGTTGGAGAACCAAAAAACGGGCAACTAGAAAACTAGATAAAAACTCTTTAAGGAGGTGATGACCGGCTTAAACGTCTAGCCAGCATGAATTGATACGAACAAGTAAAGGCGGTCTCACTAGGCTCGCACCGATGGCGTTCTGCGAGCCTTTCTTCCCCCATAAGTCCCTCAGGGCTAAACAACAGATACCACCGGATAGGGAAACCGGAAAGTAGGCGCAGGGGAACTTGATAATTTAGAGAGGTTTGTGTGAACGAAGCCGACGATATCAAAAAACTAAACCTGGAAAACCCGGAGCTAAAAGCTGAAATTCAGGAGTTAAAAGCACAACTGTTGTCAGCCCAAACCAGGGTCTACCGTGCGGATATTTCCCCCGTCGATCGCCCCGGTTTTAAGAGAGTGCTAAAACTTGCATCGAACCCAGGCATGAGCTAAAAAAAAATTGCCGGTGGTTGGCTTTTGTTTATGGGGAAATTGCCGCGAAAATTTAAAACCCTCAAACAAATCTGGTTGCTGCTGACTCAGGAGGATTGGTACTTACATGTAGATATATTTCCACCCCAAAAAGCACCGCTCCAATTGGACGCACCGCCGCGCTTGCCCAAGAGGTATCCTGATATCACC
>NZ_BLAY01000461.1 GCF_020521235.1 Microseira wollei NIES-4236 | reverse complement strand
CAACAATATGGCATTCCATCATCAACGCGGGTAGGGGCACGGCAACCGCCAAACTTTGATTTGGTGACAAAATTTATTCAGGCCGTGCCCCAACAATTATGACAATTGCGTCAACAATATGGCATTCCATCATCAACGCGGGTAGGGGCACGGCAACCGCCAAACTTTGATTTAACGACAAAATTTATTCAGGCCGTGCCCCAACAATTATGACAATTGCGTCAACAATATGGCATTCAACCATCAACGCGGGTAGGGGCACGGCAACCGCCAAACTTTGATTTAACGACAAAATTTATTCAGGCCGTGCCCCAACAATTATGACAATTGCGTCAACAATATGGCATTCCATCATCAACGCGGGTAGGGGCACGGCAACCGCCAAACTTTGATTTGGTGACAAAATTTATTCAGGCCGTGCCCCAACAATCGTGACAATTGCGCCAAGTGGCATTCCATCATCAACGCGGGTAGGGGCACGGCAACCGCCAAACTTTGATTTGGTGACAAAATTTATTCAGGCCGTGCCCCAACAATCGTGACAATTGCGTCAACAATATGGCATTCCATCATCAACGCGGGTAGGGGCACGGCAACCGCCAAACTTTGATTTGGTGACAAAATTTATTCAGGCCGTGCCCCTACGTCAAAAAAAATTGCTGGCGGACTTTCAACACAAGTGCAAGATCTAAATTGAACAAACCGGGTTTCTCAAAAAAAAATTTTAAAACAAGTGCAAAGGGCAAAACAGCTAAAGAGAATAAAGGAAACTAGGCACCCAACCCCAACGCAACGGCTACCCGAAAGCCAAGACTGACGTACCTATCGTCCACACCGCTCCTGCTCCGCTCCGCGCAACGGCAGTCCTGCGGATTGCGACTCCAAGACCCACCACGGTGCATCCGGATATTACTTCCACCTTCCCAAACTCTGCCATCCGAAGGCGCACCTTGATAATTTTCATGCCAAGCATCGGCACACCAGTTAGAGTCGATAGGAGCGTTACCACTCTTACCTCTCCTTCAAAACCGGACGTGAGACTTTCACCTCATCCGGCTCCTCAATAATTCCACCCTTGTCATGGGTGCGATTCAAAA
>NZ_BLAY01000460.1 GCF_020521235.1 Microseira wollei NIES-4236 | reverse complement strand
TAATCGGTGCCACAGGATTAGTTTAAAGCTAAACCTAAATACCAAAGCCGGCAAGAGTGAGTAGGAAAACCCACACCGAGAGCAATTGTTTGTTGGGCGATCTTTTACTCTACTCTGCCTAGCAATAATAATATATGACAAAATTGCTGAAAGCTTTACGTATAAATAGTTTTCAGCACTTTTGTCAATTTAGGTCGATTGTAACACAGCTGATGCCATGATGGCAATAGTATGTCTTGATCCCAGGGCAGATTACAGCTAGTATTTCTGCGTCTATCTGGCAGCGCTGTTGTTTGGGTCAAATCCCAGCACCGATGATAGCGGGGGCGAGGGTGTCACAGAAGTATCCTCGCCCCCTATGCCCCCCTGAACGGCAACCAGCCAGCGTGTCAACCATAACTGTTTAGACAGCCTCCCAGAGGGAATTTGCCTGAGCCCTCACTAAAAATCTGCCAATTTGGCAACCCAAAGGTTTTTGACTCCTTATTATATGTAATGTAAGTTGCTAGTTATATCGAGCCAAACCAACCCGGTTTCTCGGAAAAATCGTGGGTAATACAGCGAGAAATCTATGAATCAACCGGGTTTCTGACTCTGACGGCAAAAGCCTGTTACTCCAATTACCAATTACCCATTACCCATTACGGCTGTCACAACCTATTACCTAGCAACTTGAGTTATGTATACAAATAATTAAGCGACCAACCAGTCTATTAACTACTGAAGCACAGATGTAGCCTGATTATTTTTGTTCAGACAACCCAACTATCAAATGCCTCAGGCCAACGCCTAGAGGGCGCTTCATTCATTTTCTAATGAATGAAGTTTTTTTGTTGGAAAAACCCCCCGGGAAACATGTCATGAGAAATTTCCGAGTCATCAATCAGAATCTGCCAAAATGGCAACAACGCTCTGATTAGTCTGGTTACATTAAATACAGAAAACAAAACGTTGCCACAAGCAACTAACTTACAACCAGGAGCAAAGCAATGATTATTAATGACCTGAACTATTTGGAAGATGCCACCCAAGAAATCGTTGGTGGTCGTGGCACCAACATGAACAGCAACTACACGGTAACCAAGACCGTTACAGCTA
>NZ_BLAY01000459.1 GCF_020521235.1 Microseira wollei NIES-4236 | reverse complement strand
ATCACTCTACAAATCTCAAGGACGCTACAGCGAAGCGGAACCCTTGTATTTGCAAGCTTTAGAATTGAGAAAAAGACTGCTGGGAGAAGACCATCCCGATGTTGCCACCAGTTTGAATAATCTGGCATCACTCTACAAATCTCAAGGACGCTACAGCGAAGCGGAACCCTTGTATTTGCAAGCTTTAGAATTGAGAAAAAGACTGCTGGGAGAAGACCATCCCGATGTTGCCACCAGTTTGAATAATCTGGCAGGACTCTACAAATCTCAAGGACGCTACAGCGAAGCGGAACCCTTGTATTTGCAAGCTTTAGAAATTGTGGAACGGGTATTAGGTGTCAACCATCCTCGAACTGTTAGTATCCGCGAAAATCTGGCAAGTCTCCGAGATGCGATGCGGAGTTGAGCAAAAAAATCTGGGGGAGATGAAACAGAGGTGTGATTTGACTGCAACAAAGATATTTCGCTACGCCATTCATCCGACATGCAATCAATTGGTTCGCAGATATACACGTGGGCATATTAGATTTTTCCCACAAAGAAACTCAACCTTTTGTATCTATGTAGGGGTGAAGCATTTGGGCGACAATTTATATTTAAAACGCTAGATTTTTCATCCAAATGCTTCACCCTCCCCAGGATCTCTGAACGCACTCTAGATCGCCAAACCAATAAAAGAGATTGACACAAGCATCATAGTGGGTGTTGGTGTAGATCTTGGCAGGGCGAAGCATGAGGAAATAAAATTGTTTGCGATCGCGATCGCCTATCGCCCTCATGCTTCGCCCCTACATCAAACCTAAATCGAAAATTTCTTTATCAGATTCCAGCACTACATCTTCATATACAAGCGCGATCGCCTGGTAAACTCACATATTACACCAGCATCATAGCCCGCCCGGAAATCAATTTCCGGGCTAATAGCGAAAGTCCATTAAAATGGACTGAAATTCTTGGCGAATTATTTAGTCCTCTGAGCGAGGACTTTCGCTATTAGCCAGCGATTTGAATCGCTGGCGGGATGCAAGCGCAGGTGCAAGATTGGAATAAACTACATCTTCATATACAAGCGCGATCGCCTAAGATAAAATAGTACTAAAATCGCTCAAAAACTAC
>NZ_BLAY01000458.1 GCF_020521235.1 Microseira wollei NIES-4236 | reverse complement strand
GGCAAAATCAATGAAAATAGAGTCAGAAATTAATCTTCACAACAACAATGGAACCAGCCAATCAGAAAAAACTCCAGAAACATCTTCAAGCCATAGCAAAAATTATGTATCAAGAAGCAGAGACTAAAGAATTAGAGAGCCTAGCTGGAATTGAAAAAACAATCAGATCGCAAACTCTAGAATATATTACGCTTTTTTATCAAAGAAGCAACAGGAAAGAAGTCAGAGTAAGAAAAATCAAAATTATTCTCGGAGAATTACCAGTCAGTGAGAAACAAGCACGAAAGTTAAAGCTAGACAAAAATCAAAAAATAAGTCCTTATTTGGAGCAATGTTGCTTGAGAACCAGCGCAAATGTATCCTATGAAAATGCGGCAAAAGATATTTATAAATATACCGGGATGTCTATTTCTGCTAGCACACAACAAAGAATCGTTCAGAGGTACGAGTTTCCCGAAATAGAAGGCGAACAAGAAATAGAAGAAATAAGCTTGAACGGTGGAAAGGTAAGGCTTAGGACTGAACCATGCATGAGAACCATGCAGGAAAGACTATAAAGCTATCTGCATCAACCAAGAAATAAAGGTAGCTAGATTGGGTGAAAATGAATCTTTAATTGATTGGGTAAATCAACAACAGTTGGGCGAACCATTAACCTGTTTAGGTGATGGACATCCAGGGATTTGGAAGATAATTCGACAATTTAATTGCCCTGGAGAAAGACGGGAGATTTTAGATTGGTTTCATCTCATCGAAAATCTATATAAAGTTGGTGGTTCTCTCAAGCGACTTAAAGCTGCGTCAACTTTTCTTTGGCAAGGAAAAGTTGATGAAACTCTCGATCTCATCTCTCCACTTAAAGCTAAACAAGCTCAAAATTTTTGCCAGTATTTGGAAACTCATCGGCATCGAATTGTCAATTATGAGTATGATCAAGCCGAAGGTATTTGTTCTATTGGTTCTGGTGCCGTCGAGTCTACTATCAAACAGATAGATCGACGATTAAAAATCTCTGGATCCCAGTGGGATGAATATAATGTCCCTCAAGTTCTCAAGCATCGCTGCGCTTATCTTAATGCCCAGCTTTAGAACCTGTTTAGTTCTTTTGTTCTAGCAAAGTTGACATGCTCCCA
>NZ_BLAY01000457.1 GCF_020521235.1 Microseira wollei NIES-4236 | reverse complement strand
CCAATAAATCTGTGCCAATTTAATGGCTTTTTTACTTCAAAATACCTCACATTAACACCTGTAAAAAATATGGATTAACAGGAAACTGGATTAGCAAAGGTTCGTTACGCGGGTATACTCTGCGGCTAGCCTCGCTAACTCTTTGACCGCCAGCTTTGTAAACCACCCTAACCCAAGTAAAATACCCGCTCCCAATCCGGACAAAAATAAACAATGCCAACTGTAGGATTGGTTTCTCAAACCGCAGCGGGAAATTCTTTCCACCTGTCATGTTCTGGAACAACCGTTCCTCAGCTACCCCAAATCCCAAAATTATCCTGGGTAGACATCCCAACAATCTTCTCCCATTACTTCATCCCATGAGCCACCCAAAGCATACTCTGTAGCTTCTTTTGTACTAACGCACTCTAAAAGACAAGATTGTTGCTTTTTAACAAAGTAATATTCTCCCGCTTTAGCGGGCATAAAATTAAGCTGGGTTTGTAAAAAAGGCTGGCAATTTATAACCTGGTCGTCTTCTTCATCTCCGGGTAAAATAATTAACTTGCCATATTCTCCAAATAAATAACTGTTAAGCAGCTGGTTCTCCTGTACCTGGGTTAAATCCAACTCTGCCTCCTCTTTGTCCTACCAATATCCAACCTTCTGGCCAGCTGTCTTCTTTGGCTTGCTCCACAAAAGTAGTGGTAACTCCACCTCGTTGGTCTGCACCAGTGCCTGTGGTTAAATACTTTCTGACTCTGTTAGGTTAGGTCGGTTTACTCCTCAGCAAGTTGTGGGTAAATCGTCAGCTTCCACGTCTTCAATTCTCAGCGCCGTTCTAGCGTCTGCTGCAATAACGTTGTACTGCTCCATATCTATTCGCCAGCCAAACTGAATTATTAGGTTTCCCACTTGCATCCCCACATTGACCAATTTTGCCCTGGGACTAGAAATTTTTTGAGCAGAATAATTGGGGAAAGTTAAGTCCCAGTTAGCTGCTAGCAAAGTAGGTCGGAGCGAAAAACGATCAAACGAACTTTCCCCGTTGGTTGTAGCACCTGGTTTACTGGCGCTTCCTGGTTTGGGCCTGTTGCATCCTAAAACTGTTCCAGTTGCTAGCACGCTGTTAGTCATTGCATTCACGTGACCTAAAGT
>NZ_BLAY01000456.1 GCF_020521235.1 Microseira wollei NIES-4236 | reverse complement strand
TCTCTAGTTTAGGGCAGTTGTATGTCGCCGGAGTCAAGGTAGATTGGGCAGGATTTGACCGCGATTACCTTCGGACAAAAGTCGCACTACCAACCTATCCATTTCAAAGACAGCGCTATTGGGTGGAGAATACACCACCTCAGCTGCAACGGCAACAAAACTCCACAAAACTGCACCCTTTAATCGACAAAAAGATCGACTTGCCCTTATCCAAGGAAATCTTATTTGAATCTGAATTTAGTGCTGAAACTCTACCATTTTTAGTAGACCACCAAATTTATAACTTTGTTGTAGTACCTGGAGCCTGTCATCTTTCCTTGCTATTGGGTGCAGCAAAGCTGACTTTCCCCAGCGAGGCATGTCTATTAGAAAATATAGTTTTCCCACAGGCATTGGTGATTCCAGAAGATGCAGTACGCCCGGTGCAGTTGGTGCTTTCCCCACAAGAGAGTGGAACCTCTTTCCAACTGATTAGCTTTGAGCCTAGAAATAGCTTCAGTAATACAGCCGACAATGACAATACTCAGGTGAAAAACTGGGGAGTTCATGCTATGGGCAAAATTGCTCACAAAATGAGCCATTCGTTAGAAAATATCTCCATCCCAGAGATCCAGGCACGTTGTCCTCAACAAATAGCTGGTGCAGAAATTTACCAAGATTTGCAAAAACGGCAGATTGCATTGGGTCCAAGCTTCCAGTGGGTTGATAGAATCTGGTGTGGAGAAGGAGAAGCTCTAGCTCAGATGAAATGGCCTGCCATCGGAAATGAACTAAATGAGTATCAATTGCATCCAGGTCTGATCGACTCCTGCTTACAACTGAGCATTACATTCTTGCCTGACGAAGATACTTTTGTACCCTTTGCCATCGAAAGCTTTCAGTTTTACCAACGTCCCCAAAGTCAGCAATTATGGTGTCATGCTCGGCGGCGACAGTCAGAGAACTCGAATGACGATGAGCTAATAGCCGATATCAAACTGTTTGATGCTAGCGGGCAGTTGATTGCACAAATCAACGGTTTGTCAGCCAGAAAAGCGACTCGCGAGTTGTTACTACATTCGCTGTATCAAGATGTCGCAGAATGGTTGTACGAAATCGACTGGCAAGTGGTGGAAAAAAGCCAATCAAAAGCCACGCCTGAAGGGAGTTGGCTG
>NZ_BLAY01000455.1 GCF_020521235.1 Microseira wollei NIES-4236 | reverse complement strand
TCTCTAGTTTAGGGCAGTTGTATGTCGCCGGAGTCAAGGTAGATTGGGCAGGATTTGACCGCGATTACCTTCGGACAAAAGTCGCACTACCAACCTATCCATTTCAAAGACAGCGCTATTGGGTGGAAAATACACCACCTCAGCTACAACGGCCACAAAACTCCACAAAACTGCACCCTTTACTAGACAAAAAGATCGACTTGCCCTTATCCAAGGAAATCTTATTTGAATCTGACTTTAGTACCCAAAACCTACCGTTTTTAGTAGAGCACCAAGTTTATAACTTTGTTGTAGTACCTGAAGCCTGTCATCTATCCTTGCTATTGGGTGCAGCCAAGTTAACTTTCGCCACCGAGGCATGTCTATTAGAAAATATAGTTTTTCCGCAGCCATTAGTGATTCCAGAAGATGCAGTACGCCCGGTGCAGTTGGTGCTTTCCCCACAAGAGAGTGGAACCTCTTTCCAACTGATTAGCTTTGAGCCTACAAATAGCGTTGGTAATACAGCCCACAATGGCAGTACTCAGGTAAAACAGTGGGTAATCCATGCTACAGGAATGATTTATAACACAGTTAGCAGTAAATTAGAAACTATCTCGATACCAGAGATACAGGCACGCTGTCCTCAGACAAAAAATGGTAGAGAAATTTACCAATATTTTTGGCAAAAACGCCAGATGCAATTGGGCCCAAGCTTCCAGTGGCTAGATTGCATCTGGTGTGGAGAAGGAGAAGCCTTAGCCCAGATGAAATGCCCTGCCCTGGTAAATCAGCTAAACGAGTATCAATTGCATCCAGGTCTGATCGACTCCTGCTTACAACTGACCAGCACTTTATTCTCTGTTGATGACACTTTTTTACCCTTTGCGATTGAAAGCTTTCAGTTTTACCAACGTCCCCAAACTCAGCAATTATGGTGTCATGCTCGGCGGCGACAGTCAGAAAACTCCAATGACGATGAGCTAATAGCCGATATCAAACTGTTTGATGCTAGCGGGCAGTTGATTGCACAAATCAAAGGTTTGTCAGGCAGAAAAGCGACTCGCGAGTTGTTACTACATTCGCTGTATCAAGATGTCGCAGAATGGTTGTACGAAATCGACTGGCAAGTGGTGGAAAAAAGCCAATCAAAAGCCACGCCTGAAGGGAGTTGGCTG
>NZ_BLAY01000454.1 GCF_020521235.1 Microseira wollei NIES-4236 | reverse complement strand
TATTTTTGTATCCATAGCTGATCCGCGTGGATTTTAGATTTTGGATTATGGATTGGTGCGTCAGGCGCAAGCGGTTAACTGGGGTAAAAACTCACCAATTATATGCGCCTGACACACCCTACAGTCTACCTTCTGCCTTTTCCAGGTGTACCAAAGCATTGTAATCTGGGATGCCGGAGACATGCGATCGCTTCTTCTGATACTCTTCAATCCCAATCCAACGATCAAACTTCAACATACTGACACAAACTTGTTGGTTCTGGAATCGACTCACCATTTAAGCGCATTCCTTCTAGATGAAACTCGATTGCTTCGCGAATCATTTGCTCAATTTCTTCTATAGTATCCCCCACAGCAACACAACCGGGTAAATCGGGTACATACGCTGAGTAATTACCCTCTGCTTGTTCAATCACGACAGCATAACGCATTAGTTTTCATCCTCCAATTGTGCTTGTTTCCAAATGCTTGCCAGAGTGCCTATAACTTCCTTTAGTCCGAACCAAATACCAGCCATCCATTTCTAGTAGCTTGATAACTTCTCTAACTTTCATGTTGGCTCTTTTCCAGATGCACAATAGCATTGTAATCTGGGATGCCGGAGACATGCGATCGCTTCTTCTTATCCAACAATACATTCCCTTCAGGCCAGTGTACCTGCAAATTCCCCGGTTTCACAGCAGCGATGTAAACTTTCCCCTGCAATTCCCCTAAATCGTTCTTCAAAACTACAGCATCTCCCTGTTTTAATCCCAGTTTTTCTGCATCTTCTCGACTCATCAACACCGCTTCTCGAAAAGCACCTGTAATCGCATCTTTCTTTTCTTGTACCATACTGTTAAATTGCTTTCCGCGTCGCGTTGTCACCCAGAAACAACCCTGCGGCAATTCCTTCGGCGACGGAGACAAAACGGCAAAATGCGCCTTCCCATCCGGTGTGGGGAAATTCCAACCAAAAGCGAGATGGGAACCGCCATATTGGAATTGATCGCCAGCTTCTTTTAAATGTTGAATTCCCGCATACTGGGGAATCACCAAAGCAATTTCTTGCCGAATTGCTGCTGTACTCTCTTGTGGGATAGGCATCTTGCCTGTCTGATTTCCATCTTGTGGGATAGACATCTTGCCTGTCTGATTTCCATCTTGTGGGATAGACATCTTGCCTGTCTGATTTCCATCTTGTGGGATAGGCATCTTGCCTGTCTGATTTCCATCTTGTGGGATAG
>NZ_BLAY01000453.1 GCF_020521235.1 Microseira wollei NIES-4236 | reverse complement strand
CCGCTTGGAATGAGTTAATTTTAAAGCTCGAGTATCTCGCTGCAAAGCTCCGAGTGCGATTCGTTTAGTCGAAATGAATAATAATATTCAGGGATGACTAACTTCTCTGGAGTAACCAATAGGTTGAGGCAGCACTTGAATCCTCTAGAGATGATAACTAAGACACCATATAGGTGAGGAAAAGTATCCGAGAAATTCCCAGTCCTATCCCTCTGGTGCAGAGGTGAAAGCACATCCCCCACTTGGGAGAATGGTTATCAAACGAGTGAAGCGGGGATGAACGGCGGTAATCCAGAACCGTACTGGAAACCCCGTCTAGCAAGAACCCACGAGTAACTACAAGCTGAAGTTACGACCGAACCATCGCGATGGCAAATGGGCTACGACGGTTAACAGCCCAAGCCAAAAGGCAAGGATACGGCGTTGGCAATTTCGTTGTTGACCAACTTGCACCGCCAGTAAACCCGGTGGATAGTAACACTCTAAAGGTTCCCAATCATGGTGTCTGGGAACGAAATAACCCTACAAATGCCCTTGGGGAGGTCGATACCCAAGAAGGTAACCAGCCGAAGGGATTGGGTAAGAAGCAAACGCCCTTTGGAAACAAAAGGATACGCTGGTGAAATCGATGGTATAGCTGTAAGTAGCAATGGAAAAGGCTAAAACCAAACTGAAGTTTAGGGTGGCATGGCAACAAGACATACCTATCTGTTTAGGAACAAAACCTGACTATCAATGGCAGGAATTGCCCTGGAAACAGATAGAAAAAGATGTTTACAAGTTGCAAAAGCGGATATACCGAGCCTCGTTTCGTGGGGATGTCAAAGTAGTCCGAAAGCTGCAAAAAATCCTCATAAGGTCAGTGCCAGATGCTTAGCAGTGCGCCGAGTGACACAGGACAACCAAGGCAAGAAAACAGCCGGAATTGACGGGATTAAATCCTTAAAACCGGAAGCCAGACTAAAACTGGTTGAAAATCTGAAGCTAACAGGGAAAACGAAACCCACCCCTAGGGTCTGGATGCCAAAACCTGGAAGCGAAGAAAAAAGACCCCTAGGCATACCAACGATGTACGACAGGGCATTACAAGCACTATCAAAACTAGCACTCGAACCGGAATGGGAAGCGCGTTTCGAGGTTAATTCTTACGGATTTAGACCCGGACGCTCATGTCATGATGCCATCGAAGCAATATACAACGCAATTAGGCAAAAAGCCAAATATGT
>NZ_BLAY01000452.1 GCF_020521235.1 Microseira wollei NIES-4236 | reverse complement strand
GGGTAATTTGTTGTTATTCGATTGTGGAAGTTGTTCCCGCACTTGGGGGGGAACGCGGCGAAAGCTGCCTGGGTTGCTCCTGATTTACCGCCGCTGGGTTTGGGGCGTCCCTCCTGGTGGGGAGGGGCCGGGTTTTATTCAAACATTCGCCGATCAATTTAATAAATTATATGAGTAATATTCCGGATTATTGTATGAATAAAATGGCAGGGAACGATTTGACGGAAGCCAATGGAGAAGAAACCAACCAATCGCCAGCACTCTCCGAAAACCAAGAAGGCGAAGCACGGGGAGACGAAAACCAGATACGGATTCATGTTGACGGAAGCCAGCACTGCCAAACTCGACGAACTCGCCCAGAAGATGGGCGTGAGCGGTTCCGAAGTGTTGGAATTGATGATTCGCCGACTCACTCCCAGTACCGAAAAATCTCTATTAGGGAAGTTCTTGGGAAAATCCTTAGCCGGGTCGATGAACTAGAAGGGAAGCACCTGGCGTATGTAGAAAGTCACCAGCAAAGACTTGCACAACGATTGTCTGAAAGCAAAACCGACAAAGAGGAGGCATTGCAACTTGTAGCAGAAATCAGGGAGATGACCTCTTTAATAGATCGACAGCTGAATGAAGAGGACGAACCCTAACCAGCGATCGCGTCGGGTCGCTGGTTTTATTTTGGTGGCGGCGATGCGTACGCGCTACCAACTACCAATTACCAATTACCCATGAATAACTTTTCCGAAGAAGACCTTGAATTGCTACAGCGAGTGGAACTTGAGATTGGGATTATGGAATCAATGCCTGACGCTGTTGTCTCCCTCCCATACGTAGGGGTCTTGGCAATAATCACCCAAGTTCAGATAGCATTAGCATTGTGCCATCCAGACAACAATAGGTGGGCAACTAAGCAGGCAGAATTGCTAGCAAAGGCACTGCAACAAGCTCTTTTCGATCAAGATTCAGCGATTTATGAATCAATCGAAAAAAAGTGGAAGAGCTTGGATCGAATCAGGGCACAAGGGACAAATAACCTTGAGCCCAAGCAATAACCAAGGAGCGTGGAAAAAAAGCGTCATTCGCCAGCCTCTACCTTAAGATGTAGTCTTCGCCCAACCCGATCGCTGGTTTTATTTTGGCGGCTGTTGGGTGCGATCGCCTTTAACCCCCAGTGCCAGCGACCCTAGCTCGAAGCCGTTCCAGCAGCTCCTGGCTCTCCTTGATGTCTTGGCTGG
>NZ_BLAY01000451.1 GCF_020521235.1 Microseira wollei NIES-4236 | reverse complement strand
CTTTTAACCTGAGTGTTAATATTAATTAAATTCACCTAATATTGACGGCAGATAAATCTGCTCGCATCGCGTTTCCGCCCCGATTTAAAAATGCGGGGCTACCACGCTCCCGGTATTTTTAGGTGTAAGGGTGAAGAGGGCAGGCGATTATGCGTTGGCAGCTGGGTCGTCGGAGTACTAATGTTGAAGATCGACGCGGTATGGGAGTCTCCGCGCCGGTAGTGGGTGGGGGGATAGGGGCAATACTGTTATCGCTGCTGGTGGCGCTTTTGGGTGGCGATCCGAGTGTTGTTTGGGAACAGGTAAATCAGCAGAGCGATCGCCCCACAACCTCCGCGCCTCGCAACCCTGGGGGTACTGACCAAATGGCAGATTTTGTTTCCGTTGTACTGGCAGATACTGAGGATACCTGGCGCGAAGTGTTCCGGCAAAGCGGTTCAACTTATACAGAACCCAAATTAGTGTTATATTCCGATGCCGTGCAATCTGCCTGTGGATTTGCCAAAGCGGCGATGGGGCCATTTTATTGTCCCCGCGACCAAAAAGTTTATATCGACTTGAGTTTTTATCGCGATTTGAAGTCTAAATTTCAAGCACCGGGGGATTTTGCCCAGGCGTATGTAATTGCTCACGAAGTTGGGCATCACGTCCAGAATGAGTTAGGAATTTTGGATAAAGTGCGACGATTGCAAAGTCAGGTTGATCGGGTAGAGGCGAACCAACTTCAGGTGCGCGTGGAGTTACAAGCAGATTGTTTTGCGGGTGTTTGGGCGAATCGCGCTCAACGAGCGAGGAAAATTTTAGAACAAGGCGATATTGAAGAAGCGCTCAATGCTGCTAGTAGTATTGGAGACGATCGCTTGCAGGCAAGAGCGAGAGGGTATGTTGTCCCAGAGACTTTTACCCACGGTAGTTCTGCACAACGGGTGCGGTGGTTTAAGCGGGGTATTCAGACAGGCGATCCTCAACAATGCAATACTTTTGCAGCGGCAAATCCTTAATCGATGAAATACCTAACGACTGAAGTCGCGGCTACATAAACAAAGCCCGCCTGCGCGGGCTGTAGAATCTTGGTATCATATGATGTCAGCAAATCCTTAATCGATGAAATACCGTAACGACTGAAGTCGCGGCTACATAAACAAAGCCCGCCTGCGCGGGCTGTAGAATCTTGGTATCATATGATGTCAGCAAATCCTTAATCGATGAAATACCTAACGACTGAAGTCGCGGCTACATAAA
>NZ_BLAY01000450.1 GCF_020521235.1 Microseira wollei NIES-4236 | reverse complement strand
GCCGAGTGGCGATTCTGCGAAGCAGACGCTTCGCGAACGCGCATCACCAATCGGGCATGGCAATGGGTGTATGGAATGCTGGCTGTCTATGGACTGCGACCCCACGAAATATTTAACCTCGATCTGGGCTGCAATTACTATTTTGGCTTAACTCGCACCCTTTACAAATCTTTACATAAATTCGTATTCTTTAGCTCTTGGACTGTCCGGATAGGCTAGTTATCCTCCAGTTAAACATTATTAAGCGGCGATCGCCCATGACTGTTTTACGACAAATGTACTATTTGGGGTGAAATTACCTAATCACGTACTGCATAGGTTTATCCAGGCAGTGTCTCCTGTAGTTGTTAATTAAGCGGATTTTCATGAATTATCCAATCACTGCATTTCGTAAGGATGAAATCAAGGATGGAGTTTACATGGAGACAAATTGTAGTCTTCATGAGTCCGGAGTGGTGACAGGCTTGACTAGAAGCTGGACTAACAACAATATGCAAGGCGCTCATTCAAGGATGACTATTTTCTTGCTTGATGCAAACAAAACTCGTCTGAAAAAAATGGACGAGGTTGCTTGTGGTGTTTGTGGTAAATGGGAGGAACTTATTCGACCGATTGATAAAGAAGCTCGGTCTGATCGCTCTGTATCCTTTTCATTTCAAGTTCCTCAAGCTCTCTTTCCCCAAGTAAAATATTTGGAGATTGTTCACTATGAACGATCAAAATCCTTGCCAGACTATCTGGAATACCTTCACCTTCCTGAGCAGCTAGCAGTCAAGGATGAGCAGCTTACACAATACCAGGAGATCCTTAAAATTATGGCAAAGCGAGAACCTACTAACAAAACCACAATTCATGCTACGAGCATTGGCTTCGTTCAAAGTGGTAGTGGTACTGTTTCCAACTTCTCTCAGAATATCGGTCAGAATATTGATCAGATCGCCAAGCTGATTAACTCTCTACGTGAAATGACTCAAGAATTTCCTGAAACTCAACGTGAAGAAGCTTTAGTACATTTGGATGATTTGCAAGATGACATCAGTCAGCCTGACAAGAGAACACCGCCGCGAATCAAAACTCGAATTATTGGGTTGTGGGCAGTTGCTTGCACAGTCGCTGGTCTCGTTGCTGGAGCAGCAGACTTTAGCAATAGACATCTCCAAAAACTGTCAAAGCCTCTCTAATATTGGTTTTTGACTGCCTGCCCCCCGGGGGGGCAGTCAAAAACCAACGGTTACATCAGGCTTTGGCAGTGTTGCAGTCACACTGGAGC
>NZ_BLAY01000449.1 GCF_020521235.1 Microseira wollei NIES-4236 | reverse complement strand
AAAATGTCTCTATGATGGAGAGCTATAAGCCAGGATACTTTACGGGTTGAAGTCAGAGAAAAAGGTGATTAAAAATGCTGCTTTGCAAAAAGATAAAAATTATCATCAGCCAAACTGACGCTCAAACTTTGGAGTTCATGCAAGCCAAGTGCAGAGGGTTGTACAACTGGTGGATTGGCAGACTTCGCAATGGAGAGAAATGGAAACTTTATGAAGCAAAGAAGAGTTTGCACGACAGTAAGCAATATGACTTAGAACTCAATCAAGTCTATGGAAAGCTGTTGGCTGAGGTTTATTTCAGGATAGACAAGGCAATGCAGGCTTTCTACAAGCGAGTACATGAGGGAGAGAAACCAGGCTTTCCTAGATTTAGACCAAGTCATCAATTTTTCACACTTTGCTACCCAGCAACTTATTTGAAAGTAGAGGGTCTACAAATTGTCTTACCGACAGGAGGAAAAGGAAAAAACAAAACATTTTATAATATTGTAGCCAAGTTGACTGAGTTACCGCCATTAACGTTTAAAGAAGTAGCAGTAACTCGTGATGCTAGAGGCAATTACTACTGCTCATTTGTCTATCAAAAAAATCCAGCCGAAAATCAATCGGATAACACAGTGGCTTTTGACTTAGGCATGAAGACTCTAGCTAGTGGAGTCAATGAGCAAGGCAAAAGTTATTCCATAGGAGGATTCAAAGGTTACAGATGGTTCAATCGACAGCTAGACAAAATCCGCTCAAAACGTGATAAATGCAAGAAAGGTTCTAGGCGTTACTGTTACCTGAGTAATGTCTACAAGCGCGTTTCTCAAGAGAAACGGAACAAACTCAAGGACTCTCTCCATAAGGCATCTTGCCTGATTGCCTACAAACTGGCTGAAAGTGCTGTGGTTATAGGTGAACTGTCAGTGCGACAGATGGTGATCAAGTCTGATAACAGAAAACGGAACAGGGCAGTGTTTGCAGACTGGGGATTATATCCATTTGTAGAAATGCTCAAGTATAAGTGTGAGTTGAGTGGAAAGTCACTACACATCATTAGTGAACGCAACACCAGCAAGACTTGTCACCGCTGTGGACATTCCCAAGATATGCCCCTATACAAGCGAACCTATAAATGCCCTTCATGCGGTTTAGTGATTGACCGAGATGCTAATAGCGCTCGAAACATACTACTGAGGTTCCTTGCTCGGCTAGAGCCACACAAACTGTTATCAGTTTGCGGTGTACTTGGAGTAATCCAAGTAATCGACACGTTTACACACGTTTAGGAAGGCAG
>NZ_BLAY01000448.1 GCF_020521235.1 Microseira wollei NIES-4236 | reverse complement strand
AGGGTACTAGGCTCACCATCTTGCTTATAAAGTTGTCAGGGTTTAGATTTCTCTGTTCCCAGCCAGTCTTCCCTAAGTGTTGCTACTTATTTCAACTGAACGAATCGCACCCAAAGTTTGTCATGATTGATGTACCTCTTGATTTATCTCTTGTAGGTGGCGATCGCATTTAGCTGTGCAGGCGTGGTGCGATCGCTTTTTGCTATCCTAGCAGGTAATGCACCAATAAACTACCTGTAACCTACCATTAAACCATGCCTGAACCTATAAGTCCCAACAACTCGTCTCTGGATTACACAAAAATCCAGTTGCCCAACTTTCCCAACACCAGAATTCAGACTGCACCCCTATCAACCTTGGACTATGCCAAGTTCAAAGTAGGCTGTAAGCTCAAAAATCGTTCGATAGGAGGCAATGGGCAACAAGCGATGACAGACCATATCTTGCGGTGGTGGTACGAAGACGAGCAGCGGTTAATCGTAGAAGCCAACCGACTGGGAATCACCCCAGAGGAGCTTTTCAACCAGCTGGTAAAAGAAGACGGTAACGAATAGCGAAAGCGTTGCTTACCGAAGCTTACGCCCACCAGTCCAATCAAAACAGCCGCCCCACCCCTGGGGCGGTTTGTGTCTTTAAAACCTTTCACTGAGAACGCTTTAGCGCTCCCCCCGGATAAAAAGCCTTGTCGTTGCATATAGTCTAATTAGGGTCTACTGTGGGTCTATTTAATGAATATATCATAGGCTTGAGTAAACGGGTCATTTTTGTGGCAAAAATGTGATGATCGGGAAATACGTTTTGGTCAAATCATCAGTGGCAAGAAAAGACGAGCGGTTGCTTGTGGCACCTTTGGGCGAATACTACGATGACTTGCTAGCCGTGTACGCCTTTGTTGCCGACCGAACTAGGTCAATTCAAGCAAATTTTCTTTTGTGCGAGAAACTTCGGGAGGAAGAACCCAAGGTTAAAGAGAGCGTCGCCTACCTCGCCAAAAAAAGGGGCGTAGAGCCGGAAAAGCTCTGGAATCAAATCCTTAAAGGGGAAGCCAAGAAGATATCGCCTGAAGAAATAATTGAAAGCGATACGCCTTTAGGCACGCTCCGCGATCGCCCACCAACCCAATAAAAAAAGCCGCCCCACCCCAGGGGCGGTTTGTGTCTTTAACAATTCTGCGAAATTCCCCACCGTCTTTTACGGTGGGGATGGATAGCATGCTAAAGTTGGGGGTTCGATGCCCCCAACTTTAGCAAATACTCTTCTTCCGAATTCGGCGGAAGCCTCCATCC
>NZ_BLAY01000447.1 GCF_020521235.1 Microseira wollei NIES-4236 | reverse complement strand
ATTGATCGTGCCTTGTCCCTACCGCGACCATCTTTGATCGCACCCCCATCGATATGTAGGGACACGGCATCCACCATCTTTCTCACAAAACCAAAAATTGATCGTGCCGTGTCCCTACACCATACCCTCGTCGATCTGCTGGGACACGGCATTCAAAATCTTTCGGACAAGACCAAAAAATTCTCATGCCGTGTCCCTACACCATACCCTCGTCGATCTGCTGGGACACGGCATTCAAAATCTTTCCCACAAGACCAAAAATTCATCATGCCTTGTCCCTACCGCGACAATCTTGAATTAAAAATCTAAACCCAAATCCAGTATTTCATTTGAATGATATTTAATATTCTCTTCATCCATTTCCCACTGGCGGGGATTGTTGATAATATACTGTCGAATCCAATCCAACCCAGTTTCAACGCGAACGATGCTTTCATAATAATTATCTTGCCAGATAGGAGGCGTTTTAGTGCGACGCATCAGATTAATTCTTTTAGTTACCGCTGATTTGAAAGAACGAACTACTGTAGGAATAGAACCCGGTACGGGTTTGCCAAATTGTTCTTTTCTTGGCCTATTTTTTGGCAATGCCTGATATCCTTCATCGGTAATAATCAGAATGCCATGCAGATGGTTGGGCATCACAACAAAAACATCTAATTGAATGTGGGGAAAACGACGAGGAAGCGCCTGCCAAAAGCTATGGGCAATGTAACCCAAGTAATTCTTCTGCATTTTCCCATTATCTATATCACCAAACCAACATTGCCGTTTGTAGGTGCAAATTGTGATGTAATAAGCACCCGGTTGGGTGTAATCGTATTCGGGTAATCGAATAGAACGGCGGTGATGTTTTTTGGGGTTATATGCCATTGGGAAAATTATATTTAATAAAAAAAATGCCTGCTGTAGGGAACATAATTAATGTTGTTTGCTTATCCCAATATATCTTTGACGCCGTGCCCCTGGACAACCGTGGATATACCAAATGTAGGGACACGGCATAATTAATGTTATTTTCCCTTACATAACCGTGGATATACCAAATGTAGGGACACGGCATAATTAATGTTATTTTCCCTTGCCAAGATATCTTTGACGCCGTGTCCCTACGCCAACAATCTTTGATCGCACCCCCATCGATCTGTTGGGACAAGGCATTCAACATCTTTCTCACAACAGCAAAAATTGCTCCTGCCTTGTCCCTACGCCAACAATCTTTGATCGCACCCCCATCGATCTGTTGGGACACGGCATTCAACATCTTTCTCACAACAGCAAAAATTTATCATGCCTTGTCCCTACGCCAACAATCTTTGATC
>NZ_BLAY01000446.1 GCF_020521235.1 Microseira wollei NIES-4236 | reverse complement strand
CGATGCTTTCGGTAACGTTAGCTGTAACGGTCTTGGTTACCGTGTAGTTGCTGTTCATGTTGGTGCCACGACCACCAACGATTTCTTGGGTGGCATCTTCCAAATAGTTCAGGTCAGAAATAATCATGGGATTTCTCCTGGTTGTAAGTTAGTTGCTTGTGGCAACGTTTTGTTTTCTGTATTTAATCTAACCAGAATAATCAGAGCGTTGTTGCCATTTTGGCAGATTCTGATTGATGAATCGGAAATTTCTCATGACATGTTTCCCGGGGGGGTTTTTCCAATAAAAAAATTCATTCATTACACCAAATGCAAATGAATGAAGCGCCCTCTAGGCGTTGGCCTGAGGCATTTGATAGTTGGGTTTTCTGAACAAAAATAATTCGGCTACATCTGTGGTTGAGTAGTTAAGAGACTGGTTGGTCGCTTAATTATTTGTATGCATAACTCAAGTTGCTAGTTAATAGTTGTGACAGCCGTAATGGGTAATTGGTAATGGGTAATTGGAGTAACAGGCTATTGCCGTCAGAGTCAGAAACCCGGTTGATTCATAGATTTTTCGGTTTCAAACCCACGAGTTTTCCCAGAAACCGGGTTTCTTTAGGCTCAAACCCCCGATTTTTCAGACAAACCGGGTTTCTTTAGGCTCGATATAACTAGCAACTTACATTACATATAATAAGGAGTCAAAAACTTTTAGGTTGCCAAATTGGCAGATTTTTAGTGAGGAATTAGGCAAATTCCCTCTGGGAGGCTATCTAAACAGTTCTGCTTGACACGCTTGTTCGTTGCGGTTAAGGGGGGCATGGGGGGCGAGGATACTTGTGTGACACCCTCGCCCCCCGCTATCTGAGGTATTTTGATTTAGCCCAGACAACAGCGCTACCAGATTGACCCAGAGACACCAGCTGTAATCTGGCTTGGGCTCAAGACATAGTATTGCCATCATGGCATCAGCTGTGTTACAATCGACCCAAATTGACAAAAGAGCTGAAAACTATTTATAAGTAAAGCTTTCAGATCTTTGTATCATCTATTGGTAGGCAGAGTAGAGTACAAGATAACCCAACAAACAATTGCACTCGGTGTTGGTTTTCTGACTCACTCATGCCTGCTTTGGTTTTGAGGTTGATACTGCAAGTAATGCCGTGGCAGCAATTACTTGGTAGCAGCAACAATTTGAACGAAAGACTCAGAACTGTTAGATTCGGTTTGAGCACCAGCGATGATACTGGTGAAGGTGATGTTACCTTCACGAGCATCAGCGGTGGCAATCACTTGAGCAACGTTTCCTTCTAAACCACCCAAGTTGGTGTCTAAAGTCTTGACGATG
>NZ_BLAY01000445.1 GCF_020521235.1 Microseira wollei NIES-4236 | reverse complement strand
TGCTGCAACAAGAATATCCTACCTTCCACGATCTGTTACAGTTTCGCAATCAATACACCCTCGCCAAAAACCTCGACATTCCTGGAATTATTCGTCCCTACAGTTTAGAACCGTACCGCAACAGCTACGCGCTGGTGATGGAAGACTTTGGCGGTGTTTCCCTGCGAGACTATGTTCGCAACCAGTCACTTTCCCTCGCAGAAGTGTGGGAAATTGCCCTGCAAGTGGCTGACATCCTGCACAACTTGCACGCCTGTCGCGTCATTCATAAAGATATTAAACCCGCCAACATTCTCATCCATCCAGAGACAAAACAAGTTAAGTTAATTGACTTTTCCATCGCTTCACTATTGCCCAAAGAAACGCCAGAAATCAAAAACCCCAATCGACTCGAAGGCACGCTGGCCTATATTTCCCCAGAACAAACCGGACGGATGAATCGGGGAATTGACTACCGCAGTGATTTCTACGCCTTGGGGGTGACGTTATTTGAATTATTAGCCGGACAATTGCCCTACCAGTCCGATGACCCGATGGAGTTGGTGCATTGCCACATCGCCAAACAACCGCCTTCTCTGACCCAATTCAACATTCCAGAAGCTCTTGCTCAAATCGTGGCGAAACTGATGGCGAAGAATGCCGAAGAGCGTTACCAGAGTGCATTGGGGTTAAAACACGATGTAGAGATTTGTCTGAATCAATTAAAGGAAACAGGCACTATTGAGCCATTTGAAATTGGTCAGCGGGATGTGTGCGATCGCTTCATTATTCCCGAAAAACTCTACGGTCGGGAAACGGAAGTACAAGCGTTGTTAGATGCTTTTCAACGAGTTTCCCAAGGCGACACCGAGCTAATGCTAGTAGCCGGATTTTCCGGGATTGGTAAAACAGCGGTCATCAATGAAGTCCATAAACCGATCGTTCGGCAACGGGGCTACTTCATCAAAGGCAAGTACGATCAGTTCCAGCGGAATATTCCCTTCTCTGCTTTTGTCCAAGCGTTTCGTGACTTGATGGGGCAATTGTTAAGTGAAAGCGATGTCCAATTGGCGGCATGGAAAGCCAAAATTCTTGCCGCTGTGGGCGAAAACGGACAGGTAATTGTGGATGTGATTCCCGAATTAGAACGGATTATTGGGCAACAGCCCCCCGTCTCAGAATTATCCGGTAGTGCGGCGCAAAATCGCTTCAACTTACTCTTGCAAAAATTCATCCAGGTGTTCACCACAAAAGAACATCCCTTGGTAATGTTTTTGGATGACTTGCAATGGGCAGATTCGGCTTCCCTGAACTTGCTGAAGTTATTGATGAGCGAAGCGAGTGCGGGATATTTACT
>NZ_BLAY01000444.1 GCF_020521235.1 Microseira wollei NIES-4236 | reverse complement strand
GGGCTGACAACAGTGACAAAAAATCTGCCCAAATCTCCCTAAATCTCTGCAAAACCTGACTGATTGTAAAGATTTGCGAAGATTTAGGCCGACCAAACCAAGCAAAGCTCATAATTACACTCAACAGCAGATAGTCATGCGCCAACCACAAAGTGCTACTCGGATTTAAAACCCAAATCATTGTCAAAAACTCTATTGGTCAACTGCTTGCCAAACACGCAGGAGTAGCGCGTCATGCTTGGAACTGGGGATTAGGGCTAACCAAAGCCATCTTAGACCACAATATCGCCAACCCAGACGATAAAATCAAATTCCCCAGTGCAATCGATTTACATAAATGGCTAGTAGCATTAGTCAAATCTAAACATCCTTGGTACTATGAAGTGTCAAAAACAGCTCCTCAATATGCATTAATGCATTTAAGAGAAGCTTGGAAGAAATGCTTCCAACACCAAGCTGGTGCGCCAAAATTTAAGAAAAAAGGACGCAGAGATTCATTTACCCTAGAAGGGAAAATCAAAATTATTAGCCCCAATCAAATTCAAGTCCCTGTCATCGGAGTATTAAAAACATACGAAATTTTGCCTATTGGCATCACACCAAAGACAGTAACGATTAGCCGCAAGGCAGATAAATGGTTCATTTCGTTCCTTTTGGAGGTGGAACCTCAATGTACCCCAAAAGCAATTGATATTGTTGGGGTAGACTTAGGAATATTAAATCCAGCCACACTTTCAACTGGGGAAGTCTTTCCAGGCGCCAAAAAAACTCGGCAACTCCTCAAAAAGCTGGCGCACAATCAATGGATCCACCGCCACAAACAACCAGGGTCGAAAAATTGCATCAGCTCCGGGATAAAAATAGCGCGGCTACACCTAAAAATTGCTAACATTCGCCGTGACTACTTACACAAGTTAACAACCTACCTCGCCAAGAACCACGGCCTGGTGGTAATTGAAGACTTAAATGTCAGCGGGATGTTAGCCAATGGAAAATTAGCCCTAGCTATTGCTGATGGGAGTTTTTATGAATTTAAACGACAGTTAGAGTACAAGTGCCAACTTTACTCTTCCTCACTGCTCGTTGTTTCTAGGTGGTTTCCTAGTTCTAAAACTTGCCATTGTTGTGGTGAGGTAAAACAGTCTTTGTCTCTTTCACAGCGGATTTTTCACTGTGAAAAATGTGGTTGGCAAGGAGATAGAGACTTAAATGCAGCCTTAAACTTAGAGCGAGTAGGGAGAGCTACTCCCGAATTTACGCCTGCGGACAAGAAGGAGCCGACTCCCTTGGTGGAAGCAGGAAGTCAAGCTGATACAAGTCTCATAGGTAGATTTGAGTAGGTTTGGCAGAGCGG
>NZ_BLAY01000443.1 GCF_020521235.1 Microseira wollei NIES-4236 | reverse complement strand
TTGACACTCCCCGGCTTAAAAGACCGGGGATTCTAAGCTCATCGTCAGAACTTGCTCCACCAGGGTTTCCCCAAGCAGAGTAGCGGTTCCAACTCCCTTAGCGTTACTTTGGGGATGCCCTCCCCTAGCTTGCAGTGCAAGATTTAAAATATTTATCGCCGCGTTTTCGTCTCTATTGAGTCTGCATCCACATTGACAAACATGGGTGCGAACTGATAGAGACTTCTTGACAATAGCGCCACATTGACTACATTTTTGACTGGTGTAATGTGGTTTAACTGCAACAGCTTCCCGGTCAAACTTACCAGCAAAATATTCAAGCCACTGTCTAAATTGTGTCCAACTAGCATCGCTGATAGACTTAGCTAAACAATGGTTCTTGACTAGGTTGCGAACATTTAAATCTTCATAGGCTACTAAGTCGTTAGACTTGATTACGCAACGCGCTAATCTTTTTGCGTGTTCATGACGTTGCCTATTTACTTTTAAATGTTTCTTAGCAAATCTTTTCCGTGCTTTGCAGCGTCCGGTTTTACCTTTTTGCTTTTTATAGATGCGGCGTTGAGCATGTTTAATTGCTCGTTCAGCTTTCCTCAAAAAGCGCGGATTTTCCTCCTGATGTCCGTTATAGTCGGTATAAAAGAATTCAATTCCTACATCCAATCCGATGACGTTTCCGGTTGGCTCTAGTTGTTCGGTGACTTCAATACCAACAGCAAATTGACAGTAGTAGCCATCGGCACGTCGTACTAACCTGACACGTTTGATTGACTTTACCGGATAAGTGTGAATATCCCACTTTCCTAATAACCTGAGTTCACCAATTTCCTTTTTGTCACTAAAGGTGATGCGGCGAAGGGTTGGGTGCAACTTCCATCCGCTAGTCTTGTATTCAACTGAGCGGTTGTCTTTCTGAAAGCGTGGATAGCCTTTTAACCCTGGTTTTTTAGTTTTGCAGTTGTTGTAAAACCTGGAAATTGCCGACCATCCGCGCTCAGCGGCTGCTTGCACTGCCATTGAGTTGAGGTCTTGAACAAATGAGTATTCGTTGCGTAGTTCTGTTGAGTACTTGTTTAAGGAAAAACGGTTGATTTTCGAGTCTTTGGGTGCATCCATCCAGTAACGGATACATTTGTTTCTGACAAATTGTGTTGTCCGGATAGCTGCTTCAATCGCTTGATATTGATTTGGTTTTGCCTTGACCTTGTATTCTAGAACTAGCATTGAATCGACCTGTCAATGTTTTTGGTTTATTATATCAATACTTCGTGAATTTTTGCCTAAAGAACGTTCGCGAGACTGAAGTCTCGCGCGGTTACCCCGGTATAAATACGCGGGGTTTTCGCGAACTTCTCTATAA
>NZ_BLAY01000442.1 GCF_020521235.1 Microseira wollei NIES-4236 | reverse complement strand
TTAATAGTAGGGACACGGCAAGCGAGATATCTGCGAAAAACAGATAACGTTAATAGTAGGGACACGGCAAGCGAGATATCTGCGAAAAACAGATAACGTTAATAGTAGGGACACGGCAAGCGAGATATCTGCGAAAAACAGATAACTTTAATATTGCCGTGTCCCTACACGACGACGCAATTGACGCAGTTTTTATTACGGGTGAAACGGAGGTAATATGAGTAGGAAAAATATAGTTGCGCTCGCTCTATTATTCAGCCTCAGCACCGCGTATCCCGCTTTCGCAGAAACAGCCTATCAACGCTGGTTGAGAATGGCTGTTGCTGCTAGAAACAGCGGCAATTACGATGGGGCTTTATCTTATTATCAACGCGCCGCCGATGAAAGTCCCAATGGCCCAAACGATCCTGATATTAATAAAGCAATCTTTGAAGTTTTGTCAGAAAGATTGCAAAGTTTCCAAACCACTGCTCCCAACTATGTAAGATTTATCAGAATTGCTGACGAAGCTTACTATAACGGCGAATACGATACGGCTATTCAAAACTATAGAATGGCTTTAAGACAACGACCGCGCGATCGCTATGCCACCCTGCGTATTGAGCAAGCAGAATGTATTAAGAAAAACCGACCCGCTACGGGTTCCCAATTTAGAACCATGTGTCCTAGATTTTAGGCGGAAAATTTTTCTTCTCCCTAAGAGAGGAATTTGGAATCATATCATGTCCTTGGGTATCGGTAGTGTATGGATGGCTAATTGCTCGCTTGCTAATTGCAAGCTTGTCAATTGCCTCCAGAGCAGCCATTAGCGATTAGCTATTAGCAGTTACACAACCGTTGCTATTGGACATGATATAAGTCAATCAATGGAGTGGCGGTATGAAGCGAATTATTGCAGGTTTTATGTTAGCGGTCGCATTGTTTTTTAGCTGCGCTCAAATTGCCGTTGCTAAAGCTTTAACACCTGAAGCAGAGTCTTACCAAGTAGAACCTAATTATGCGGGTAAGCGAATGGTGGAAACTATCAAGGATAAAATCGAAGCAGCGACCGAGAATGTGGTAGAAAAGCTCAACTTAAACGAACCACTTCCGGAAAGTACAAAAGAGTTTTTAAGTGATGTAGAATCTAAAGTGGATGAAACTGTTGAGCCAATTACTGGAAATCAAGGTTATTACAAAGAAAAATAAATAAGCCAATGTTTTGAAACGCGCCCAGACCCGAGGCTAAAGCCTGGGGCTACACAAACAAAGCCCGCCAGAGCGGGCTGAAATTATTACAGCCCCGAGGCTAAAGCCTGGGGCTGCACAAACAAAGCCCGCCAGAGCGGGCTGAAATTATTACAGCCCCGAGGCTAAAGCCTGGGGCT
>NZ_BLAY01000441.1 GCF_020521235.1 Microseira wollei NIES-4236 | reverse complement strand
ATCGCAAAGCGATAGAGCGCGGGCTTCCCAATTCATCAGCAACAGCCTTGACCGTAGTGGACTTGCGACCATACGGTTTTGGTCTTACATTGCCTCCTTGGGCAGTAGCGCTGGTTCCCAACGCCAATATCCGCAAGCCTTCATTTCTGATGTTGATGGCGGCGTTCACATCTCTGTCATGATGCACGTTGCAATGGAGACATAGAAAGGAACGCACTGAGAGATCCATCTTGGGAATCGGGAGCAGTGTTGCATTGCAAAGGTGCGATGACGGGAAGAATCGCCCAATTTCCAGGTAAATCTTGCCTTCTTGCTCTGCTTTATACTTGAGCATGGTTTGAAACGTTCCCCACCCAGCATCACTGATGGATTTAGCTAGGTTGTGATTCTTGACCATGTTTTTCACTGCCAGATCTTCCACCACAATTACTTGGTTTTCGTTCACTATCTTGCGGGATAGCTTGTGAAGGAAGTCTTCTCTCACTCGTGAAATTTTGCTATGCACTTTTGCAAGTGCAACTTTAGCTTTGCGCCGTTTGTTTGTCGTCTTATCCTTTTTGCGGGATAGTCTACGCTGTTTCCGCTTTAGGTTGCGTTCATGCTTTTTGAGATGCTTCGGATTGTTGAACTTGGAGCCGTCAGATGTAACCGCAAAATCAATCAATCCCAAATCAATCCCAATCGCTTTACCTGCACTGCTTGAAGAAGGCTTTTCAATTCCGTCGTTAAGCAGTAACGAGGCATAATAGCGACCGTCCGGCATTCTCGACACCGTGACCGTTTTCAGTTTTCCAATACAATCGCGATGAATTTTCGCCTTCACCGTTCCAAGTTTGCCAGGGAATTTAACCTCAGACTGACTGAGGATTTTGACGCTAGCTGGATACTGAATCGATTGTCTACCGTGCCGATGCTTAAATGAAGGATAGCTTGTACGCCCATCAAAGAAATTGCCAAATGCAGCACCCAGATTCAAGACAGATTGCTGCAAGCATTGGGAATAGCACTCAGAAAGCCATTCATACTCTTTCTTCCAAATAGGGAGCAGCTTTTTCATATCCATTGCTGAAACGCCACGTCCTGTCTCAAAGTACGTTTGAGACATGATGGCGAGAGATTGATTCCAGACCCATCGGCAACAACCGAATGCCTGAGCCAGATGAACTTGCTGGGCATCGGTGGGATAGATTCGGACTTTGACTGCTTTCAGCATGAATCCTTAGAGTGAAATGATAACTGCTCTAACACAGTATAGGTACTTGTGTTCGCTTCGTTTATAGGAGATTGGCAGTTCTTCCGAAGTGCCCAATCTCTTGTTCAGCTACGCTTCACATCGTTCAAGGGCACAATTCATCACTGAAGAAGGCTCTC
>NZ_BLAY01000440.1 GCF_020521235.1 Microseira wollei NIES-4236 | reverse complement strand
TTTCTACCAACCATTCAGCCACCTCCAAACCCAATGCTCCTAATCCACCAGTAATCCAATAACTCCCATCTGGTTGTATAGATAATTGCTCCTCATTAGTTTTTGTACTGATTTGCGGCATTGATACTACTACTTTGCCGATGTGCTTGGCAGCTGCCATGTAACGGAAACTATCCACTACCTGCTTGAGTGAAAACACTGTCTGAGGTAACGGCTTGAGGGTACCTTGTTGGAACTGTTCCATTAGCTGCTGCAACATCGCCAAAATTAAACCGGGATGGCTCTGGTTAACTTCCCCTAAATCGAAAGGAAAATATGAAATATCTCCTCTTTTGGCACTAAATTGGCTCTCATCCCAAATGCCGACTTTGCCGATTTCGACAAATCGTCCGTTCTTAGCCACTACCTCTAAATTTTTGTCAATGAACTCGCCATTGAGGCTATTGAGAACAATGTCTACCCCCTGTCCCTGTGTCAAACTCATCACTTCGTCGGCAAATTCCAAGCTGCGGGAGTTCATCACATGCTTGACTCCCATTGATTTGAGGAATTCCCACTTGTTCGCTGAAGCGGTAGCAAATACCTCAGCACCAGCTGCGAGTGCTATCTGCACTGCTGCTTGACCGACACCACCAGCTGCTGCATGAATCAACACTCGTTCTCCCGGTTGGATTTTCGCCAGATGATGCAATCCGTACTGAGCTGTTAAAAATGCTAAAGGTATTGTCGCGCCTTCCTGAAAACTCAACTTTGTGGGCTTTTTAACCACAGTTGCAGCTGGTAAGGTGACAAAACTGCTGAAGGCGTCGTGAGTTGTAATTAATCCTACAACTTCATCCCCAACTTGCAGATGGGAAACATTCTCTCCCACTGCTACGATAATGCCAGCACACTCCAACCCAAAAGTCAAGTCGCTGACCTGCATAATGCCCAATTTTTCGGCATAATATTCTTTGAGCATTCCTAAAGCATTGAGTACATCCCGGAAATTGAGTCCGGTTGCAAGCACTTGAATTTCCACCTCATCAACTTGTGGTGAGCGGCGCGTCATCGATTCATTGAATAGATTATCTAATACGCCATACTCGGATAGCTTTAATCGCACGGGTTGGTAAGCAGAAATTGCACGTTGTTTCTGCTTGGGGGAAATAGCTTGGGACTTCGCCAGTCGGGCTACATATCGCTTGCCTTGACGGATGGCTATTTGGTCTTCCGCATCTGCTGCTGTTAACTCCAACAGTAGTGCTTGCACTTTATCCTCTGTTGTCGCTTGTGCAGATAAGTCTAAACGCACACATCGTAATTCTGGATACTCTAGGGCAATGACTCGACCTAATCCCCACAAGCTGGTACCACTCAGTTGCATTGGCGCTGG
>NZ_BLAY01000439.1 GCF_020521235.1 Microseira wollei NIES-4236 | reverse complement strand
TTACCTTCAACCGCAAGAAGGCTCCCGCCATAACGGTACGACCTTTGGCGGTGAGATGAATTGCGGACAGGATCTATGGTAGAATGTTTTACGTCAGATATAGCGACGTAGCGATGTTGGTATTCGAGGCAAAACTTGAGGGACTCAAACAGCAGTACGAAAAGCTTGATGAAGCAATTCGTACTGCTCGTTTTGTCAGAAATTCTTGCCTGCGATACTGGATGGATAACCGCGACATCGGTCGTTATGAGTTGAGTGCATATTGTGCCGTCCTCGCTCAGGAATTTGCTTGGGCAAGCAAACTTAACTCGATGGCTCGTCAAGCTAGTGCTGAAAGAGCCTGGTCGGCTATTGCTCGTTTTTTTGATAACTGCAAGAAAAATAAGCCAGGGAAGAAAGGATACCCAGGTTTCAAGAAAGAACAAACACATGGTTCTGTCGAGTACAAAACCAGTGGGTGGAAACTTTCTGAAGACAGAAGATATATTACTTTCCGCGATGGCTTTGAGGCGGGAACCTTCAAAATGTGGGGAACCCGCGACTTGCATTTTTATCAATTGAAGCAATATAAACGAGTGCGTGTAGTGCGTCGTGCCGATGGCTACTACGTCCAGTTTTGTGTTGACCAAGAACGGTTGGAAAAAAGAGAATCGACATCTAAAACAATTGGTCTTGATGTTGGGCTGACTCATTTCTATACCGATAGTGACGGACAAACAGTTGAAAACCCAAGACATCTCCGTAAAAGTGAGAAGTCTTTGAAACGTCTTCAACGTCGTTTGTCTAAGACACAAAAACGTTCTAAAAACCGAGCCAAGTTTAGAAAGAGGCTGGCAAGAAAACACCTCAAAGTAAGTAGGCAGCGTAAAGATTTCGCCGTGAAATTGGCTTTCCGGCGTAGTCCAGTCTAACGACTTGGTAGCTTATGAAGATTTGAAGGTGCGAAACATGGTCAGAAATCGACATCTGGCTAAATCTATATCTGATGCAGCTTGGACGACTTTTCGCACATGGGTTGAGTATTTCGCATGTGTGTTTGGTGTGGTCACGGTTGCCGTACCGCCTCACTACACCAGTCAGAACTGCTCTAACTGTGGTGAAGTTGTCAAAAAGTCTTTGAGTGTCAGAACTCATGTTTGCCATCATTGTGGGCATACGCAAGATAGAGACTGGAACGCTGCTCGGAACATACTTGAGATAGGACTCCGTACTGTGGGGCACACAGGAACGTTAATCGCCTCTGGAGAGACTGACCAATATTTGGGTGGGGAAACTCCTCCAAGTAAGTCAACTCGTGGAAAGAGGAAGCCTAAAGAGCAATCTTTGGAATCCCCCGCTATATTCGGTACTCCGAATTAGCGGCGGGAGGATGTCAA
>NZ_BLAY01000438.1 GCF_020521235.1 Microseira wollei NIES-4236 | reverse complement strand
ACCGTTGTTGATGGCAATGGTGACATCGGCAGTTGGTTGTGAAGTTAGTACAATTTCGTAGGTATCTGTCGCGCCACCTTCGGTGATATTCCTGCTACTGCCGGATTGGGTAATTGTGACTCCGGCGGTATCATCGTTAGCAATTGTGCCAGTTACCTGGTTGGCAGTCGTGTCAATTTGAGCGTTGGTGGCGCTATTTAACCTGACGGTAAAAGTTTCGTTGCTTTCGACAATTGCATCGCCTTTTGCTTGAACGGCGATCGTTTGCGTGAGGGAACCGCCTGCGGTAAAAATAATGCTATTGTCGTTGTCGATATAGTCGTTATTGGCAAGAGTTGCAGTTCCGTCATCGGTGCTGTAATTGACAGTAACGTTTTGAGTTATGGCGCAAGAAAGTGTGACGGTAAAAGTGTAGTCAGTTGTACCGCTATTGCCTTCATTTTGCGTTAAGGAAGCGGGTGTGAGACTGACGGTGGGGACAGTGAGGGAAAAGTCATCGATTGCCAATCCGTGGTCAAATCCTGCATCGTTAACCTCTAGCCAACGAATCCAAAGCGTATCGCCATTTGCCCAACTGGTATTAATTGTTCCACCTCTGCCACTAACCCTACCCGCCGCGTTGCCATCTACAGTAACGCTGTTGTTGTTTACAGGGGATGTCCAGTCAAAATTGCTACCCGGTGCTGTCCAGGAAACGGCAATAAAGCTACTGCCAAAGCCATATTGCAGCACCATGTTTTGTGGTGTTGTATTCGCAGCCCGCCACTGTTCGCCGTTAAAAGATATGCTGAGAGCGGTTATAGTCGTGCCAGTATTGTTAGTGGCAGCAAAGGCGATCCAACCTGCGATCGCACCTCCTGCTGGATTACCGAAGTAAGCACCACCCGACCCAAGACCGCCCAAGGCGCGTTCTGTACTACCAATAGTTCCGTAACTATAAAAGTTTCCCGTATTTTCAGAACCATTATCTGTAAAGTAAGTTGTTAGAGCAGTGCCAGGGCTGGGCTGACTGAAAAGAAACCAGCCGGAGAGGGTTGTATCGTTTGTCCAGGTAACATTCGTACCCGTATTGGCAAGGTTATCAAAGTTTTGAGAGTAGGAACCGTTAAAGCTTACTGGCACGGGGATACCTCTTTTTCTAGTATATTTAATTACAATGCTAATTCTCTCATACAAAAAAAATATGGGAGAACTCTAATAAATAGGTGAGTATAAATAAACTGAACAAGAGGCGGGCGGGACGCCCACCCCACAAGAGAGCTAAAATTCTTGTGGGGTGGGCATTGTGCCCGCCACTACAGAGCTAAAATTCTTGTGGGGTGGGCATTGTGCCCACCACTACAGAGCTAAAATTCTTGTGGGGTGGGCATTGTGCCCACCACTACAGAGCTAAAATTCTTGTGGGGTGGGCATTGTGCC
>NZ_BLAY01000437.1 GCF_020521235.1 Microseira wollei NIES-4236 | reverse complement strand
GTGAACTACCCACCGTCAAGCGGAGTACCGCTATGACGGGGGCTTCCAACTTCAACCGGAACAGCATCCAGCAAAACCGAAGTTTTACCAGGTTGACTTACATTCCGTCCATTGGCAGACGCGCTAGTTCCTAACGCAATAATCCGCAAGGCTTCATCCCTAATGTTCTTTGCAGCATTGATATCTCTATCGTTACGGCTGTGACACTTAGGGCAATCCCAGTGACGCACGTTCAGAGGCATTTCTGATACTTTATGGAGACAATTATTGCAAGTCTTAGAGCTAGGGAAAAAGCGATCTATCTCGATGTAGATCTTGCCTAGCTTTTCAGCTTTGTACTTGAGCATTGTTCCGAACATCCCCCACCCAGCATCGCTAATTGCTTTAGCTAGACAGTGATTACGTACCATGCCTTTGACGTTGAGATTTTCTACTGCAATAACTTGGTTTTCGTCTACTATCTTGCGGGATAGTTTGTGGAGAAAATCTTCGCGTACTCTCTTGATTTTTGAATGAACTCTGGCTACTAATCTTTTAGCTTTATGTCTGGTATTACTCCCTTTCTGCTTACGGCTTATTTTTTGCTGTTTGCGCTTTAGATTGCGGCTGTGTTTCTTGAGATGCTTAGGGTTTGCATACTTGCTACCATCGCTAGTTACAACAAAGTCAATTAGCCCAACATCTAGTCCAATAGCTTTACCTTCTGCATTAGCTTCTGGAGTCTCTAACCCATCATCAACTAAGATTGAAGCATAGTATTTACCATCAGTGTTTTTAGAAATAGTAACGGTTTTAACCGGGCCGTCTAGTTGTTGATGAATTACGCAATGCACCTCACCAATAATTGGTAGTTTGATGAAGCTATCTCCTACTTTGACATTTTGAGGATAACTAATAGATTGCCTACCATGCTTCGATTTGAAGCTAGGGAAACCGCCACGTTTATCAAAGAAGTTTTTATAAGCAGTAGATAGATTCAGTGCAACTACTTGAAGTGATTGAGAATAAGCATTTGTCAGCCAAGGATACTCTTTTTTGAGATTTGGGAGTAATCCTTGAATGGCACTTCTGCTAAGTCCTTTACCAGTATCTTTGTAGGTTTGCTGACACAGATTCAAGCTGTAATTCCAAAACCAACGACAACAACCAAAAGCACCCGCAAAATACGTTTGCTGCTCGGCTGTAGGATAGATTCGGAACTTGTAGGCTTGATACATTATCAGTTATCGGTATCTCTGATAACATCGTAACAAGGATACCAGGAAAATGCAAGGAATTTGTTCGCTTCCTCATACACCGCCTCTCCTGCCAAGATCTGCGATTGTTCGATTGGTCGGCGGTGCAATCGTCTTCTCACTCGCCTTTCATCCCGCCGCTAAGGTGAGTACACCTATAGCGGGGGAATTCCCGTCTGTCCAGTTAA
>NZ_BLAY01000436.1 GCF_020521235.1 Microseira wollei NIES-4236 | reverse complement strand
ATAAACAGGTACATGGAAAGGGTCTAAATGTTGAGCTTGCAGGAGCTTGAGCCGAATGATGCGAAAGTGTCACGTTCGGTTCTTAGGGGAGGGAGACAAGGCGACTTGCTCTCCCTTACCCGACTACATCACTATATGTCTAGAAGATGTAACAGTTCCTAGAGTTACTCCAGACACCATCGCTCCCAATTGGGATAATTCTATGGGTTTAGATGCAGTACTGCATGAAGATGTTTATCTGGCAACTTCAGAAGGTGAATTATTACCATCATTTAAGCCATTACGTCGCAATCAAGCCAAACTAGATCGAATCTCCCAGAAGCGCAATAAACGAAAACGTGGTTCTAGATGTCGTCGTAAGTTGGCGAAACGGGAATCCAAGCAACATCAGCGCATCGCTCGTTCCCGTAAGGACTTCCAGTATAAAACTGCTCACAAGGTTGTCAGCGAGGGTAAAAAGTTCTTCTTTCACGAAGATTTAAATCTCAGAGGTCTATCTAAACGAAATTCCCCCAAACAAGATGAAAATGGTAAATATTTACCTAACGGACAGTCTGCTAAATCGGGATTAAATAAATCCTGGATAGATGCCGATGAGAGGTCAATTTTTTCAACTACTGGACAACATAGCCGCAAAAGCTGGAGCAGTAGTTATTTCTCAAAATCCTGCTTATACCTCAATGGTTTTGTGCTATCGGAATGAAGTGATTTTTACCGATACAAGTATCAGAAATTATTGGGATGAGCAACACTCTTTGATGGTCAATCGCGATATCAATTCGGCGATTAATTTGAAGAGACTAGGGCCCTAGCATTTTCCCTAGTATAAAACGCCGTAGTGGGAATCTGACTATAGTTGGAACTATAGATAATAGTACCACGAAGGAAATCTTGCATACCCTTGATCGGGCTTCAAGAAGCCCTCACCATACCTGTTAAGGTTGGTGAGGGAGTATGTCACCTTTTTCAATTAACGACGCCAGTTGGTATCTATTCAGACAGTGGACCCTTGTATTTTGCTATAGTGTTCGGACGTACTGCCGTCGCTGTTTCCCCACGATATACAAGTCAAAAGTGCAGTAATTGTGGGGTAAAAGTTAAAAAGTCTTTGTCAACTCGTACCCACATTTGTAGCTGTGGATACGTGGCACATAGAGACACAAATGCAGCGATAAATATTTTAAATCTTGCTGGAGCAAGCTAGGGACGGGCAGTCCCGAAGTAACGCGCTCCGGACTTGAAGCCTCTACGCTACTTGGCGAGAGCCTGGTAGAGCAAGTTTCGAGGAAGAGTACAGAATCCCCGTGTCTTTAGGCAGGGTGCGATCCGTGAGCCAGAAATGAGAGAAATACTCAAGGATTGGCGGCAAGTCGTACACAAGGAATGACAAACATTCCATCTGTACCTTGACAACTTGTTGTTCGTGTAGGTGTAA
>NZ_BLAY01000435.1 GCF_020521235.1 Microseira wollei NIES-4236 | reverse complement strand
ATATGAATTGTTGTGCTGACGTTAGAAGATTAATTCAAATGGTTGCTATGCTCCAAAAAGAAGTATCACAGATTAAACGCCGCACTGGAGTAGATGAGTTTCCTGTATCCGTACCGCAACTGCTTTTAAAAGATAGAGGTAACAGTATTGTTAGAATACAAAACATTCCTGAATTAATTTCTTGGGTTGCCAAACAATTAGATGCTTTGGTAGGCGAGCTTCCAGGAGAGATGGAAATTGAAGATATTGACCCACAAACAGAAGGCAACCAAACTAAAAAATTCAAATTTCCTACTTGAGCTGATTTGTTACTGGAGATAGCCCGAATCAATATTAACAACAAAATCAATACCGCAACCGCAACCGCTATATTAAACACAATGGTTGAAGTAGGTAGCGTTAAAACAACGACTGTTGCCAACTACCACGCTGCAGCGGTATTAGATTATTTACGTCCTCAATTGAGACAATCAGTAGTAGAAGTTACCCTAACTTTTACGCCAGGAGACTACCAAGATTCATAAATTATTTAAACCAACTACCGCAGTTAAAATTGTAGAATTAGAAAGTCAAACCGCTCTGCCAGACGATTTAGAAGATTTAAAAAGATTTGCAGCGCAGTGGAGAACGCCAAACTTTAGACAAATAAAATTAAATGGAAATGCAGCAGCAAAAATTAAAAAATTTATTAAAGATGCTGCCGCCTTGCTTTCTGGTGAAGACTTACAAGAGAGCAATACAGAGAATAGAACCGAGAATAGAACTAGCGACTTCTCGGATTTTATAGAAAAAACAGAGAGAGGGTTTACAGACGTTAATCGAATTACAGATACTATCAACCCTTGTAGACCCTATAGCCAGCGACCTAGAATTAGAGAAATAGGAGACACTTCAGATAGAGGAACAGAGGAAAATTAATGGGAACTGCTGATATTGTTAAAGGAGCTTTGGAGTCTCGCGCTAGGCGAGCAATAATTTCAACAGTAATTAGAGTCATTAAATCTCAGGATATTCAGCCAACTACTACCAGAGAAGACACAAACATCCTTTCAGTAATTTTTGATTGGGGTAAGCGCCTTATCGGATTTATTGTTTCAAACTTAAAAAGCGCTAGCTGGACTGCATCAGCTATTTGGGGAACGGTTGTCAGTTTAAGTCAATACATCTGGCACTTCAACTGGAATATTACTGACGAACAACTAGATCAGCAAGTTCGCGCAACTTGGAACCAAATTGCAGGTCAAGCAGGTGGAGTCGTCGGTCAATTTTTAGGTTGGGTTGCATGTGGCGTTGCTCCTGGCGCAGTTGTGCTTACTTTTAACGAAGTTGCAGGCGCTGGGATCCTCAAACAAGTTGGCGAGCAAATGGTTGAAGAATTGGCTAGTTCAATAGCTAATTTAATTCGATCTGTTTTTCGAGGCACCGCGACTACTTTGTTTGCTTG
>NZ_BLAY01000434.1 GCF_020521235.1 Microseira wollei NIES-4236 | reverse complement strand
ACCTTTCAACTCAGTTTAGTACCCATGACAAGGGTCGATTTGGAGAGGAGCCGGATGAAGGGTAAACTTTCACGTCCGGTTCTGAAGCCCAGCATGGGGGGTGACTCCCATGCTTAGGTTAACGGAGCGTCAAGCGAGTAAAACAACCAGGAACAAAAAGACGACAACTGATAGGCCGGATTCAACAAAAAGTTCTAAACTAAAATCGCGGTGCATAATGTTTCCCCTGATGCTGTGGAGTCAGACAATTTCGTTTTTCTGAAAAAGGACTACAGGACGATCCGCAGGTATTCCGTACCTTCTTGACAAATCGAAATATATCTGCATCTGTCGCAATAGAGGCCAGCCTATACCCGTAGGGAGATTTCTGCTAAACTTAGCTCTTTAACTGTTGCTTGAAGAGGACGCTCGCTCCGCGGGGACACAATGACGCGGGGACACCCCATGATCGGAGTCAGGGGATTCTAACTTGGAAGACGAAGCGGAGAATGAGAGATGCGGTAACGCGGTGACTGCGATCAAAAACTCCCCGCGTCTCCGGGTCCCCGCGTCCCCGTGTCTTCACAAATCAGTTCCAGACCCGATCAAATCTAAAATTACCCGTTGAGTTTGTATTTTCTGCCCAGAGCGATTTGCCCCAGGAGCAAGGTATGAAAAAACCGATTCGCATTTTGTTGCAGACGACGATTCCGAAAACGGAAGATGACTGGAGCATCGGGCGTTTCTCGATGTTACGCGAGTATCTGGCATCGGTACAAGACGAGGGGGGAAATAATATATTTGAGGTAACCGCACGCGATCGGACATCCGACGATGAAGGCAACGACCCCATTTTAAGCAACCTCGGCGAGTCAGACTTTGACCAACTTTGGTTATTTGCCTTAGATGTGGGGGACGGTTTAACAGAAAAAGACCAAGCTGGAATCAGAGCATTTCGCCAACAAGGTAAAGGTATCCTCACCACGCGAGATCATCAAGATATGGGTTGCTCGATGTGCGGTTTGGGCGATATCGGCGATCTGCACTATTTCCACACCAAAAACCCCGACCCCGACCAAACTCGCTGCGATCGCGATGACCCCTATACTACTTATATTTCCTGGCCTAACTATCATTCAGGAGCCAACGGCGACTATCAAAAAATAATTCCCATCGACCCGATTCACCCAACCCTAAAAAATCCCCATTCCCCTACTGGAACGATCGAATTTTTCCCCACCCACCCCCACGAAGGCGGGATTGGCGTCCCTCCCGGAAATCCACAGGCGCAAGTCATTGCAATGGGTAAAAGTTTAGTCACAAGACGAGATTTTAACCTCATCGTTGCGATTGACAGAACAAAGCGCGCAAGCCCCGTGTCTTTAGACCGGGGTTCCGCGTGAGACTTTAGTCTCGCGAATGCTTTTTGGGCGAAGGGTCAGGAAGTTTTGCTATCAAACTGCGGATCAGTTCAGA
>NZ_BLAY01000433.1 GCF_020521235.1 Microseira wollei NIES-4236 | reverse complement strand
TTTTTATCTTCTGGGGGGTTCGGGGGGCGATAAGACCCGCGCTCAACCCAGAGGGTGAGCGACGGGATACATGGACACCCCGCGCTTGTCGAGTGGGGTTCGATGCCCCCGAGACAAGCATTTACTAGAACGCAAACTTATAGTAAATATGCTAATGTAGAGGAATGTTGACCTTGAACTATCGCTATCGCCTCTATCCCGATGCCACTCAGGAGAATACCCTGTTTGAGTGGATGGAAACCTGTCGCAGCGCCTACAACTATGCCCTGCGAGAAATTAAGGATTGGTGCAATAGTCGCAAGTGCATGATTGATCGATGCAAGGGTTGAGCAGGAATACATCCTGTCTGCGGATTTGAAATTTCCCAATGAAGTGCAGCAATTGAATGCACTGCCCCATGCCAAGAAGGAGTTTCCCCGATTGGGCGAAGTTCCGTCTGGTGGTGTTGCAGCAAGCTATCAAACAACTGCACAAAGCTTGGGAGGGATTTCAATCCCGTGGATTTGGATTTCCGCGCTTCAAGAAATACGGGCAATTCAAATCGCTGTTGTTTCCGCAATTCAAGGACAGCCCCATCACGGGAATTCATTTGAAGTTGCCGAAAATTGGGCTGATTCCGATTAACTTGCATCGCCCGGTTCCCGATGGGTTTGTGGTGAAGCAAGTTCGCATCCTCAAGAAGGCGGATAAGTGGTATGCCTCGGTCAACATTCAGTGCGATGTCAATGTCCCAGATCCCATGCCCCACGGTCATCCGATTGGAGTGGATGTAGGACTGGAAAAGTTTTTGGCAACCAGTGACGGAGTACTCGTAAAGCCGCCCAAGTTTTTTAAGCAGATGCAAAGTAGGCTGAAAGTGCTGCAACGTAGACTGGGTAGAAAACAGAAGCGGTCTAAGAACTACGAGAAGCAACGCATCAAGGTGCAAGGAATGCACCATGCGATTGACAACACACGCAAGAACTTTCAGTTTCTGCAAGCACCACTGAGCTACTGTGATGCTGCCGATATGGTCTTCATGGAAGACTTGGACTATCGGGTAAGTGCCAAGGGAATGTTGGGTAAACACATGCTCGATGCTGCGTTTGGACAATTCCGTTCCATCGTCAAGTATGTTTGCTGGAAACGTGGCAAGTTCTTTGCCGAAGTCAATGCCAATGGTACGTCTCAGACCTGTCCTGAATGTGATGCAATTGTTCAGAAGGATTTGAGTGTGAGAGTTCATCATTGTCCTGAATGTGGATATGCAACAGATCGAGACATCGCTAGCGCTCAAGTCATTCGCAATCGAGGAATTGTCCTCATTAGTACCCCAGGACTTGGGGGAATGGAAACTGCCTGTGCAGACGGTCTACCGGGGGTTGAGGCAACTCAATCTAGGCAAGTGTCGAAATCCCGAAGGGGAGTAACCAGGAAAGCCAAGCAGTGATGCTTGGAAGCCCGCGCTGTACCGTTAGGTCAG
>NZ_BLAY01000432.1 GCF_020521235.1 Microseira wollei NIES-4236 | reverse complement strand
TAGAACGGGGATTAGTGGCGCTGGAGCAATTGTTAAACCAGTCGGCCAGCCAAGTTGGGGTGATGCCAATTAACTGGTCACAGTTGATTGCGACATCGGCTTTGACATCGCCGTTTTTTGCTAACTTCACTCAGTTAGGGGTTAAGAACAAAGAGCCACAAGCTGAGTTCCGCGCTCGATTAGAAGCGGCAAATGTGAATGAACGCAGGCAGCTTTTGATTAATCACATTCGCTCGGAGGTAGGGAAAGTAATTGGCTGGGATGTATCGCAAACAATAGACCTACAGCAAGGTTTTTTTGAGTTAGGCATGGATTCGTTAACATCTGTAGAGCTGAGAAATTCCCTGCAAAAGAGTTTGGGTTGCTTTTTGCCTTCTAGCTTGACTTTTACCTATCCCACAGTCACAAAGCTGGTTGATTACCTAGCCAAAGAAGTGCTATTGTTAGATTCTGGTGTGGAATTGAATGGAGAATCGCCAACCACTGACCAGGAGAAAGTTCCAACCAATTCCTATGTGGAAGATTTATCCGATAGCGAAGCTGAAGCTTTGCTGCTGCAAAAATTGGAAAGCATTAATTACTAAAATCTAAAATTATGAATTTAGAAGCAGGTCAGTCAATTTCTCCAATCAAACGAGCGCTTCGAGCTGTAGAGGATATGCAAGCCAAGCTTGAAGCTGTGGAAAAAGCCAAAAAAGAGCCGCTGGCGATTGTGGGTATGGGTTGCCGATTTCCTGGAGGTGCTAACAACCCAGAAGCATTCTGGCAACTGTTGCGCGATGGAGTAGATGCAGTCACGGAAGTGCCAGCTAATCGCTGGAATATTGATGCTTTCTACGACCCAGATCCAGATGCTCCGGGAAAAATGTACACTCGCTATGGTGGGTTTGTCAGTCAGTTAGAAGAATTCGACGCCCAGTTTTTCGGTATTTCGCCCAGAGAGATGGTTAGCCTTGACCCCCAGCAACGTTTGCTGTTAGAGGTCAGTTGGGAAGCACTGGAAAATGCTGCTATTAAACCTGACCGACTGTTTGACAGTCAAACCGGAGTCTTCGTTGGCATCTCTAACAATGACTATGGACGACGCTTGTTGACCACAGAAGTGAGGGAGATTGATGCTTACGTGGGTACAGGCAATGCTTTGAGTGTGGCAGCAGGACGTTTGTCCTATATTCTGGGTCTAACTGGGCCATGCTTGGCAGTGGATACAGCTTGCTCCTCTTCTTTAGTGGCAGTTCATTTGGCTTGTCAAAGTCTACGTAACCGGGAGTGCGATTTAGCTCTAGCTGGCGGTGTGAACATCATGGTTTCGCCAGAATTAAGTATTAATTTCTCGAAAGCCAGGATGCTGTCACCTGATGGGCGTTGCAAAACCTTCGATGAGTCAGCCGACGGCTATGTGCGTGGCGAGGGATGTGGGGTGATTGTCCTGAAGCGTCTATCTGATGCCATCAAAGACAAAG
>NZ_BLAY01000430.1 GCF_020521235.1 Microseira wollei NIES-4236 | reverse complement strand
TTGACAGAACAAAGCGCGCAAGCCCCGTGTCTTTAGACCGGGGTTCCGCGTGAGACTTTAGTCTCGCGAATGCTTTTTGGGCGAAGGGTCAGGAAGTTTTGCTATCAAACTGCGGATCAGTTCAGATTTGGTCATCCCCCGCCTAGCTGCCTCTTGTGCTACTTGGCGCAGCTCGTATTCAGTAATTTTAGCTTCAATCCTAAATTTCTTCATAAATCGTCCGGTCAAATGTCTTACCTTCTAGTATAATAGAAATATAGCAATGGAGGTCTTCCCATGCTAGTTCTAGAGTACAAAGTCAAGGCAAAACCAAATCAATATCAAGCTACCCTTGGAAGCTATCAGGACAGTTCAGTTTGTCCGAAACAAATGCTTGCGGTACTGGATGGATGCTCCCAAAGAAACCAAAATCAATTACGCCAGACTCTGTAATCATGTAACAGAACTACGCAACACCTACCCATTTGTTAAAGATTTAAACGTCCATGCGGGACAAGCATCTGCTGAGCGTGCATGGTTAGCGATTTCTCGGTTTTACGACAACTGTAAAGCCAAGAAACCGGGCAAAAAAGGATATCCCAAATTCCAAAAAGACAACCGCAAGAGGAGAGTACAAAACGTCAGGATGGAAGTTGCATCCTACCCTACGTCGCATAATTTTCAGCGACAAGAAAGGGATTGGCTCCCTTAAGTTGCTGGGCAAGTGGGACATCCACACCTACCCAATTGAATCGATCAAAAGGGTAAGATTGGTGCGCCGAGCAGACGGCTATTACTGTCAGTTTGCTATTCATATTGAGCGCCAAGAAACTTTGCCCGCAACGGGTAGCGCTATTGGACTAGATGTAGGATTGGAAAATTTTTACACCGATTCCAACGGTCATCAAGAACCCAATCCCAAGTTTTTAGCCAAAGCTGAAAAATCTATCAAGCACGCCCAACGTCTTATCTACAAAAAGAAAAAAGGCAAAAACAATCGTCGCAAAGCAAGAAGCCGATATTCTAAAAAACACCTAAAAGTAAGTAGGCAACGTACCGAACATGCGAAGAGACTCGCACGTCACGTCACCCAGTCTAACGACTTAGTGGCCTATGAAGATTTAAGTGTCCGCAACATGGTCAAAAACCACTGTTTAGCTAAATCCATAAACGATGCTAGTTGGTATCTGTTTAGACAGTGGATTGAGTATTTTGCGCGAATTTTTGGGCGTACTGCTGTCGCTGTTTCCCCACGATATACAAGCCAAAAATGTAGCAATTGTGGGGTGAAGGTTAAGAAGTCTCTATCTACTCGTACCCATGTTTGTAGTTGTGGGTACACGGCACATAGAGACACAAATGCAGCGATAAATATTTTAAATCTTGCGTTGCAAGCTAGGGACGGGCAGTCCCGAAGAAACGCTAAGGGAGTTGAAACCACTACGCTACTTGGTGAAAGCCTGGTAGAGCAAGTTTCGACGACGAACTTAGAATCTCCGTGTCTTTAGACCGGAGAGTGTCAA
>NZ_BLAY01000429.1 GCF_020521235.1 Microseira wollei NIES-4236 | reverse complement strand
AACTGGAGCAGAGCATGATTAGACACAGCAGCAATGCTAGTGAATCCTGGAAGAATCTACCGTGGAAGAAATTCCGCAGAAATCTCTTCCGCCTACAAAAGCGAATTTACAAAGCTATTCAAGTTGGAGACAAGCGGAAAGCGAAGTCTTTGATGAAGCTAGTTCTGAAATCCACCGCAGCGAGATTACTGGCAGTGAGGCAAGTAACTCAACTCAACATTGGGAAAAAGACAGCAGGAATTGACGGCAAGGCTTCTCTCTCATTTGAGGAAAGGTTTATCCTGAGTGAACAACTCAGACAACCTATCAATACATGGAAGCATAAACCGTTAAGGGAAATCCCCATCCCCAAAAAGGACGGAAAAACCCGCATCCTTAAAGTTCCCACTATCGCGGATAGAGCTTGGCAATGTCTTGTCAAATACGCAATAGAACCAGCACACGAAGCAACCTTCCACGCCAACAGCTATGGATTTAGAACGGGAAGATCTGCCCATGACGCGCAGAAATTCTTGTTTGACAATCTACGCTCCACGAGCAATGGAATAGAAAAACGGGTCATCGAACTCGATATCGAAAAATGCTTCGATAGGATAAGCCACAAATCCATCATGGAACGACTCATCGCCCCATCAGGCGTAAAACTTGGAATCTTCCGATGCCTGAAAGCGGGAGTCAATCCAGAGTTCCCCGAACAGGGTACACCTCAAGGGGGTGTGGCGAGTCCACCACTTGCCAATATTGCACTCAACGGGATAGAGGACATCCACCAGTCTGTAAGGTATGCAGACGATATGGTGATTATACTCAAACCTAACGATAACGCCGAGGTCATACTTGGCCTCATCAGCCAGTTTTTAGCAGAACGTGGGATGAAGGTGAATGAAAAGAAGACCAAGCTAACTGCTACGACAGATGGGTTTGACTTCTTAGGTTGGAACTTCTCTGTGCAGAAAAACGGGAAGTTCAGATGCGTCCCTTCAGTGGACAATTACAAAGCTTTCCGTCAAAAGGTCAAACACATCGTCAACAACTCGAATTATGGTGCAAAGGTCAAGGCTGAGAAATTAGCCCCCATAGTGCGAGGTGGGAGAAACTATCACCGCTATTGCAAGATGGACGGGTCAAGAAACTCGTTAGCATACATCGAAACAAGAGCGTTCAGAGTGTTCAACAAGGAAACGAAACAGTGTCGCGAGTCAAGCAAGAAACTGCTAGATAAAGCATTCCCATCGATTCCTTACTCCGAAAATAAACACATCAAAGTCAGGAGAGAGAAATCGCCTTTTGACGGAGACATCATCTATGGGAGTGAACGTAACAGTAAGCTCTACGACAAAGCAACCTCCCAAGCCTTAAAAAGGCAAGACCATACTTGTGGATACTGTGGGTTAAAGCTGCTTAGTGACGAAAGGGTACATCTCCATCATGTCGATGACAACCATAACAACTGGAAGAAAAATAACCTTCTAGCCATTCACGAAAGCTGCCACAAGTACATTCACATGAGCAAATGTG
>NZ_BLAY01000428.1 GCF_020521235.1 Microseira wollei NIES-4236 | reverse complement strand
TTTAACAATTCTGCGAAATTCCCCACCGTCTTTTACGGTGGGGATGGATAGCATGCTAAAGTTGGGGGTTCGATGCCCCCAACTTTAGCAAATACTCTTCTTCCGAATTCGGCGGAAGCCTCCATCCGTCACTTACGGTGGGGATGGTACGACCTTGGAATTGTGAGGTGCATCCGCAAGTGGCGTGTTCGTTCGCGCCAGCGTGGCGTTAGCCATACAATTCCCAAATATTTCCTGAGCTATCTTATCGCTAAATCTATATTGTGATAGGATAGATCAATTAAGGAGGTGATTTGAGTGCTGCGTAAAGCCGTGCAAGTCCGCTTATATCCATCTAGACAACAGCAGTTACAACTAGCTCAGGCATTTGGATGCTCGCGTTGGTGGTGGAATTATGCCTTGAATAAATCCATTGAAACCTACAAAGAAACGGGCAAGGGACTTGGGCGTTCAGCACTCAACGCACTTCTCCCTGAACTCAAAAAAGCAGAGGATACCTGTTGGTTGGCTGATTGCTATAGCCAAGTGCTGCAAGCTACAACACTCAATCTAACCACAGCATATAAAAACTTTTTTGAGGGTAGGGCGAGGTTTCCTCGCTTCAAATCCAAGCATGGTAAACAGTCAATTCAATATCCTCAAAACGTACTGATTGTAGACGGCAATGTCAAGCTTCCAGGTAATATTGGGGTTGTCAAAGCCAAAATACATCGACCGATTGAAGGAAAGATCAAGACTGTTACTATTAGCAAGACTCCATCAGGGAAATACTTGGCATCTATTCTGACTGAAATAGAAGGCGAATATCCGACTATCTCAGGAGGTAAGATTTATGGCGTTGATTTAGGATTGAAGCATTTCGCAGTCATAACTGACGGTGAGAAGGTATCTAAATACGACAATCCCAAGCATATTGCCAAGCATGAGAAAAACCTGAAACGCAAGCAGAAGAAACTAGCGCGCCAGCAAAAAGGAAGTAATTCGAGGAGTAAATATCGTAAAGTTGTTGCCAAGGTGTACGATCGAGTTAGCAACTCAAGGCAAGATTTTCTACATAAACTTAGTTACAAGTTGGTCAGCTAAGCCCGAGCTGTTATAGTAGAAAATATTCATGTCAAGGGCATGGTTCGTAATCACAATTTGGCGAAAGCAATATCTGATTGTGGATGGGGAATGTTCACCAACTTTTTAGCCTATAAGCTAGAACGCCAAGGCTCTAAGTTGGTTGAGATTGATAGATGGTTTCCCAGTTCCAAACTTTGCTCTAATTGTTTCTATCAAGTAGATGAAATGCCGCTAGATGTGAGGGAATGGATTTGCCCTCACTGTGGAACTCATCACGACAGAGATGGAAACGCAGCAACCAATATTAGAGCAGAAGGAATCAGAATGCTAAAGGCGGATGGTTCAGCCGTCTCTGCTGTAGGAGGGGAAGTAAGACCAAAGATGGGACGAAAGTCTCACCTGCGGCATTCGCCTATGAGTACAGAAGCCCCATCCGCCTATGCGGTGGGGTAGTTCAC
>NZ_BLAY01000427.1 GCF_020521235.1 Microseira wollei NIES-4236 | reverse complement strand
AGGTAATATTATCGCAGATCCCTTTAATCTTCGACGTAAATTGCTAACAAACTACGTTTACAAGTTGAGGCCAAACATTGCCCAAAGCTCAAAGATGGAGCAATGGATAAGTATGCTCAGATGCCACTACAATTGGTGTTTGGGTGACAGGATTAGTCAATACAACCAACAATTCATTCAAGGAGAGTACAGCGACTTAAGGACAAAAGCTCCTGCTAGTCCGTTAACTTGTTTTGTCAGCAAGAATGGTGCGACAGGAGAACCGTGGAAAGATGCTAAAAGCAGTAAAAATCCTCGCCGCAGCGAGTCGTGATATTCAAATCACCGCATTGCCGCAACTAAAAACTGCTAGACCTTGGTACGCCGGGATTGATTCGACAGTACTGCAACAAAACGTCAAGCGTCTGGATATTGCCTATAAAAACTTCTTTGAGGGCAAGGGTTTTCCCAAGTTTAAGAATCGCAGCAACTTCACATCGTTTACTTACACGATGGGGATGAAAGCCGAAGGGAGTAAGATTTATTTACCCAAATTGGGATGGATGCGATTCTATAATTCCAGACCGATTCCAGATGGTTTTACAGCTAAAGCAGCGACAATTCGCCAACGCCAAGATGGATGGTATGTATCGGTCAGAATCGAGGACAAAACCGTACCAGATGTAGTTGCTAGATCTTTAACCGAAGTCAGATCTATTGTCGGATGCGACTTAGGAATTACCAAACTCGTACACATGAGTGATGGATATCAATTTGCGAACCCCAAGTTTGGCAATAACAAGAAAACCAGGCGTTTTCTCAAAATCAGACAACGACGGGTTAGCCGCAAAGTTAAAGGTAGCAAGAACCGAAAAAAGGCGTCCCAAAAAGTTGGACGCCTGCATAAAAAGATTGCGGATAAGCGACAAGCTTATCAATGGTGGATAGCGAAAACTATTACCAGCCGACAGGTGGATGCTATTGCCTTGGAGGATTTAAATATCTCCGGTATGTTGCGCCGATGTCGGGTGAAGAAAGATGAAGAAAGTGGGAGGTTTTTACCGAATGGGCAATCTAGAAAAAAGGGGTTAAATCGCGCTATCTCTGATGCTGCTTGGAATGAGTTGATCTTAAAGATCGAGTATCTCGCTGCAAAGCAAGGAAAGGTTGCTATTAAGATTAGTCCGAAACATTCCAGCGTTGAATGCAGAAATTGTGGACATATTGACCGCTCAAACCGCGATGGTGAAAAGTTCATTTGTTCGGCTGGTGGATTTTTCGCCCATGCTGATATTACGGCAAGCGAAAACTATCAGAGATAGAGCGTTGGAAATGGTACGCCGGGACTCGACGGAACCTGCGGATAAGACCGCTAAACGCCCAAAATACTGTAAGGAGAAGAGCCAGTGCGGTCTTGGGGTTTCCCCAAGTGGAGCAACTGGCGTATCGCTACGTCCTGGTGACAAAAGTGGCGAGCCTGGGAACCTTGGTAACAAGGATATTAAGACCGTAATGTCTTAAGAATCTCCGTGTCTTTAGACCGGAGAGTGTCAA
>NZ_BLAY01000426.1 GCF_020521235.1 Microseira wollei NIES-4236 | reverse complement strand
TGCCGTGCCCCTACTGAAATAAACAAAAACAGCAACACCGTTGATTTTAGGGGCACGGCATTTGATATTCTCGGCGACGCAGCGAGGGTTGATCGTGCCGTGCCCCTACACCCCGCCGATGCCGCCCCGATCGCCCTGGCACGGCATTTGATATTCTCGGCGACGACGCCTGGGTTGATCGTGCCGTGCCCCTACTGAAATAAACAAAAACAGCAACACCGTTGATTGTAGGGGCACGGCATTTGATATTCTCGGCGACGCAGCGAGGGTTGATCGTGCCGTGCCCCTACACCCCTTCGATGCCCCACCGATCGCCCTGGCACGGCATTTGATATTCTCGGCGACGCAGCGAGGGTTGATCATGCCGTGCCCCTACTGAAATAAACAAAAACAGCAACACCGTTGATTGTAGGGGCACGGCATTTGATATTCTCGGCGACGCAGCGAGGGTTGATCATGCCGTGCCCCTACACCCGGTCGATGCCCCACCGATCGCCCTGGCACGGCATTCTCTATTCTCGGCGACGACGCCTGGGTTGATCGTGCCGTGCCCCTACACCCCTTCGATGCCGCCCCGATCGCCCTGGCACGGCATTCTCTATTCTCGGCGACGACGCCTGGGTTGATCGTGCCGTGCCCCTACACCCGGTCGATGCCCCACCGATCGCCCTGGCACGGCATTTGATATTCTCGGCGACGACGCCTGGGTTGATCGTGCCGTGCCCCTACACCCGGTCGATGCCCTCAAACAAGATACGTCAGTTTTAACTTACTTTTTTTTAATATACGACATTTTTTTTACATTATGATGGGGTCGTGTTATGCTTCGCATATAAGCATTAGAGCGCCCCTAGCTGCTACTAGAGACGCTCTCAATGTTGAGGTAAGTGGCTGCAACCACTAAACTCTGCATTTTTGCTTTAAATTGTTCATTCGATCGTCTGTCAAGACGAAGGATTTCCTATGTCCAATTATAACACGCGGAAACAGGCGGAGATGATTTTGGCAGGATTGGGAGTGGCTGAGGTTTTGGCGACTTTCTATACCATTTATCCACCTGTTGCGATCGCTCTAATTCCATTAGCGATTTACTGTCTGCTGATCGTTTATTGGGATGATACGAAGCGCAAGGATAATGGTAAGCCTCACGCATAAAGGCGCGGAGCGCAAGCGGGCACACAAACGAAGCCTGCCGACCCAGGCTTTTTTGATTGGGCGGGCGAGACGCCCACCCCACAAGAACAAAGATGATTTTTTCTTGTGGGATGGGCATCTTGCCCGTCCCACCCCACAAGACAAAAGATGATTTTTTCTTGTGGGATGGGCATCTTGCCCGTCCCACCCCACAAGACAAAAGCTGATTTTTTCTTGTGGGATGGGCATCTTGCCCGTCCCACCCCACAAGACAAAAGCTGATTTTTTCTTGTGGGATGGGCATCTTGCCCGTCCCACCCCACAAGAACAAAGATGATTTTTTCTTGTGGGATGGGCATCTTGCCCGTCCCACCCCACAAGAACAAAGATGATTTTTTCTTGTGGG
>NZ_BLAY01000425.1 GCF_020521235.1 Microseira wollei NIES-4236 | reverse complement strand
ATGAACTACCCACCCCTACTAACGTTGAGGGGTGGGTTTCTGTCGCTTCGTCTCCCAAACTTGCCGCCATCCTCCAGTCGCCTGGGGAGCAGAGGTAGAGATTTGAGATCCACGATTGAGGGCGTTCGTTCCAAGCGCCCATGACAGCATTACTTTAGCTGCGGCGACATCCCTGTCATCAGTTGCGCCACATTCCGAGCAGATGTGAACGCGAAAGGATAACTCTTTTTTGCGTTGATGACCGCATTCTGGACAAGTTTGAGAAGGCTTAACCGTCTTAGTCGGAACCTTAACCAAAAATCCACCAGCTTCTTGCAATTTGTACTCGATAGCCTTGGTAAGATTCCCGATGCCAACGTCCAACATCGAACGATTAAGTCCCGTATGCATGAGCCTTCCGCTTGCTACCTTTTTTCGCCTTGCGTGTCATCTGAGAGAGATTGAGTTCCTCAGTTGCGACCATGCTATTACTGCTAACTATTTGTGCCGCCACTTTATGAGTCCAATCTTGTCTAGAACAAGCCACCTTGCGTTGTAGCTTAGACACCCGCTTAGTTGCCTTTTTCCATCGCTTAGACGCCTTGACTCTCTTCTTGAAGTTAGGCGCTCTTTTCCGACGTTTTTGTCTCGATGCTTGCTTAATTTCCCCCTGAGTTTTAGTTAGGAACCTGGGATTCTCTATCAACGTTCCATCGCTCATAGCAACGGCGTGATAGGTTCCAAAATCTAGACCAACTGCACCTGTGCCTGTTTCTCTAACTGGGACACACTCAACTGTAATCGATGCGTACCATAAGCCATTGCGGTAGACAATTGTGCAAGTAGTGGGAGTTCCCCAAGTTCTTGCCTTTCCTCGCATCTGGATAGACAGATCTAGATCTCTCAAATCCAGATAACCGTTGTCACCAGTTGTGTGGACTTTCCAGCCAGCTTTATCCGGATATGTCCATCCAGAATAGTGCCGAATTGACTTGAACTTGGGCTTGCCTCTTAGCCCTTTAAAAAACGATTGGTAAGCTAAATCAACCCGTTTCAAAGTCGCCTGCAAGGCGTGCGAACCGAGTTCTTGATACTCAGGCCAGACTTGCTTAAAAGCAGGAAGCGAGTTTTGTTGCTCTAGGTACGAAACCGAGTGACCAAATTTCTCGTATTGAGTTTTGCGGTTGTAAATCGCCGCATTGTACAACAATTGATGCATCTTTCTTGCCCACAGCAGTCTTTTAACCGCTGCTGGCTTGGGATAGAGCCTAAAGGTCACTCGTCTAACTGCCACAAAACTCACCTTTTTTCTGCTATTATTGTAGTGCATTCATCACTACAGCGTCAATGAATAAGAGAGAAAATGTTGTAAATTTTCGGATAACCTCTGAAGAAAAAAGGATACTCCAAGAGTATTGCAACGAGACTGGTAGAAACCAAACCGAAGTATTTAGAGAGTTTATTCGTTCCCTCGATCAGAAATTGTCAAAAAAGAGGGCATCGAACCCTCTTTTTTGACCGCTATCCTTCCCCACCTTATAAGAAGGTGGGGACTGCCGCGTTTAGTTCA
>NZ_BLAY01000424.1 GCF_020521235.1 Microseira wollei NIES-4236 | reverse complement strand
CGAATACCAACATCGCTACGTCGCTATATCTGACGTAAAACATTCTACCATAGATCCTGTCCGCAATTCATCTCACCGCCAAAGGTCGTACCGTTATGGCGGGAGCCTTCTTGCGGTTGAAGGTAAACATAATCGATAAGCGCAACTGCTTGAGGCGGAGAGTTCTAATTTCTTTTAGGGCAACCTGAGCGCATTTGTGAAAGCGTTGCAAAAAGAAGTCGCCTAGCCCAAAGACTCGGATTTCCTTAGCAGCATTGGCTTCGGTTGCGATTCGGAGGTAGTAGTCCATTTCCTGGGCTGCTTTTGAGTGGTCGATCGCGATCTCAGCTTTGAGTCGATTCAAGCGTTGCTCTGCTATAAGGTGGGGTAGAAACGTTCCAACCAAAACTATCGAGAGTAGAGGCTGTAGCCTCGCCAATAGCAGAAGTAGTCCAGCCAAGGTTATAAGTGTTCCCACCCCCTGCTGTAGCTGACGAAACAAGCGCGGTGAATAATAAGCGGCTTGCTTAGAAAAACGTAAATCTGTATGAAAGTCTGGACTCTCGATGCGATAAAGATCCAGCAACCTGGTGCCAGCCTCCATAAGCCATCGATCTACTTCTGCCACTGCCCGATTTTCTAGCCAAGCTGATAACAACTCTTGAATAGGCTCCAGACCCGCAGCGATCGCTAAAGTACCTGCATAAACCGCAGCAAGTAGGATAATTCTGGCAAGCACTTCAGAAGTGTTTTGTAGACCTCCAGGAAGCGCATCAACTAGATACTTGGACAACCAAACCTGGAACACAGGCAGAAGCTTGAGGAAAACTACGATGAAAATGTACCCAGTTGCAGCAAAAGGGGTAGCTCTTGCAACCATTACCAGTCCACGTCCGCATAGCCCGATCCAATTCATCAGCCCAACTCCTCAGTTGTTTGGTAACCGTACTGTAATGCTTGTAGTTTGTATAGGCGGGCATATTCACCGTTAAGCGCCATCAGCTCAGCGTGACTCCCTATCTCTTGAATTCGTCCATTGGCTAGGTAAAGAATCCGATCCGCCATACGAACAGCTGACAAGCGATGACTTATTAGAACAGTAATGCGATTGCAGCTCAGCTGGGAAAAACGCTTGTATATGTCATGTTCAGTTTCAATATCTTGGGCTGAAGTTGGTTCATCAAGAACCTGGATCTGGCTATGGCGCATAAATGCTCGTGCCAGCGCCAGCTTCTGCCACTCCCCTCCGGATAACTGCCGTTGACCAAACTCGCTACCTAAAAGCGTATCCAAGCCTTTGGGAAGCTCCTCGATTAGAGCTTTAGCATCTGCTTGCTCGACCGCACAAATGATGCGCTCTCGGCTTTCAATTGATTTAACTAATGGGGAGTTTGAGGGGCTATAAGTCCCGCGCTCTACCTGTAAGGTGAGCGTCGGGATACATGGACACCTCAAGGCTGTTTCCCTGGCTCAATGCCACCGAAACAGCCTTGGAAAGGCAACCTTTTGATACAGTCCCCAATCAACTCTGCACTGGATCTTCCTCAATCATCACGCCTGTAGTAGAAATATGCTACACTAATGCTATCAGC
>NZ_BLAY01000423.1 GCF_020521235.1 Microseira wollei NIES-4236 | reverse complement strand
TTGGGGTGAGTAACTGAAACATAATTTCTAGGTAAATCTGGGCAAATATCGGCATCATGCATAGATGTAGCCATCCTTGCGGTGAACAGGGTTGACAATGTAGCTAAGTTTGATTCCGATCCGTTTCTTTCCAATGGTTGGATAAATTTCGCCATTGCCGTCACTGTATGGGCAGAGTCGAGCAACGTACTCACCTTTGTTCACACCTTTAGGGATGACGACTTTGACGATATCACCAGTAGAAAAACCGTGGATTGGACGTAATGGACGATGTTTCTGTGGATAGCCAAACTTGTCGGTCTGGCATCGCTGCCGTCCACCAAGACCTGTTGCTTTTACCTTGAGAATCTTGCTTGTCAACACTTTGAGGGTTTCTGTAACACCTACACACGCGGCGTCTAACCAGTGTTCTTTGGGTAATCCCAACCGATTGCGGTTGTACTTGGTCTGTCCACCTGTCCCGGTAGTGACGGGTAATTCTGTTGCTTTGAGCGTCTCGAATAGCTTCCACCGGGTTGAATTTACAGCAGCCGCATCCTTGAGCGGTGATGAAGCCTGTTTGAGAATGCAAGACGCGAGATTGGGCTTACCTTTGAGGAAATCCTTGAGCTCTTGAGTGCCTTTCTTTTGATTGCATCTTTCACACGCCAAACACAGGTTGGAAATACGGTCAGTCCCACCTTTCGCTCTTGAGTGGATGTGTTCGATTTGCAGAGGTACACCTTCCTTGGAGCAGTAAGTACATTTGCGTCCCCACTTCTCTAGAAGATATTCCCGCACCTCATACCCTGCTAGAGTCCCTTGTTGGTACTCGGTTCCAGAGATTTCAGGATTCTCTAGCTGTTGCATATCAAACCGAACCAATTCCTGTTTGATTTCAGCAATCGGTGCAAATTTGCAGAGTCGCTTAACCCAAGTTTTAGTTGTCAGAACGCGGTGCATTAAGCTAGGCCCCAACCATCCCTGTTCGCGCTTGCGGTTGAGAAAGCGAGCTTTGCGGTAACGAGTATGGCGCTGTCTGCGCCCCCGACGAACGGCGCTACGAGACTCTAGAGCGTCCTTAATCTGTTGTCCACGGTGTTCTAACTCCATTCCCCAAATCACACGCTCTTGGCTGTCTACTAGCGCGATGCCAGTTGTCTTAGAACCCGGATCGATTTTGAGTACGATCGGTTCAGGCGTAGCGTCTACCTCCTGGTTGAGAATAATGACGAATGGGTAACGGCGAAATACCGCAGCCTTACCTGCGTCTAACAACTTACGCGCCATTGAAGGCTTGCAAGGTGTGAGCGGTTTAAAGCTGGTATCAAGTACAAAAACGAAGTTACTCATGGTTGTGAGTGTCCAATTGCTTGTAAAGTGTGCCTCGACAATGATTTAAGAGCTTGTTTAGAATGCAGCACAAAAGCTGTAAACCTGGGAAGCTGATTACTTAACTGCATTCGACAGAGCAGAAGGCTGGCGTTCACCAACTGGTGTCATGACTCAAAAATCGTAGCTTTCGCTTAGTCTGCACGTTCTGACAGGTTGCAAATTCTAGGAATGCCTAGCTTTGCATAGGTTTTTCAGAACGG
>NZ_BLAY01000422.1 GCF_020521235.1 Microseira wollei NIES-4236 | reverse complement strand
TTGACACTCTCAGCTCTAAAGAGACTGAGATTCTGCGGACAGAGAAGGCATCGGATTTAACCAAAGTCTAACTCTCGCTGCGGTCGTCAAGCACCGCCTACCCAGTAAGCCTAAGTCTAAGCCTAGATTTCTGGCTACTTTACGCAAAATATTTGCAGACGCATTCAGATCGGCGTTAACAATTGAACCATTGGAAGAGCGATACAAGCCACGATATATACGCTTGCCGGATGCTTTCCACCCATCTGGCTTTTCACCATATTTGGGCAGGGAGTCGCCATCAAGAAAGCTGGCCTGAGAAGTATAAGCTTCTTCAGTCTCTACAAATCTAATATCGTGCAAACTGCAAAGTTGCTTCAGTCTTTCTTTGAGCTTGCCCAAAGGCATTTGAACAAATTTCTGATTTTCGATTCGACCAAGATTAGCACTATCCTTAAAGCCTTCATTCCAGCCAACAACTAAAGTACCGATCTGGTATTTTAAGCAATGTCGAATAACAATCTTAGCCGCCTTATTGATCCCGTCACGCATTTGATGGTGCGAAGAGCGGGTAACTCTATCCAACCATTTATCCCAGTATCCCTCCGACTTGCCTTCTTTGCGGGTTGATACCTTTTTATTCCACAATTGATTCATCGCCTTCATAGCGCGAGCATCTATCAGAAATGAATTACCTAGATTATCGACGCAGGCAGCGAGATTATCGGCGGTTCCTAAATCAATTGACAAAGCACGACGAATATCCAGGTCGTGCTTTTGTTTTTTTATTTCGTAGGACATCTCAAGATAAAAGCCACCATTCTTAGGTAGGATAGTGAATTCTTTAACCGTTGATAATTCAATATTAGAAGGCATGGGTAGGTAAAATTCTGATACCCCAAACCACCTTCTCACAGTTAATCCCAGAGAAAACTTCAAGCTACCATCAATAAGAACTGGCTTTTGACCGCCAGAATTAGGATAGGTGACTTTGAACAGTTTTGAGCCTTTGAGATAGTTGGGTGGGCGTGGCTTAAAGTGCAATTCGCCCTTAAAATACAAATCCCTCAACCCCTTAAAAGATTTGAATGCTTCTGCAACTGACATCAACGTCTGTTGCATGGGAGTTGAGGGTATGGATTGAGCAACCATCGACTTTGATACTGATGGTTCGTAAATTAAATCAAATTTTCCATACAGGATTTTTCCGGTTTTAAATAACATCTGTCTGGCGAAGTACAAGCCGTTGTTATATAGCTTTCCCGACTGTTGGCATAAATATTCAAGTATCGCCTTGGTTTCTTTGTCGGGATGGAGCAATATTTGCTGCACTCCTGCGTTCTTAACTTTAGCCATTGGTGTTACTTTGGCGTTAGTTTATTGGTTTAATAATAATTGATTGCTGCGGTTGTGTCAATTGGCTGAATTGGATAAAATGTTGCAAAAAGTTACCGTTTTTGTAAAGTTAACAGTTTTTGCTGCGCTGAAAATTATCATCCAACAAATTCTGAAATACCACGGCGGTTAAAACCGCTCGTGTCGCTTTTCCTCCCAGGTCTGAAGACGCTGGGTTTCCAAGCTCCCGGAAGTTTCTGATGAG
>NZ_BLAY01000421.1 GCF_020521235.1 Microseira wollei NIES-4236 | reverse complement strand
CGTTGATTAAATCGGGGAATCCAATGGCTATTACGATTGCTGCTAGTCTCGAGCAAAAAACTCAAGCTGCCCGGTCTGGTTCGATTCGCCAGCAGCTAAAATTCGCGCTGATTCGGTTGGCGCGCGCGCGCTGTGCTGCCAAACTGGTGCAGCTGCTCTTCCAGTTGGGGATGGAATTGTGTCAGGGTGGCGCACTATCGGTGCCGGAACAGACACTTGATGCTAACGGCGTGCCGCCGAGGGCGGCAAGCAACTGGCGGCAAGAATCGGTAAGTCAGCCACTTCGGTAATAAAACTTAAGAAACCCTGAGGCGATGGTTTCCCCGGTGCTCCCGCAGAATTTGACCTTGACGGTTACCGCTGGAAATGGCACGAGGGGAAGTTTTATGACGCTCGCGGGGACAATTGATGACAATGGCTCAAAGGCGCTCGCTGCATACAATTGAGGTGAAAATTCAACTAGCCCTGGGCTGGAAATTTTGGAGTGAATCATTACACTGAAACAGGAAAAGGTCTGTCTAAGGCTGCGATGGATAAGCTTTTGCCGGGATTGAAGCAGGAATATGAATGGTTGGGACTCGCTTATAGTCAAGTGCTGCAACGGGTCACATTCAATCTTTCCAGTGCCTTTGTCAAGTTCTTCGAGGGCAGGACTAAGTATCCCAACTTCAAATCTAAGTTTGGCAAGCAATCGATCCAATATCCTCAAAACGTCAAGCTGGAAGTGGAAAAATCGACCATCAAGTTTCCTGGCGTATTAGGGGCAGTGTCTGCCGTGTTTCACTGTTTGTTGCCTGATGCCAAGTTCACAACCGTAACCGTTTGTAGACAGGCTGATGGACGTTATTATGCTTCGATTTTGTTTAACTATGTCGATGAACCCGTTGTCGCTATCAATCAGGCGATTGGCGTTGATTTGGGACTCAAGAACTTTGCAGTCACTTCTCTTGGGTCAAAGTACGATATCCCTAAGAAACGACTAGCAAAGCTGGAAAAGAACCGCAAGCGCAAACAAAAGAAACTGGCTCGTAAGACTGACAAGACATCGGGCAAGCGCAAAAAAGCGCAGCGCCAAGTTGCTAGAGTGTCTAGCAAGATTGCCAGAGTCAGAGAAGATTTTCTGCACAAGCTATCTCGCAAAATAGCCTAGGAAAACCAAGTGATTTGTGTGGAAGACCTAGCAGGGAAAAACATGGTCAAGAATCACAACTATGCCAAAGCAATTAGCGACCAAGGCTGGGGAATGTTCCTAACTATGTTGAAATACAAGGCAGAAAAGTTTGGACATCAGTACGTTGAGATTGGGCGGTTCTTCCCGTCGTCTCAATTGTGTCACGTCACCTTGCTGCCCATACCAATCCTGCAACACGGCTACGATTCGTTGGGTGTTCGGGTTGTCGATTGTCCTCACTGCAACATGCAGCACGATCGAGATGTGAATGCTGCGATGAATTTGACACTCCCCGCGCCTGTTGGTGCGGGGATTCTTAAGATCTGAAGATCCTAATAGTTAGGGTCTTTGGGAGCATTACTGCTCCACCCCTCCCATCTTTCACCGTGCCAGCGACTTTCACCGCACAAGGCTACTCAATGTGGTATCTAT
>NZ_BLAY01000420.1 GCF_020521235.1 Microseira wollei NIES-4236 | reverse complement strand
TCATCTGTCTTCCCTCCTGGAGACTCCCGCCATAACGGTACGACCTTTGGCGGTGAGAGGAAAGGAGGGGCAAGGTCTATGCCGCATACGAATAACCATCCTTTTTGTGAATAGCTGTGCAAGCTTTGTGACTAATTCCTTGAATTAACCCATTTTTAGTCGAAACATTGAAGCTTCCAGTTGCACGAGTTGCAATTCTACCTACGTATTCGCCTACTTTCTTGCCGCTAGTAACAACTGCTTTAACAATATCTCCAGTTTGAAAACCAAAATGAAATTTAGTCCTAGAACAGTGACGATTAGGAAAACCAAATTTATCTGTACGGCACGATTGGCGTGTACCGTGACCGTTAGCTGTAATCAACAATGGTTTCACGCCTTTAATATTGATAACTGGTGTTGATTTCCCGACGCAAGCAGCATCTAGCCAGTGAGTTTTCTCTAGGTTCTGTTGGTTTCGATTAAACTTTGTTAAGCCTCCTGAACCTGTTTCTATTGGTAAGCCAGTTGACTTCAAAATCTCTAGCAACGCGAATCTGGTTGTGTTTACTGCTGCTGTATCTGCCAATGGGGATAAGACTTGTTTCAATATTTTCTCTAATTTAGATGGGTCTTTCTTGAGGAATTCTTTAACGTCCTTAGTCCCTTTTTTTGTGTTGCATTTACAGCAGCTTAACGTCAGGTTTGCGATCGCACCTACGCCTCCTTTCGCTATTGGACGAATATGTTCTATTTGCAATTGAACGTCTTTGACGCCGCAATAAGCGCATTGTCTATTCCATTTTTCTAACAGGTATTCCCTTGTTTCGTAACCAGCCAAAGTGCCTTGCTGATACTCTTTCCCTTGGATATCGGGGTTACGCATTAACTGCAGGCTCAAGCGCACTAACTCTTGACTAATGGCTGTAATTGGTGCAACTCGACGTAATCTTTCAACCCAAGTCCTGATGTTTTCAACTCGACTTTGCAAGCTGGGAGCCAACCAACCCTGTGGACGTGTTCTATTCAAAAATCTTGGCTTACGATATCGAGTTTTGCGGTTTCTTCTACTACGCCTTAACTGTCTTCTAGAGGTTAAAGCGTCTCTAATCGCGAAGCCTCTATGTTTCAATTGAGCCGCGAAAACAACTTCTCCAGTTCCATCGTCAATCAATGCAATTCCGGTCGTTTTTGCGCCTGGATCTAGTTTTAGCCTCAATGGGGATACGGGTGATGATGGGCGCGATTCCTTCAAAATAATCGTGAAAGGGAACCGTTTATAAACTGCTGCCTTTTTGTTCCGTAACAACTGTCTCGCTTGTGCTGGATGGACTGGATCTAGTGGTCGAGAGTCTGTATCAATTACGAAAACTTTGGACATAAAGTCCCTCCTTTCGGGTAATGTTAGCTTCGACAATGTTATTGGTCGGTACTATCCAAACGACACTGGTTTAACCCTTTAAGCCTGTTTAATCGTTTAGTTCTAGAGCAGGGGACTAGCTACGCATCCCCTGGTAGGTCTTTAACTCTTGCCAATAACGTAGGTGTTGCCACCTAAGTCTGGTAAACTCTGGACTTCTTTCAAAGCCCCCGCTATAATCGGTACTCCGATTTAGCGGCGGGTTGTTTAC
>NZ_BLAY01000419.1 GCF_020521235.1 Microseira wollei NIES-4236 | reverse complement strand
TAGAACGGGGATTAGTGGCGCTGGAGCAATTGTTAAACCAGTCGGCCAGCCAAGTTGGGGTGATGCCAATTAACTGGTCACAGTTGATTGCGACATCGGCTTTGACATCGCCGTTTTTTGCTAACTTGACCGACAGCTTAGCCTTGAAAGTAAAGCAATCTGAGTTTTATGCTCGATTAGAAGCCGCCAAAATTGGCGATCGCCGCAAGCTTTTGAGCAACCACATTACCTCCCAAGTGGCTCAAGTGCTGGGCCAGAAATTATCGCAAACCCTAGACCTAGATCAAGGATTTTTCGAGCTAGGCATGGATTCGTTAATGACTGTAGAGTTACGAAACCGCCTGCAAAACTCTTTGGGTTGCTCTTTGCCTTCTACCTTAGTCTTTGATTATCCCACAATTACAAAGCTCACTGATTATCTAGCTGAGAATGCGATCAGCTTAGAGTTTGATGACAAATTACCGCTCGCAGTTCAACAGGAGAATACTAAAAATGAGCGATTGAACCAACTGGAAGCTCTTTCCCAGGACGAAATTGCAGACTTACTTGCCCAAAAACTACTATCTATCCGAAATAAAAAACCAAATGAGTAATAATTCAGTCAGCAAGGATTATCGGTTGTTAATGCAAACTGCTCTGCTTGAGTTGGAAGAGATGCAAGCCAAGCTTGAAGCTGTGGAAAAGGCCAAAAAAGAGCCGCTGGCGATCGTGGGCATGGGTTGCCGATTTCCCGGAGGTGCTAACAACCCGGAAGCATTCTGGCAACTGTTGCGCGATGGGGTAGATGCAGTCACGGAAGTGCCAGCTAATCGCTGGGATATTGATGCTTTCTACGACCCAGATCCAGATGCTCCGGGAAAAATGTACACTCGCTATGGTGGGTTTGTCAGTCAGTTAGAAGAATTCGACGCCCAGTTTTTCGGCATTGCGCCCAGAGAGGCGGTTAGCCTTGACCCCCAGCAACGTTTGCTGTTAGAGGTCAGTTGGGAAGCGCTGGAAAATGCAGCTATCAAACCAGATCAAATAGTTGGCAGCAAAACCGGAGTCTTCATTGGCATCTCTGCACTTGATAATTATTTTCGACACATACTAGCCAGCGGCGTGTCGGAGTTAGATGCTTACAATGCCACGGGCAATGCTTTGAGTGTGGCAGCAGGACGTTTGTCCTATATTCTGGGTCTAACTGGGCCATGCTTGGCAGTGGATACAGCTTGCTCCTCTTCTTTAGTCGCAGTTCATTTGGCTTGTCAAAGTCTACGTAACCGGGAGTGTGATTTAGCTCTAGCTGGCGGTGTGAACATGCTGGTTTCACCTGTCATCAGTATTAATTGCTCCAAAGCCAGGATGCTGTCACCTGATGGGCGTTGCAAAACCTTTGATGAGTCAGCCGACGGCTATGTGCGTGGCGAGGGATGTGGGGTGATTGTCCTGAAGCGTCTATCTGATGCCATCAAAGACAAAGATCGTATCCTGGCATTGATTCGCGGCTCAGCAATCAACCAAGATGGTCGCAGCAGCGGTCTAACAGTACCTAACGGGTCATCCCAGCAAGCCGTAATTCGCCAAGCGTTGGCAAATGGAGGAGTAGAAGCATCACTTGTCAGCTATATTGAAGCTCACGGTACAGGTACTTCTTTGGGAG
>NZ_BLAY01000418.1 GCF_020521235.1 Microseira wollei NIES-4236 | reverse complement strand
GTAAGGATTCAGGTGGAAGGAGGGGAGGTAGCCGCCAGTCAAAAACAGATAGCAGCACCAGGACAGATCAAGGACTGGCGGCTACCTCCCCTGGTAAATGTAAGCTGAGAGAGCAAAAGAAATTCCCGCATCGATTTTTTGGTATCTTGACTATATGAGTGAAGATGCAGTCCCAGAAATAGCAGATATTGAAAAATTAACACAGTTGCCAGTCGAGCAACTGGTAGCACTGCTGGTGCAACAACAAAGAGTCATAGAGCTACTGCAACAAGAAATCGAACGTCTCAAAGTTAGTGCCGCTACAGATAGCCAGACATCATCAAAACCCCCGTCCACAGACTTACTCAAAAAACCGACGCAAAAGAAGCCTACCCCAGAACCAACTACAGACCAAAAGCCAAAACGATTGCCAGGTGGACAGCCTGGTCATGCCGGAAAAACCCGTAAAGGATTTGGTCGAGTTGACCGATATGAGATCCAAAAGCCTCAAGTGTGCAGTCATTGTGGCAGCACTGATTGGGTGAGTCAACCCGTCAGCATCAGTTGTCAGCAAGTAGCCCAACTGGTAGAGCGACCGATTGAAGTAGTAGAGTACCAACGTCACAGTTGTCGTTGCAGGAGTTGCGGGCAAACAACTATTGCCGATTGGCCTACTGAGGTGATTCATCAAGATTTAGATGCCAACTTACAAGCATTTTTAGGCTGGCTGGGCAATTATGGACACCTGCCCTATGAAAAGCAAGCTGAACTGCTGTGGGAATTGGGTGGTATAGAAGTGGGAATTGGGACACTGGCAGCGACCAATTCCAGAGTAGCTCAAACCTTGACCACAGCAGTGTCAGAACTCAAACAATGGGTGCAACAGCAGCCCCACGTCCATGTAGATGAAACGCCTTGGGTAGTCAAAGGCATCAAAGAATGGTTATGGGTAGCGGCTAACAAGTTGTTTTGTGTGTTTCATGCGGGTGACACTCGTTCTAGAGCCGAATTGGAGTCCCTATTGGGGAAAAGCTTTTCTGGCGTCATCAGCAGCGATGATTTGAGCGTATACAACGGTTACCCAGTTGCTGGTCAACAAAAGTGTTTGGCTCACCTGCGGCGTCATGTCCAGAAACTAATCAAGTTCGGTCACTCTGTGCAAGTGACTATCGGTGAAGAGGTGTTGCAACTGATTGATGAAGCCTTCCAACAGTATCGTTGCTGGCAGGAAACAAAAGACCGCCAGTCTTACCAAGAGTGGGTCACTGGCTTCCAACTGCGTCTAGAACAAACTGTCAAGCAGTTGCGGCCTCTAGCTGGGTATCAAGCTGGTAAAATTCTGCGTTCCTTAACCAATAAGTCCCAGCAGTGGTGGTATTTTCTGGAGCATCCAGAAGTTCCTCCCGATAACAATTTGGCAGAAAGAGCCTTGCGATTGGCTGTGACTAAACGCAAGGTTAGTGGCGGGTCACGGTCGATGGAACGGTTTGCAGAAACGGCTATTTTACTGAGCGCTGCTCAGACTTGCCGATTCCAAGGGCGTTCGGTGATGCAGTTTTTACGTGCAGCGTTGATGGCTTTTGCTCATCAGGTGTTACCTTTCCCTAGCCTGATACCTGCTACACCGACTTAAAATTTGTCCTACTGACCGAGAATAGCTGATTT
>NZ_BLAY01000417.1 GCF_020521235.1 Microseira wollei NIES-4236 | reverse complement strand
AAGTAGAAGACCTCTTAATGGACTTTCAAGTTAGCAATATCATTCGGTTTGATGAAACAGGTTTTGTCTTAGATGAGCAAGTTACAACTCTCGTTCCACCTCTGGTTGTAGATTCAGTAGTAAAGCCCATGCTATCCAAGCATTCTCTCCTTCCTGAGAATATCTTAGAATGGTCTCTCCACCAAGGTGGAACCAAGGTTTTGTCTGAGTTTACAAAGCCAGAAATACTCGGACTAAGTGATGCCCAGATTGCTAGATCAAAGGAGTTTTTTAAGAATTTTGGAAATATGAGTTCACCAAGTTGCTTTTTGGTATTCGACAGCTTTTTTAAAGAAGAATGTCAAGATCAGCTAGGCAAATTGGGTATGGTAGTTAGCTTTGGCGCTGGCTTGTATCAATTTTCGCTTTTATATTGCTGGACTTAGTAACTTTTAGAAGTAGCCCTGATCGCACAATCCGATTTTTTGACAATCGCAAAACTTTTTAGTCTACTGGATGTCGTGAATAAAACGTCATGTACCTTGTTGAATTTAAGTGAAACTTCTACAACTTTCTTTTTTAAAGAATTTGCAGCCAACGCGGTTGGAGATGTTCACGTCTTTTTACCTAAAGAAATTGGTGCATTATCAATTTTTTGGAATATAGAACCCATTTGATATCTTTTCCTAGCTAGCAGCTAGTCTTTTGAGCATCAATCTGATAAAACAAAGCTTGAGCTTGGCATTGGCGCGATCAAGTGTAAGTAAGTCGGCGTGAAAAAACCAAACTATGTGAAGATAAGTAAATACGGAGAATACATCTACCGAGGTGAGTAAGATATGGGCGCTCGTTTAAGGGTGTTTTTGACTCGCGATCAGGATAAAACTCTATTAAACCTAAGAACTGCAGATGCACCACAGAAAGTCAAAGACCGAGCAGAGATAATCAGGTTAAATGCACATGGCTGGTACGTTGAAAAAATAGCTGCCCATTAAAACTTACCACCACAAACAGTCAGAGAAGTTCTGCATAAATGGGAAAAGCTTGGTATACAAGGACTTTGGGATAAACCAGGTCGAGGGGGAAAACCCAAATGTCAGGAGTCAGACATAGTTTTTTTGGAAGAATGCTTGAAAACAGAACCACGCACATACAACAGTCTTCAATTAGCTCAAAAATTAGAACGCGATCGCTCTATTAAACTGAGTCCCGACAGATTAAGACGGGTACTCAAAAAAAGGGGGTCATTTGGAAAAGAAGCAGGAAAAGCCATAAAGGGAAACAAGACCCAGTAATACGGGAACAAAAGCAAGCAGACTTAGATATGCTGGAATTAGCTGCGGCTACCGGAGAAATAGACCTAAAATATTTGTCAGCCCGCCCTGAAATAAATTACTTGCTCATATCTCAAGTTTGTTGCAACTAACATCTGGCACCATTTGCAACTAGAGGCTCTGCCTCTAGATTCTCGTTCCCAGGCTGAGCCTGGGAAACGAGGTGTGGGAGGCAGAGCCTCCTTTGTGATTGAGAATGGTGCAAGATGTCTATTGAAACAAACTGAACTAAACGCGGCAGTCCCCACCTTCTTATAAGGTGGGGAAGGATAGCGGTCAAAAAAGAGGGTTCGATGCCCTCTTTTTTGACAATTTCTGATCGAGGGAACGAATAAACTCTCTAAATACTTC
>NZ_BLAY01000416.1 GCF_020521235.1 Microseira wollei NIES-4236 | reverse complement strand
CAAACGAACTTTCCCCGTTGGTTGTAGCACCTGGTTTACTGGCGCTTCCTGGTTTGGGCCTGTTGCATCCTAAAACTGTTCCAGTTGCTAGCACGCTGTTAGTCATTGCATTCACGTGACCTAAAGTTGAACTCGTAGTCTCTCTGCAAGTAGTCCGAAACCCATAATTGAACGTTCCCAACACAACAGAAACCACGCGAGATTGTCTACCCCAAGGCATATCCAAAATCCAATCACTTGCCACATTGTAAGTTTTGTAACCTACTTTGACATCAGGGTCGCAATGGGCTATACTGCGCGTAACCGCGCAGTAACAACCTTTAAGGTTGTCACGAAGCACAGGCGATCGAGATGACCGAACTTGAAACAAAAATTTACATTTCTCTCTCTACTAGAAGTCGCAGAGCCTTAAAAAAGACCAAATCCCGATTTAGCAAAAAGCCAAGGAATTACTGGCCTAGAAGCGATTTAATTCAGCGGCTAACCCAACAATTTTTCATAACCGAGGCAGAAGCTTATACAGCTATGTTGAACATTCGTCAAGAGGTGCTTAGGGAGCAGAACCGGGGGTTCTAAGCGCTTGGGCAATTAACTCATCTATGCCGCTTGGTTTTGTGTCGGTAAATAACCGAATTTTTGGAGAGCTGGTTCTTTGATAATTTCCCCGTAACATTTTAATGCTATTTTCTTCAAACAACACTTTTTGTTGGTTAACGATCGTAAACCAAGCTGGATAAACGCGAACGGTGTCTTTGTAAAGGGCTACATTGGTTGCGCGGCGACCGACCTTTTTCTCTTCACCAACATTAAGAGTTAGTAATTCGCACTCGGTTAAACCTACTAAAGCTCGCAATCTTTCTTCTGCTTCTTGTTCGCTGCCTCCGTAAACAATCATGCAATGGATCCCATCGTTTGAAGCTTTTAACTTGCAAGTAGCTTTAAACCTGCCCCAATTGTACCCATTATTCCCGCCAGCAGCTAATTTAATTCGTTCCCAATCAACCATACTGCGTTTAAGGCAAGGAAGCGTGTATTCCGCTTTAGTTAGTACTCCATTAGGTGCGGATCTGTCCTTGTAGGGAGGTTTAGCTTTAATTGGCAAGCTAATTGGATTGCTACCAATAAGTTCTGTTCTAAAATTCCCTAAGTCGTCGCCGATATCTCTGTTATCAATTAACTGATAGTGCGATTGGGTGCTGACAATTTGAGGCAGCAACACCTTTTCGTTGCCAGCTAAAATTATTCTATCGTTAGGAATATCTCGATAGGGAGTAATTTCTACTACTCGCTGCTTGCCTAAAATATCAGCTTTAAATTTTTGTGCAGCAATCAAACTATCAATTGAATTGGCAACAACGTAACCAGCTTCTACGCAAGATTCAAAAAATTCCTCTAGCATTTCTTCTGTAAAGTTTCGCAGCGCTTCGTTAGGGATACTTTCAACTGCTTGCTCGGTTGCTGGCGCGAAACTCCAAGGTTTGGCTCCAGATGTACCCCAAGCTTGAACCGCTCGTTGAGCTTGCTCGGCAAATACTTGCCCAATTAAGGTTGAATTGTTGCGAATTAATTTTCGCACGTTTTTAAAATTACAAGCAAACAAAGTAGTCGCGGTGCCTCGAAAAACAGATCGAATTAAATTAGCTATTGAACTAGCCAATTCTTCAACCATTTGCTCGCCAACTTGTTTGAGGATCCCAGCGCCTGCAACTTCGTTAA
>NZ_BLAY01000415.1 GCF_020521235.1 Microseira wollei NIES-4236 | reverse complement strand
TTGAGCCGCTCTCCGCTCTAAAGAGACGGAGAATCAGGCCAGGAGTTAAAGTTAACTTTTCGCCCTTCAATAGCTATCTGGTTAACATTTCCTGACTGTGCCCTTGACCGCTCCGAGGGAGAATGAGACTGCCAAATGAGAGGACTCGCCTAATCGTTCGCGGTTTATTTGAAAATCCTTCCTTGCCTCGTGCAAGTAAGGCTCCGACCTTTCCCACTGTTCGACAGCGAGATGCAACAGAAGGACACCTTCCTCATTGACAAATCTACCCAAATAGGCACTAAAAAGAGCGCGATGCATCGCAAATCCAGTTTGGTCGTAATGAACGCGCTCGGATAATTTCTTTTTGATGCGTTCACCCGTAAAATGAGTCTGCGATAGTGCCGTTTTTTGGGTAGAAAACTTCACGAACGACCCGCCAGCATTTTCAGCTAATGCGTGCCAATTCAGATTGGACAAAACCAGGAGATTTAGCAGAAATAGCCTTGCCGTATCGTTTTTGCCACGACTTCACCGATACATTTTCGGTTTTGATGTGCTTACCATGTCTCAAAATTTCGTTAACAATTTTACGATTTTGAGACTTGGTATACGCACTCTTACGGCGTTCTAACTCTCTCTTCTTCCTGGCGATCTTCTGATAGGTCTTAGACTTTTTCCATTGTCGTTTTCCTTGCTTGGGCTTACCTTTTTTAACAACAGTTCTGCGTCCTACACGAGAGGTGCAGTCAGTTTCATAGTTTTCTGGATTTGAGCAACGTTGAGAACGTTGCATTTGACGCTGCAAGGCTTTAATTTCTCTTGAGTAGGTAGGTACTTTATCGGCAAACGGCAGTAGTCCAGCGTTGTCTCCAACGAAGGCAATATTAGAAATATTGAGATCTAAACTAATAACTCCATCAGCGACATAGTTTTTCTCTTTCTGATATGGCATCCCAGAGTTAATTAGCTGAACGTACCAGCGTCGCTTACCGTTTAGTTCTCGAGCCAGTGCGGTCTTGGGGTTCCCCCAAGTGGAGCATCTGGCGTGCCACAACAGGCGAACGTATTTAACTGGGGAATTTAGGCCATGCCTAATTACAGGGTTGTCCTTGTCGATTATCGGTAACAGTTTTAATTTACCCCAAACCAACTGGTTATCTTTCCATCTCACACCTTGCTTGTTAGTTTTTCCTTCAATGCTTCTAAATCTACTTGGGATCTTGTACCGTATACTTTTCACCCTCCCAAATAAAACCTTTTCACTAGCTCTAAAAGCTCTGGTAGCTAAAGTTTGTTGGGTATTGGAGTCAATTAGTTGAGCTATCCATCGGGAACGGTTGCTAACTATTGTTGCATAAGCTTGAATGTCATAATCGGAATATCTATAAGCTCGCCTTGCGGCGGTGAAGGCGTCGCAAGGCGAGCTTTTTTGGACTGGCGATCTATTTGTTTGGCTAATTGGTAAGCTTCACAGTTACGTACCAGATTCATTCTTGCCATTCCTGAGTTGAGGCAGGCATTGTATAGTTGCCGTGCTGCTTGAAACCGAGATAGTAGCTGCTTTTCTTGCAAGCTATCTACGATTAATGGCAGTTCTGTTACGAACGTCAATGTCTTACTTTTAGCCAATTCTTGTCACCTCCACTCAATTTATTCTGAAATTTTAAATTATCTTTTAGAGGTTAAAATCAGTATTAACTAAATTTAATACTGACTGCGGTTAAAACCGCTCGTGTCGATTTTCCGCCCCGCAATGAATTGACGGGGCTACCAATCTCCCGAACTTTTTAGGTGTTT
>NZ_BLAY01000414.1 GCF_020521235.1 Microseira wollei NIES-4236 | reverse complement strand
ACACCTAAAAATTTCGGGAGATTGGTAGCCCCGTCAATTCATTGCGGGGCGGAAAATCGACACGAGCAGATTTATCTGCCGTCAATATTAAGCTTAATTAATGTTGATTGTTGGATTTACAAGCTCATGTAAAATTAAAAAATAGATTGATTGGGGGATGATAGTAGTTGGCTAGAAGTAAGACATCAACATTCGTAACAGAACTGCCATTAATTGTAGATAGCTTGCAAGAGAAGAAATTATTATCTCGGTTTCAAGCAGCACGGCAACTATACAATTCCTGCCTCAACTCAGCAATGGCAAGAATGAACCTGGTACGCAACTGTGAAACTTACCAATTAGCCAAACAAATAGATCGCCAGTTGAAAAAAGCCAGAAGCGACGCCTTCAACGCCGCAAGGAGAGAGTACAGATACTCCGATTACGACATTCAAGCCTATGCCACAATTGTTAGCAATCGCTCCAAATGGATGGATCAACTAATTGACTCTAACACCCAACAAACTTTAGCCACCAGAGCTTTTAGGGCCAGCGAAAAAGTCTTGTTTAACAGAGCCAAGAATGTCCGTTATAAAGTACCGACTAGATTTAGAAGCATTGAAGGCAAAACTAACAAGCAAGGCGTCAGGTGGAAAGATAGCCAGTTGGTTTGGGGTAAATTAAAACTGTTGCCAATAATCGACAAGGATAACCCTGTAATTCAACACGGTTTAAATTCCCCAGTCAAATACGTTCGCCTGTTGTGGCACGCCAGATGCTCCACTTGGGGGAACCCCAAGACCGCACTGGCTCGAGAGCTGAACGGTAAGCGACGTTGGTACGTTCAGTTAGTTAACTCAGGATTGCCATATCAGAAAGAAAAAAACTATGTGGCTGATGGAGTCATTGGTTTAGATTTGAATATTTCCAATATTGCCTTCGTTGGAGATAACAAAGCTGGAATACTCCCATTCGCGGATAAAGTACCAACTTACGAACGGGATATTATTGCTTTACAGCGTCAAATGCAACGCTCCCAACGTTGCTCAAATCCAGGAAACTATGAAACTGACTTCACTTCTCGTCTAGGACGCAGGTCAGATGTTAAAAAAGGTAAGTCCAAAAAAGGAAGGCGACAATGGAAAAAGTCTAAAACATATCAAAAGATAGCCAGGAAAAAGAGAGAGTTAGAACGCCGCAAGAGTGCGTATGCCAAGTCTCAAAACCGTAGAATTGTTAACGAGATTTTGAGACATGGTAAACATATCAAAACCGAAAATGTATCGGTGAGGTCGTGGCAGAAAAGATACGGTAAGGCAATTAGTGCTAAATCTCCTGGTTTTGTCCAATCCGAATTGGCACGCAAGGCTGAAAGTGCTGGCGGGTCATTTATGAAGTTTTCTACCCAAAAAACCGCACTGTCGCAAACTCATTTGACAGGTGAACGCATCAAGAAAAAACTTTCGGATCGCGTTCATTTTGACCAAACGGGATTTGCGATGCATCGCGATCTTTTTAGTGCCTATTTGGGTAGATTCGTCAATGAGGAAGGTATCCTTCTATTGCATCTCGCTGTGGAACAGTGGGAGAGGTCGGAGCCTTACTTGCACGAGGCAAGGAAGGATTTTCAAATAAACCGCGAACAATTAGGCGAGTCCGAAAGTAGGCAGTCTCATTCTCCCTTGGAGCGGTTCTCGGCAAAGTCAGGAAGTGTTACCCAGATAGCCACTAAAGGGCGAAAAGTTAACATGAACTCCTGGCCTGATTCTCCGCGTATGCGAGAGCGGAGAGTGGCTCAATGCGG
>NZ_BLAY01000413.1 GCF_020521235.1 Microseira wollei NIES-4236 | reverse complement strand
GTTAAAATTGGTTGTAGGGGCACGGCAAGAGCAAATCTTCTCGTTAAATGCAAAGTTTATTAATGCCGTGCCCCTACAATGTTGGAACCTTTGATATTGTTTTCGGTTACGCGAGCGTTAAAATTGGCTGTAGGGGCACGGCAAGAGCAAATCTTCTCGTTAAATGCAAAGTTTATTAATGCCGTGCCCCTACAATAACCGCTTGCAGCAACACATCTGGGATGGTTAGCATTTCTCCTTCTTGCCAAATACCCGCAACTATTTCTAGTAAAGGATTGGTTGATAAAACCTCTATTCTTTTTTCTAAAACGCTGTGAATGACTGCCAACGGTTGCAATTTTTTCCGGCAAAGTTCGTGCCATTCTCCGATTTGTTCGGGAGATTTGCTGATGATGATATAATGGGTACATTGCTCTACCAAAGGCATCTTTTCTGGTTGTGGCTTTCCTCCCAGATCGACTAATACTAAATCGACTAACTCGCGTAAATTTTTGACATCTCGACTATTTTTTTCAAAATAATCTGGGATTAAATGACGAGTTAGGTCATTTTCATGGATGCGGAATTCATTCTCTCGCACGAGTCTTTTAACTAGCTCTCGATTGGCAGTTTCGTATGCCCAATTTCCTTGCCCATCCCAGTTTGCTCGATGCAGAAAGACTTGTTTATTGAGGTTTTTTTTGAGTAAATCCCAGCGCAATGTATTGGCTAAAACGCTCTTACCGCTATCCGGAGGGCCACCGATCAAAATAGCAGGACAAGGGGTTTGGTTGAGGGATGCGGATAAAGTATCTCCGGGTGCTTTTTCTGCTACTTGGCTTTGTACGATAACGGCTACGTTCTTTCGGGCATCATAACAAGCTAACCAAGGAACAGATCGACAGCGTTCGGTTAAATTTCCGTATAACCAGATCGGTGCTTGACCAAACAATATTACCTCTCGATTTAAATCTAACTCGCTGGGTAGTTCTAAGTGAGGTAAAATATCTGTTGCGATCAGTTCTCTTGGGGGAAGTAAGTTGATTGATAGGGTTTGGTAATTTCCCTCAGTTGTTTTTAGTTGGGTTACTTCCAAGCTAACTTGTTTTTGCCAGTCCAGATTCATTTTGTCCTAGCGCGTTGCTGTTGCGCGAAAAAGCCATCTCTACTTTTGAAATATGGCATCTGGTAAGTCTACTGGCAATACCTGTCCGACTACAACTTGGCGGGTGTGGGCGGCGACGACGATCGCACCGCCAGATTGGGGTTTTGCTTCTCCTAAACGGGGATCGAAGCAAGCTACCCAAGCGGCGGGATGACAGGCGTGAACGAGATAAGCGTATAACCATATTGGCGCTTTTCCTTCAATGACTACGCCTTGACTCCAAACCATGTTTTCGGGTAGGAATAAGGTTTTGAGATCGGCGGGTTCGATCAGTCCGTCGGGCGCTGAGATTTGGATGTGCAGGTGTTGGTAGTTGATTCCCGATGCGGTTTGATGGGGGATGAGTTTTAGTTCGATGGCTGTCATTATTATATGGATGCGTTTTTCACTATGCTGTTACTTTAGCAAGGGGTTGGAAGGGCATTCTTCCAAAGAGGGGGGAGAGCGATCGCAATGCCAGAGTAATATTTGACTAAATATGGCTATATCAGTTTGTTTTAATTGAGATCTTGCTCTTGTGGCATTAGCCCGCTGTGGCATTAGCCCGCCAGGGAATAAATTCCCTGGCTAATAGCACAAGTCCACTTAAGTGGACTAAATACTGATGATTAAAGGCTTTCAGTTCGCTAAAAGCCCTTGTAATTTATTGCAGGGCTTAAATCACCGGCTAATAGCACAAGTCCACTTAAGTG
>NZ_BLAY01000412.1 GCF_020521235.1 Microseira wollei NIES-4236 | reverse complement strand
TGAGTAGCCGTGTGCGGGGAAACTCGCAAGCACGGTTTCGGAGGGGAGGGAGAGGTTAGTAATAACCTCCCTCGACCCTACCCGATGCAAGTGGCGTTTGAGAAACTGCAAGTGAAGAATATGGTGATTCTTCACCATCTAGCCAAGTCCATCAACGATGCTGCTTGGTCGCAATTCACCCAATGGTTAGAATATTTGGGCAAGGTTTATGGTCGGGTTGTGGTAGGCGTACCGCCGCAATATACCAGCCAGGATTGCTCTAATTGCGGTCAGAAGGTGAAAAAGTCGCTGTCTGTTCGTACCCACGTTTGTCAATGTGGTTGCGTCAAGGATCGCGACCATAACGCTGCTATCAATATTTTAGATAAGGCGATCAAACAGACTGGCTATCAGTTATCAAATACCGTGGGACACACGGGAATTAACGCTTGTGGAGAGAAGATTCTCTGCTCTGATTTGGCAACAAATTTGGGTAAAATCGCTCATTGAAACAAGAATCTGCCGTCTTTTAAGCGGCAGAGTGTCAAAAATGGTCTCTTAGTAGATAGGAGTGTTGTGGTTATGAGCCTGTCCGATTACGAGTCAGAAGAGATGGGTATACAAATACGTTATTATAAGGATGCTGATTTTCCTCAATACGAACAATTATTGAAAGACATAGGAATTTATTATGAAATTCTAGATCAAAGAGAGATTCTCAAAAAAAAAATCCAGTACGATCCAGAATCTATTCTGGTAGCTGAAGAGAAGGGAAGATTAATAGGAACTGTTTATATTCTTTACGACCCTTGGGGTTGTTTGATTTACCACCTGGGAGTTCATCCCGATTACAGGAGGAAAGGCTTAGGCAATAAATTAATGGATGAAGCTGAAGGAAAACTGAAAGCCAGAGGAATAAACAGAGCGATATTGTTTGTTGAAGAAAATAACGAACAAGTAGTCGAGTTTTATCAGAAAAGAGGTTGGTTTATTCTCGAAAAAGCATTTTATATGGAAAAAGAGCTTTAACGGATTTCATGCCAACTTCCGCTGTGTGCTTAGTTTATCCACGAGATGCTTGAGGACTTTCACCGGAGATGAATGTGAATTTTTTGAGCTGCATCGATGGCGATCGATAGGGAGCAAGGGTTGCAATCCCCCACTGAAAAAATTCAGCTAATCGCCGCAGGATCCTCATACCAAATCCGGGTTAACTACCCCCGTTATTTATAAAGACCGCGCAGGCGGTCAAAGTTTGTGTAGCCGCGACTTTAGTCGTTTGGCTGGCATAAAGGGGGTAATCAAAGCGGATTTAGTATCAGATCCCCCCTACCCCCCTTTTTAAGGGGAGTAGGGGGGATGGGAGCGTCAGACGGCGGCTTACGTTTCGGACGATCTTTCCGAAACCGCCTGAAGCAATGCGGGTAAAAATTGGCGGTACTCCCACGAGTTGGCTTCGCCTACGATGCCCCCAATTTTTACAATTTCAATCGTTATTCGTTGTTTCTTGTCAACCAATAAATATTAACCAATACCCACTTGTATTACATCCAATATTCTCTTATAATATTCCCATGAAATACAAATTACAGTACGCAGTTCCAACAACAAAGCAAAAGCTAGAACTCAATCTATGGTTGAGAATTTGCCAGTACTGGTTTAACCGCCAATGAGGTGACAGGTTTGATTGGTGGGAGTATAACCGCTCTCCTGTTAACGCTTGTCCGTTAGTAACTCACCTGCTGGAAGTGCGGGATAAACCAAATTACTACAGCCAGGTGCGATGTAGAAGTCTCGTGTTAGATGGTTAAATAACCATCACAAATTGAGTGGAGAGCCGTCTCTCCCTTCGGTTTCTGTCCCGATGTCCCCAAGTAAAAGACTCATTGGAGTCTGGTCACATTGGTAGTAAGTAATGAATC
>NZ_BLAY01000411.1 GCF_020521235.1 Microseira wollei NIES-4236 | reverse complement strand
CAGATCCTCCAAACCCTCGTTCAACCATCGGGAGGCAGATCCTCCAAACCCTCGTTCAACCATCGGGAGGCAGATCCTCCAAACCCTCGTTCAACCATCGGGAGGCAGATCCTCCAAACCCTCGTTCCCAGGTTGAACCTGGGAACGAGAAACGAGAATATCGAGGCTCTGCCTCTGATTGAGAATGGTGCAAGTTATCAGTTGAAACGGACTGATAAGAATTTTTAACCAGTTTTAACGGGTTTAGTAGGGACAGGACATCGGAATATGTTTGTGAGGAAAACAAAAATTACTGATTTGTGTCCCTACAGCCTAAAATTTATTTCCAGGCATTGCTCGAATAATTACGGGAAAATTATGCAGAAATTCACCACGCAACTACGGGTGCGGCATTACGAAATGGATGCGCTGGGGCATGTAAATAATGCCGTGTACCAACATTATTTAGAACAAGCAGCGATCGAACATTCGGAGCATTTAGGTTTTACAGTTGAACGCTATAAAGAACTAGGCGGCGTGTTCGTAATGCGACGGGTAGAAATTGATTACCTGCGTTCGGCAGCAGCGGGTGATAAGTTGGAAATTACCACTTGGCTGGAAGAAATGCGGGGAACTCGCGCCAGAAGGCGCTATGAAATTCGCAAACATAGAAAAGATGATTTATTGGTGACAGCAGAAGCGTTATGGGTATGGGTGGAAGCCGCAACAATGCGACCTCGTCCGATTCCCGCTGTGCTGCTGGAGGGTTTTTTGCCATCGGCGACAGGGAATCCACTACCGACTACCACATGACTTACAAACGACCAGGTGATCGCGTTTGTTTCGACCTAGATCTCTAGTTCCCTTTCCCAAGGATTTTTCATAGAAACTTTGGTGTTTGCGTAAGTCCTTAGGTATCGGTAGTGTATGGATGGCTAATTGCTAATTGCTCGCTGGCAAGCTTGTCAATTGCCAGAGAGCAGCGATTAGCGATTAGCTATTAGCAGTTACACAACCGTTGCTACTGGACATGATATCAAACCTCTACCTAAAGCATAGGGTGCTATCTTCCAATCGGTTGATGCAACGGCTGGGGAAATTTGATGCACTAGAAAAGTGTAGAACAATTGAGAAAATAACTATGCGTCCGTTGAACATTGGTTTATCGCAAGAGCAGCGTCAAGGCGTAATTGACTTGTTAAACGCCGATTTGTCCGATGCGTATCTACTGCTGATCAAAACGAAAAAATACCACTGGGATGTAGTCGGACCGCAATTCCGATCGCTGCACCAACTCTGGGAAGAACAGTATACTGCTTTAACAGAAAATATTGATGCAATCGCCGAGCGAGTCCGTACTTTGGGCGGTTACCCCGTAGGTACGGCTGAAGGTTTCCTCAAATACGCTTCAATCAAAGAAGATCCAGGCTCTCTGCCCACTGCTAATGGAATGGTGGAAAACTTGGTATCAGACCACGAACAAATTATCCGCAACATGCGCCAGCACATCGACCAATGCGGCGAAGAATTCCACGATCAAGGTACGGCTGATTTCCTCACCGAATTGATGCAGCAACACGAAGAAATGGCTTGGATGTTGCGTTCGTTTATTGAAGGCGAACAACTTAAGCCAGACGGTCAATTAACGGTAGATGTGAGAGTTCCTGTCGAAGCGGGTAATAGCAAGTAGGTGCAGGCAAATATAGCGGATTGCAAGCTCGTCTAGGGAAAGCGTTATCGCTTCGTTTGTGTAGCGGCAGCGTTAACGCTGCCGCTACACAAACGAAGGTGTACCTCATACGGCTGCAATCCGCTGTAAAGTAAAAATAGCTATCTAAATATGGGGCAGGCAAGATGCCCACCCCACAAAACTTTCAACTCTCTTGTGGGGCAGGCAAGATGCCCACCCCACAAAACTTTCAACTCTCTTGTGGGGCAGGCAAGATGCCCACCCCACAAAACTTTCAA
>NZ_BLAY01000410.1 GCF_020521235.1 Microseira wollei NIES-4236 | reverse complement strand
TGATGGATGCCGTGCCGCTACCATCTACGATCTGGGCGATGGCATTGAGTAGGGACACGGCGGTAGAAAGTCTTCTCGTTAATGGCAAAGCTGATGGATGCCGTGCCGCTACCATCTACGATCTGGGTAATAACATTCAGATACCCGACTTCTTTAAGAAGTCGGGTATCTAGCTTACACCCACCTACTTATCTAGACATATTTATTAGTGCTGGACAGAGTATTTGCTCTCCTTGCTCAACCGTTCCGTCAGGCATAATCGTGTTATGAAGCTTGACATCGGTCAAGTTTGCTCCCCAGAGATTCGCGCCGAACAGATTTGCTTCCGATAAGTCTGCACCGCACAAAGAAGCACCCCTAAGATCGGCACCCAAAAGGTTGGCTTGAGTTAGGTTAGCTTCTACTAATCTTGCTCCACCTAAATTAGCTCTCATTAAATTAGCTCTAACCAAATTAGCACCAATCAGCGATGCTTCAGCCAAGTTACTTTGACTCAAGTCTGCTTCGCTCAAATCTGCTTCGCAGAGGGAAGCTGCAAATAAGTTTGCTCGACCTAATTTGACTTTCCACATGAAACCGCCGCACAGGTTTATTTTTGTTAAATCTGCGTCAACTAGGTTCGCTTCAAAAAAGTTGGCTTCACGACAGTCTGCTTCGCGCAAATTGGCGGCGACTAGGTTGGATCCACTGAAGTTTGACTCGTTTAGGAGAAGGCCGCTAAGATTGGAATTGCTGAGATTAGTGCCGATTAAATTAATCCCTTTTAAATAGAGCGATCGCAAATCCATTCCACTCAAGTCTGTGCCGCTGAAATCGCTCCACTTCAGCAGCTTTTCGGTAATTTTTTGTTCGACTGGGCTGGTTTCTAAAATCAAATTTTGCTGCCACATTTCAACTGAACTCACGCTCTATTTTTACTCGTCACACTCACTCAGATGGCCTCAGAATTATTTTGATTATAATTACTTAGCTGGAATCACAATTTTTTCGCACTTGGAGCGCAATCGCTCTGATTAATTTTTCTGGGATGATGGGCTTAGTCAAGTAACCATCTGGAAGCACTTCTAGCTCTTTTAGCAGGTCAAAATTAACCGGATCGCCGGTCAAAAATATGAAAGGAATCATCGCTGTTTTTGGGTCTTGGCGCAAGGCATTTAACACGCCATAACCGTTCAGTTTAGGCATGTTGATGTCGGAAATGATCGCATCAGGAACCTGTTGCTTGGCTAGCAACAAACCCATTAAGCCATTTTTAGCCCCAATGCCTTTAAAGCCATAGGATTCAAGCAGTTCAAGCAGGCATGTTAAAGTTTCTGAATCATCTTCAATAACCAAAACTTTTTCGTTCATATAAGTAACTTGACCTGTCCCTATCACCCATTTCTCTCCTAAGTAGCATTAACAAGCCGGTCAAAATTGCGTACCTTTTGAGAGTACACCCCAAACCGGATAGAAATTGGGGAAGGAATCGGGAAGGTTTTGAGAAAAAATCGGGAAGAATTCGGGAAGATGCTCCAAAGCCTGGGAATTTATGCAGAGTAAAAGGCTTAGTGAACCAGAAGGGGTATATTTTTGACTTTCTCAAGACTTAGGCAAAGCCTTTATCTGTAGGGTGCGTTAGCGATAGCGTAACGCACCAGATTTAGTGCTATAAAGCTTTATCAGACAATGGCTAAAGCAAGCCTCAAGAAAAAATTAAAACTTCTGCGTCAAGTTTAGCATCTATCTTTGGGTAGAGATACTTACTAACTCAAGTTGCTAGTTATGCTAATGGCTAATGGCTAATCGCTAATGTCAGGATATTACTGAGCTTCTCTCTAGCAATTAGCAATTAGCAATTAGCAATTTGCTAGTTATGCTAATGGCTAATGGCTAATCGCTAATGTCAGGATATTACTGAGCTTCTCTCTAGCAATTAGCAATTAGCAATTAGCAATTTGCTAGTTATGCTAATGGCTAATGGCTAATCGCTA
>NZ_BLAY01000409.1 GCF_020521235.1 Microseira wollei NIES-4236 | reverse complement strand
TTTAGCTTGTAGACGGGAAGCCCCGCGCTCTACCTGTACCCAGGTGAGCGTCGGGATGAGAGGCGCGTGAGTCGAGGTACGTTGCCTGACCAATGCCAGAGGCGAGGGAAGGCAACAGTGCCGAGACGAACAAATTATCTATGCCACTACTCAGGGGTGTTTTGCTCCTCAATGTATTTTTTCAAAACCGAGATCGTGACCCCACCACAGGAAGCGATGAAATAGGATTCGTTCCACAAAACCTTTTTCCAGTAAACTTGATCGACTACATCCGGAAACTCCTCTCTAAGCCTTCGACTAGAGACAGACTTCAAATTTCCCATAAATTTGGGTAGCTCCATCTGCGGCAAATACTGAAACAGCAAATGGATGTGATTATCTTCGCCATTAAACTCAACGATTTTGCAGTTCCATTTCTGACACAGATCGCCCATAATCTCACCTAATCGTTGAATCATTTCGCCCGTCAGCAGCTTGCGGCGATACTTGGTCGTCAAAACAAGATGAGCTTTCAGGTCAGACACGGATCTACCACTCGATACAAAATCTGTTTTCACTCAGTGTAGCCATTTTAATACACATTGATTATAATAGAAACATGAAACTTGCCTACCAGTAAAAACTCATTCCAGAAGCCCATCAGTCCCAAGTGATTGATGAATGGATTGAGCTATCTAGGCGGCAATACAATTTCAGGCTAGGGGAGAGGTTCCGTTGGTTCGATTCAACCCGTACTCCCGTAAATGCTTGCCCTCTGAATGTCTCTATCGTTCCGGTTGAAGACATTTATCGGAATATCCCACTTTCTAAGACCCTAAGCAAAGGGAAACGCAAAGGAGAAGAATATTCCCTGATCAATCAAGGGTATGTGGATTGGCCCAATGTTCAAAAAGACGATCTGACCAGTACGAAGCGGCTATTTCCTGAATACAAGGAGATGCCGTCTCAGGTGCTTCAGAACGTGATTGAGCGGGTAACGAATGCTTTTGACCGATTTGTGAAGGGAGACGGCAACGGGAAACGGTCTGGGAAGCCCAAATTCAAGGGCAAGCCCTATTACCGTTCAATTTGCTTCCCGCAAGGGGTTGAAATTGTCGGTACAGGGCAAGTGGATCTGCCAAAAATAGGCGTAGTTTCCTTTATGGAGCATCGTCCGATTCCTTCAGGGTTTACAGTTAAGACGGCGACCATCGTTAAAGAGCTGGATGGTTATTCAATATCGTTTGCTCTAGATGATGAGTCGGTTCCGAAGGAGGTTGTAGAGATACAGCCCACTGAACAAAACTCGAAAGGGATTGACCTTGGCCTAGAATTCTTTGCCTCTTGCTCTGATGGGACTCAAGTTGAGTTTCCCCGCTGGTTCAGACAACTAGAGGAGAAAATGCAAGGGCTGCAAGCCAAGAAAGCAAGAACGCCTCATGGCAGTATTGGCCGAAAGATTCTAGCGGTACGGATTGCTTGGTATCAACGCTCCTTGGCACGGTCTCGCAAAGATTGGCAATTCAAACTAGCCTACAAACTGTTTGAGGATTGCCAAGTCATTTTTATTGAAGACCTGGCACTGAAGAACTTGATCCGGCGCAATCAGCTCAAGACGAATTCAGATGGCAAGATTATGCCGAATGGACAAGCGGCAAAGTCAGGGTTGAACAAGTCTATGACGGATGCCGCGCTGGGTCAATTTGTGAAGATTTTGGAATGGGTGGCCTTTAAGCTCGGTAAAAGAGTCCTCAAGGTAGACCCTAGTGGAACTTCCCAGTACTGCCATGCTTGCCTGGGTCAAGTGCCGAAGTCCTTAAAAGACCGCTGGCATGATTGCCCTCATTGTCTGGAGAGTCTACCGAGAGATGTAAATTCGGGAAAACTCATCAAATGGATAGGTCTTAATACAGTGGGGATGGACAGCGCCTCACTCAAAAATGCGTTAAATTCTGCCCCAACCAGGGCAGTAACAACGAAGCAGGAAGCCCGCGTTCTATCTGTACTCAGATGAACGTCGGGAGGATGTCAC
>NZ_BLAY01000408.1 GCF_020521235.1 Microseira wollei NIES-4236 | reverse complement strand
ATATCTCGGATAATTTAACAAAATTAATCCTGCCGTGCCCCTACCACCAACAGGCACGGGGTGCCAAGATATCTCGGATAATTTAACAAAATTAATCCTGCCGTGCCCCTACCACCAACAGGCACGGGGTGCCAAGATATCTCGGATAATTTAACAAAATTAATCCTGCCGTGCCCCTACCACGAACAGGCACGGGGTTCCAAGATATCTCGGATAATTTAACAAAATTAATCCTGCCGTGCCCCTACCACGAACGGGATTTTTGCTCGGTGCCACGTATCTAACTTATAGCTCGATACCAATCTGGGAATGATTCCATGAATCTCAACAGCACCCCTAAAATTAAACTGACAATCCGCCAGTCGATTGCCAAATTCCTAGAAACATTGCTCCAACTTCTGTACAGGCGAACTATCCTGTTGCTGATTCTCTTTTTCTTTGCCGGAGTAACGGCGGCTGTTTGGAATATGTCCCGCTTATCATCGGGTTTAGTTAAATGGCAAGCCGTACAAAATACAACATTATATGCTCAAGCAATCCAAGAAGCACGCACGGTTTACAGTTCTGCGGTTGTCGATCGGATCAAAGCCATTCACGAAGATTTGATCGTCACCGACACCTATCAAAACCAAGAGGGAGCCATTCCCGTACCCGTAACGTTCTTGATCGAACTTGGTAAGCGCCTGAGTGGAGAAAACCCTGGAATGTCAGTGCGACTGTATAGCGATTTCCCCTTTCCTTCGCGGCAATCTGAAGGGGGTGCTAAAGATGATTTTGAACGGGAAGCGCTGACTTATTTGAGACAACATCCCGATGAAAAATTTATTCGCTTTGAAAATTTTCACGGTCGTATATGCCTGCGATATGCACAAGCGGATATCCTCAAACCTAGCTGCATCGGTTGTCACAACACCCTGGCTGATAGTCCTAAGAAAGATTGGAAAGTAGGGGACGTGCGAGGAATTTTGGAAATTTCCACTCCCATCGATCGAGTGATGAAAAAAACTGACGATGGTTTGAAAGAAACTTCGCTCACCTTAGCGGGGATTTCTTTATTGGGGATAATGGGGATAGCCCTGGTAATTGCCAGGTTGAAGCACACTGCGAAAGAGTTAGAATTGCGCGTGATCGAACGCACGGCTGATTTGCGAAAGGCTAATGAGGAATTGGCAGTAGAACAGGAAAAATCCGAACGGTTGTTACTCAATATTCTGCCCGAACCGATTGCCAATCGCCTGAAAGATCAACACCACAGCATCGCCGATGGATTTGCTGAAGTGACGATTTTATTTGCCGATATCGTTAAGTTTACCGAGCTATCTTCACAGGTATCGCCAGAAGAATTAGTTTCGTTGCTGAATGAAATTTTCTCCGCGTTCGATCGCTTGACCGAACGATATGGTTTGGAGAAAATAAAGACGATTGGCGATGCGTATATGGTAGCGGGTGGGATTCCCAATCCACGTCCGGATCATGCTGAGGCGGTGGCAGAAATGGCGCTGGATATGCGGCTGGAAATTGCTGAATTTAACAAAAGGCATGACAGCAATTGTAATATCCGCATTGGCATTAATACTGGCCCCGTTGTTGCTGGGGTAATTGGCACGAAAAAGTTTATTTATGACCTTTGGGGCGATACGGTTAATGTCGCCAGTCGGATGGAGTCTCATGGTATGGCAGGGGCGATTCAGGTAACTGCTGATACTTACGAAAGGTTGCGCGATCGGTTTGAGTTTGAGTCGAGGGGTAAAATTACAATCAAAGGCAAGGGCGAGATGATGACTTATCTTTTATTAGGCAGGAAAGAGTAGGGGCACGGCATGGAATAACTTTTAGTTTGTACCCAAAGATTGTTAAATGCCGTGCCCCTGGTTTAACGGGTTTTGTAGGGGCACGGCATGGAATAACTTTTAGTTTGTACCCAAAGATTGTTAAATGCCGTGCCCCTGGTTTAACGGGTTTTGTAGGGGCACGGCATGGAATAACTTTTAGTTTGTACCCAAAGATTGTAGAATGCCGTGCCCCTGGTTTAACGGGTTTTGTAGGGGCACGGCATGGAAT
>NZ_BLAY01000407.1 GCF_020521235.1 Microseira wollei NIES-4236 | reverse complement strand
GGGGCACGGCATTTTACAATCTTTGGGTAAAATCAAAATTTATCCTGGCCGTGCTACTACAAGATCGCAGGATTTACCCACGATGAACCTATCACCAAAGTTTCTACTATGCAGAAAACCGATTTCTTGGCGTAATCTCATATCCGGTGGCATGGGCAAGGTCAGGCGCGGCGAATTGAACAACAGACGCGGGGAATGAAGATGGGGAAGAAATTACCGATATTCCTGATGTCCTTCACCTTTCCTTCTGGGTGCCGCCCCATTCCCTCAATCAATTTCCAGCTTACGGGGCACGGCATTTTACAATCTTTGGGTAAAATCAAAATTTATCCTGGCCGTGCCCCTACAACCTATGCAGAAAACCGATTTCTTGGCGTAATCTCATATCCGGTGGCATGGGCAAGGTCAGGCGCGGCGAATTGAACAACAGACGCGGGGAATGAAGATGGGGAAGAAATTACCGATATTCCTGATGTCCTTCACCTTTCCTTCTGGGTGCCGCCCCATTCCCTCAATCAATTTCCAGCTTACGGGGCACGGCATTCTACAATCTTTGGGTAAAATCAAAATTTATCGACGCCGTGCCCCTACAAGATCGCAGGATTTACCCAAAATGAAGCCAAAAACCGGGTTTCTGCATAGATATCTAGCTGACAAAGCGACGATTTTTTTGCGTAATATCATATCCGGTGGCATCGGCAACGTCAGGCGCGGCGAATTGAAAAACAGATGCAGGTAATTAAGATGGGGAAGAAATTACCGATCTTCCTCACCTCCATCACCTTCATCATCTTTCCCTCGGGGCGCCGCCCCATTCCCTCAATCAATTTCCGGTTGTAGGGGCACGGCATTCTACAATCTTTGGGTAAAATCAAAATTTATCCCTGCCGTGCCCCTACAAGATCGCAGAATTTACCCAAAATGAAGCCAAAAACCGGGTTTCTGCATAGCTGTAGCGAACATTCTACAATCTTTGGGTAAAATCAAAATTTATCGACGCCGTGCCCCTACAAGATCGCAGGATTTACCCAAAATGAAGCCAAAAACCGGGTTTCTGCATAGATATCTAGCTGACAAAGCGACGATTTTTTTGCGTAATATCATATCCCGTGGCATCGGCAACATCAGGCGCGGCGAATTGAACAACAGACGCGGGGAATGAAGATGGGGAAGAAATTACCGATATTCCTGATGTCCTTCACCTTTCCCTCTGGGTGCCGCCCCATTCCCTCAATCAATTTTCGGTTGTAGGGGCACGGCAATATACAATCTTTGGGTAAAATCAAAAGTTATCGCCGCCGTGCCCCTACAAGATCGAACGATTTGTTTGTGTAATATCATATCCGGTGGTATCTGCAACGTCAGGCGCGGCGAATTGAAAAACAAATGCAGGTAATTAACATGGGAAAGAAATTACCGATATTCCTGATGTCCTTCACCTTTCCTTCTGGGTGCCGCCCCATTCCCTCAATCAATTTCCAGCTTACGGGGCACGGCATTCTACAATCTTTGGGTAAAATCAAAATTTATCCTGGCCGTGCCCCTACAAGATCGCAGGATTTACCCACGATGAAGTTAGAAACCGGGTTTATTTGCGTCGTACCATTTAATTAAGTCGTAGGTTTTCTGGATAATCGGCAGATCTTGCATAGCCACCCCTAAAAAAAATTTTGGCTCGCGCTGCGCGCGAAAGATTAAATAATAGAGGGAAAAGGGCAAAATTGCAAGAGGGTAGAGGGCTATTGAGTCCACGCCGAGGAGCAAACAACCCGAAAACCGATGCTGTACCACCTGACGTCCAAATCGTACCTGTTACGAAACGCCGAACGGCAGCGCCTCAGATAGTTGTACCACGAACCACCGCGCCGCACATGGTAATGATTATCATTATTATTTATTTTTATTCCCCAAGCACTACCATCTGTGGGCGCCCCTTCATAATTATCGTGCCAATCATCGGCACACCAGTTAGAGTCGATAGGAGCGTTACCACTCTTACCTCTCCTTCAAAACCGGACGTGAGACTTTCACCTCATCCGGCTCCTCAATAATTCCACCCTTGTCATGGGTGCGATTCAAAACAGGTTA
>NZ_BLAY01000406.1 GCF_020521235.1 Microseira wollei NIES-4236 | reverse complement strand
GAATTTGAGGAAGTTTTAGCAAAAGTTAGGGAAGGTAAAATTCCATTATGACCCAAGCGATCGACGATATCATTGCCCGCTTTGGGCAACGAGATTGGCGCGGACAAAAAGCGAGGGAAAGCTTTTGGGTACTCAGACCCCAGGGAACGTATAACTACAAAACTTTCTGGCTCACCTATAATCCTTTCACGCAGAAGTTCCAGGTGGTCAAACCCCCAAATCCCGCTGCGCATTACGATATCGCGGTGAAGATTTTGGGGGGGAGCAACCGCCCACGAGAGTTAGGCGCTTGCCCATCAAGAGCGTTTTCCGATCGATTATTCATGCTCGGGGTTCCTAGCATGTTTCCAGTCAAAATTGACAACCTCTGGATCAATCTCGCTTTAATCCGAGTCTTAGAAGTTATCTCCCCAGAAGACGACGAAGAACTGATTGTTAACGTTTATTGGGATAAAGAACACAGCCGTGGATTTTTAGGCACTCCAGCCGAAAAATTGCTGGCCGAATCGAACAAAGCGTGGGAAATTGTTGCTCAACGTTTATCTCAGATATAAACCGCCTGACTCGCTAGACTAACCCGCTAGGGAAACCCCTCTGACTAAGAGGGGTCGCGGATTGGGTTAAACAATCCGCAACTCGCAGCCTTTACACTGAAACAAGCTGAGGCTTTTATTGTTTCACAAGCTGTTCAATTTTACCATTTCACAATCCGCTTCACATTGAATCAAGCCAGCTGGCTTTTGGGGATTCGTAGGATCAGATTGTGATGACTAAAACTGTAATTGCTGGATTGGATGTGGGGAAAAACAGTTCCTGCCTCCTAGGGTGGGACGGGGATTCTCCTATATCAAACCCCAAGGATTTTTTTGATGACTATGCCGAATTTATTTGCTTAACCCCCAATTTTGATAGCGTCAACAAGATTGTATCGCTTAAACCGGATACTGGCCAAATAATTGTATTTTTAGAATACTGGTTCTGACTCGCGAGTCTGGGTTAATAACCTGAGAGACGCGGGTATTGAAGTACACCTGGTTTCCCATAATTTAGTCAAGTACAGTCGCTTAGCTCTGTGTAACTGGAACGACTTTGACGACTTTCACGACGCTGTTGTCTTGCTAGTTTTGGCTGGGTGCGCCTACCAAATTCAGTACAATTAATCAGACAGAAAGAACCGATTATTAAAGAGCTTAGCGATCTTTATTTGTCCGGGGAAAGCTGCAATAAAGTCCTGAATCAACTAATCAACCGCGCGCGCCAAAAGTTACACATTGAAGCACCAGAATTAGACGATATTGACTTTGGCTCCACTAAAAATGGAGAATCATCTCCTTTTTGGGCATCGATTGCCGGTGCGGTAGTGTCGTTGAGGTCGGCGGCGAGATATGCCTTGCGCTTGGCTCAATCGTAAGGATTGGCAGCCAAAAATGGTGGCGACAAACAATTGATTTCCTATGCTAAGTCAATAGTTGAGTGGCAGATGCGTCCCTATCAAATTGACTGCCGAATTAGCCAGATACTTAAACAGCCAAAATTCCCTCGTTACATGGGCATCTTCAAGCAATTTGGTGCTGGTAGCGACACCCAAGCAATCTTGTTAGTTCAGATTTTTCCCTTTGAGCAATTTTTAGGTGATGACGGACAACCGATAATCAAAATTAAGCGCCGGGGAACTAAATCTGGTCGTCCAACTCTAGCGCATATCTCGTGTCGTAAGTTTCATGCTGCGATGGGTATGGCGGCAAATCAAAGAAGTGAGGGGGAGAAAAAGGGCGAATTTATCAGCGGTTCTGGTGGTTGTCGCAGCACTCAAATCGAGACAAATTCACCCAGCAGTTTGAGGAACAAGTTTGGTAAGATGCTGCGACAGTTTCTGGAGCAAGATAAGAATCATCGCGACGAACTGATGCACGGGTTGCTGACGATTCTGACAGACAAAACTACGGGTGCGGAAACTTTGGCGGCCCTGAAACGCGCGTTGATTAAATCGGGGAATCCAATGGCTATTACGATTGCTGCTAGTCTCGAGCAAAAAACTCAAGCTGCCCGGTCTGGTTCGATTCGCCAGCAGCTAAAATTCGCGCTGATTCGGTTGGCGCGCGC
>NZ_BLAY01000405.1 GCF_020521235.1 Microseira wollei NIES-4236 | reverse complement strand
GGTGGTGTGGCCATGGGACGCGATTTAATTCCCTAGGGAGGGGAAGGGAAAAAGTAAGAAAAAAAAAAAAAAAGAAAAAGTTTTATGGAGGGGGGGGGGGGGGGGGACCCCCCCCCCCAAAAGCTTGTAATTTCGGGGGGGGGGGCCCCCCCCGGCCGCCTCTTGTTCAATTTAGTTATACTCACCTACTTACTTCTGTGGCTCGCTCTTTAGTTCAAGGTGTATCCCGGATGGGACGCGCTTTATATAACAACCCCAATACGCGGCAATTGTTGCAGACAGTGCCGCAGGTTTTGAAAGGAACAATGGGAACTTTAGCGAATCAGGTAGAACAAGGGAAACCGCTCTCGCAAACAATGGCTCTGAGGGCGCTAGCAGCGAATACAGCTAAAGTTTTGGACAATCCCAATCAAGTTGCCACCGCGATGAAGCAATCCCATCGAGCGCAGCATCAAATGCAGGCAAAAATGAACGGCAAGCGGCGTCGCGCTTACGCTTAAAATTCTCGTCGGTCGTAACTCTGCAATCGGGATAAATATTATGCAAAAACTGTTGGAAACGCTGACACCTTTGGGCGCAGAGAACGACTCGGACGAGTTAAGCGATCTGGCCCGATTGTATCAAAAAACAGCAGAAATAAAACAACAGAAACAACTGCCCAGTTTAAACTCTTGGCTGAGGGTTCAGGCGCTGAATGTTACCAGACACGCAGCGCCTGAACCCTTCCGTCACGATGAGTTTGGTACCGATTCAGCCAGTCCTTCTGATGCCCATATTGATGCGGTAAATGAACTGATTAGTTCGCTGCGATCGCAATTAATGGAGATTTCGAAGCAAGTGGGGACGAGTGCAGAAACGGCGATGCGTTCTCCCGATACCAAACATTTGCAACATCTGATGATTTGCCAAGATCGGGCGCAGGATTGGGTGAGGGCAATTGAGCAAATTTGGGATTTTTATTTTGAGTTATTCGGACAAAGACAATCTAAATTTGGCAACTGGCTTTTAGGGTGCGATCGCATCGCCCTAGACTGCTACCAAGACATCTACATGGGTTTGGGAATCGCCAAATCAATCCCAGCACCCGCGCCGTTTTCGTACATGAGAACTGGCTTTTCCCCCGCTACGTTTCGGCGCGGTATTCCCTTAAGTAAATTGGGACAGCAAATTAATCCTTTTCCGCTGATTCAATTACCTTATCACCGTTTGGTGAATCCCTGGACCCTGGGGGCGATTTTGCACGAAGTTTCCCACAATTTGCCAACGGATTTGAATTTGCGGGAAGTAATTCCTCGCGCGATCGCGCAACGCCTCCTCAAAGCGGGAATGAGTCGCACGGTAGCTGCTACCTGGACGAATTGGCACAGCGAAACCTTTGCCGATATGTGCGGATTGTTGCTGGGTGGCGCTGGGATTGTGGCATCATTGATGGATATTGCCGCGCGATCGCCCCAATCTACTTTATACTTCCACTCTGGCGCACCCCATCCCATTCCCTATCTGCGGGTATTTATCAGCATTGAATTACTGCGCCGCATGGGATTTCCTGAAACAGCAGAAAGATATCGCCAAATTTGGCAGCGTCTTTATCCCAATCCCCGCGCGGGCAACATTCCTGCTGAATTACTGAAAACATTTAGCGAAGCCAATCATTTGGTCGTGGATACAATTTGCTTTACCAAATACCCACAGTTAGGCGATAAAACCCTAGCCGAAGTTACCGGATTTAAACCACAGCACCAGCGAATGATTGAAGAAGCAGGAAAGCGTTTAGCAGCAGGAAACGATCCGGGGATTATTCCCGAACGGTTTTTAATTCCGGCATCGCGTTGGGCGCTGGATCAAAAACTGGCAGAACCGGGAGCAATTACCCAAAACTTCTACCAGGCATTAGGAAGGAGGTAGGGGATGCAGCCTGACACAAATCTAACCGCTTCGCTGTCACCCCGACAGGGAATAAATTCCCCGTCTAATAGCGAAAGTCCTCTAAAGAGGACTGGTAAACAATAATGAACTACCCACCCCTACTAACGTTGAGGGGTGGGTTTCTGTCGCTTCGTCTCCCAAACTTGCCGCCATCCTCCAGTCGCCTGGGGAGCAGAGGTAGAGATTTGAGATCCACGATTGAGGGCGTTC
>NZ_BLAY01000404.1 GCF_020521235.1 Microseira wollei NIES-4236 | reverse complement strand
TTGAGCCACTCCCCGCGATAAATCGACGGGGATTCAGGCTAAGAATTGGAGTTAACTTTTCGCTCGAAAAATAGCTATCTGGTTAACTGTTCTTAGCTTAATGCAGAACTGCTCAGAGGGTGAATGACTCAGCCTACTTTCGGACTCGCCTAATTGTTCGCAGTTTATTTGAAATTCCTCCCATGCCTGCATTAAGTAAGGCTCCGACCTTTCCCACTCACTAAGAGCGAGATGCAATAGAAGGCTGTCTTCGTCATTAACGAATCTACTCAAGTACGCACTAAACAAATCTCGGTGCATAATCACACCCGTTACATCGTAATGAACTCTTTCTGAAAGTGATTTCTTGATGCGTTCACCATTCAAATGAGTTTGAGACAGCGCAGTAGATGAAGTAGAAAACTTGGTGAATGAACCGCCAGCACTTTCAGCCTTGCGTTTCAGTTCAGATTGCACAAAACCTGGGGATTTAGCAGAAATAGCTTTTCCATAGCGTTTCTGCCAAGCTTTAACCGAGACATTCTCAGTTTTTATATGTTTCCCATGTTTCAGAATCTCGTTAACAATTTTTCTATTCTGAGATTTAGAGTAAGCCGCTTTTTTGCGTTCTATTTCACGTTTTTTATGGGCTGCTTTAATGTAAGCTTTAGATTTATTCCATCGTTGTTTCCCCTTTTTAGCTTTACCTTTCTTGGTAACAACTTTGCGTCCTACTTTATCTTGAAAATTCGGCTCATAGTTTTCTGGATTAATCGCCCGTTGTGAGCGTTGCATAGCTTGTTGCAATGCTTTAATTTTTCGAGCATAACTGGGAACTTTATCAGCAAAAGGTAACAATCCAGCTTGTTTATCCCCAACAAAGGCTATGTTATAAATGTTCAAATCTAGTCCAATAACACCATCAGAAATATAGTTTTTTTCTTTGTGGTATGGCACTCCTTCGGTAACTAACTGAATATACCAACGCCGTTTACCGTTGAGTTCACGCCAAAGTAACCGAACATATTTAACTGGGGATTTTAACCCATGTTGGATTACGGGGTTATTATAATCAATAATTGCAGTTAGTTTTAATTTCCCCCAAACTAATTGATTATTTTTCCATCTAATCCCCTGTTTATTGGTTTTACCTTCAACGCTTCTCAATCTACTTGCCACTTTATACCGAACTTTTTTGGCAGTCCCCAACAAGACTTTTTCACTGGATCTAAAAGCGCGAGTAGCTAAAGTTTGTTGGGTATTAGAGTCAATATTCTCTGCTATCCATTTTGATTTATTGCTGACAATTGTTGCATAGGCTTGGAGCTCGTAATCAGAATATCTGTAACCTTTACGGGCAGCGATAAAAGCATCACTCCGTTTTTTATTTTTTTTTTTTATATAATTTTGGCTGATTGATATATCTCGGAGTTGCTTTCCTAAGTTCATTCTCACCATTGCTTCGTTTAGACAAGCATTATAAAGTTGTCTCGCTGCTTGAAAACGAGACAATAATTCTGATTCTTGCTTACTGTCTACTATCAAAGGAATTTCGGTAATGAACACCGTTGCTGTACTCCGTACCAACTTGCATCACCCCCCTAGCTCTGTTTTTGGCTTGTTGCTATATACTAAGCTCAACTAAAATTGTTGTCAATAGCTTGCAGCTACATACAGAAAATGAAGGCGAACAACAGGCAGTACAGGCACAACAATCATTCCGTTGGGGCAGCAACGGTTCATCTGGTTTGGATACCTAAACGACGAAAGCCAGTATTAGTGGGAGATGTAAAACTTCGTTTAAGCCAGATATTAACCGAAGTAGCAAATGAAAAACAATCGATCATTAAATGCTTGGAAATAGCCCCCGCTCATGTACATCTTTTGGTAGAGTACGATCCTAATACTCCTATTAATTCCATAGTTAAAGCTTTTAAAGGTAGGTCTTCACGATATCTGAGGCAAGAATTTCCGCATCTACTCAAGTTGCCTACTTTGTGGACTCATGCTTATTTTTATGACTCCACAGGGAAAGTTAGTTCTGCTATTATCGAAGCTTATATTAATGATCCACATCACTCAAAATAATACTGACTGCGATTAAAATCGCACGGGTCGCGTTTCCACCCCGCAATAAATTGACGGGGCTACCACGCTCCCGGATGAAGAAGGTGT
>NZ_BLAY01000403.1 GCF_020521235.1 Microseira wollei NIES-4236 | reverse complement strand
GTCTTTGCCCAAAAGGCGAAGATTTTCCACTGCCGTGCCCCGACGACCAATGTTGATATCCCAGGGAACATCAATAGTCTTTGCCCAAAAGGCGAAGATTTTCCACTGCCGTGCCCCGACGACCAATTTTGATCGTTTGGATGCAACCGGAAACGATATTACAACCCACAAGTGCGGTTAAATACCCGTGAATCGCTTCTGCAACTGCTGCCCTCGCGAGATCGCTCGCGACCGTTCAGGATTAATCTGGATTATAGGAGATCTTTCGCTCCTACCAAGTCTTGAGGGTAACTAGCCGCCGTGAGAATTTTGCTAGTAGAAGACGATGAGCATCTGGCTCAAGTGCTGAAAGACACGCTGACAAACCAGCATTATCTAGTCGATCTGGCTCCAGATGGTCAGGTTGGTTGGAACTTGGCTGAAGGTATCCAATATGACTTGATTTTGCTCGATTTGATGCTGCCTAAGCTCGACGGAATTAGTCTTTGCCAACGGCTGCGACAAGCTCAAAATAGCACCCCCGTGCTTTTAGTCACTGCCCAAGATGCCAGTACCAGCAAGGTGATGGCGTTAGACGCCGGGGCAGATGATTACGTCGTTAAACCATTTGATTTGCAAGAGTTATTAGCCCGGATACGCGCTTTACTGCGTCGAGGCAATACCACCAGTTCCCCAGTTATAGAGTGGGGAAATCTTCGTCTTGACCCCAGTAGCTGTGAAGTTACTTACAACGGTCAACTCTTGCATTTGACTGCTAAAGAGTATGGCCTGCTAGAGCTTTTCTTACGCAACAGTAATAAAATATACAGTTCCAGTGCGCTGCTCGATCACCTTTGGTCATTTGACGAACCCCCTTCAGAAAATGCCGTCAGAGCGCATATTAAGAGTTTGCGATCTAAACTCAAACAAGCTGGGGCTAAAGCCGATCTGATCGAAACAGTCTATCGCCTGGGGTATCGGCTCAAACCCAAAGAAACAGAGCAGGTGAGCAGAAAAGACGCGGAGAGTGGGAGACGCGGGGACGGGTCGAGTTTTGCAGAGACATTCCCCGCGTCTCCGTGTCCCCGTGTCCCCGCCTCCTCTTCCCCCGCGTCCTCTGCCACATCAGCTATTACTGGTATCTGGAAGCGATATAAAGAGACTTACCTGGCTCGGATCGCGGTTTTGGAACAAGCGATCGCTGCCCTAGAACAAAGCAAGCTGACTGAAGAATTACGCCAGTCCGCTGTCAGGGAAGCACACACCCTCGTGGGTTCCCTGGGCAGCTTTGGTTTCGATAAAGCCTCCCACCTCTCGCGTCAAATCGAACAAACCTTTAAAGCCGATACAAACCCGAATCCGGGGCAAATAGAGCATTTACCTCAACTCGTTCTGGCGTTGCGGCAAGAATTGGAGCGAGATCCAGCCACTTCCCCGCTACCAACTCCTGCACCGATTCCCGTCAAGCAGCAATCCCAACTGTTAATTGTCGATGACGATACCGCCCTCACCGCACATTTGGTAACCCAGGCTACCACCTGGGGAATGCAAGCTGCGGCTGCTGATAATTTATCCATTGCCAGAGAATTTATCGCCCATACCCGCCCCGATGTGGTGCTGCTCGATCTGTGCTTTCCCGACTCGGCAGAAAATGGGTTTGGATTGTTAGCGGAATTGGCAACTGATCAACCCCCGATACCAGTGTTGGTGTTTACCGCCCGCGAGGGGTTGAGCGATCCGATCACCGCTGCCCAACTCGGGGCTAGGGGTTTCCTGCACAAACCCGTGTCGGCGAGTCGGGTGATGGAAGCGATCGCGCAAATCCTGCAACAATCCGCCACCCCCGAAGGCAAGTTACTCGTAGTCGATGCCGAGCCCCAAGTGTTCGATTTGTTACGCACATTACTAGAACCTTGGGGCTTCGAGCTTACCCTACCAAAGAACGCGCAAAATTAATCGCAGGTGAGCAGGTGAGCGATTTGCCGCCAGATCAATCAGGGTAGGGGCACGGCATCAGAGTTTTGTCGCCAGTTGAAAGATTGTAGGATGCCGTGCCCCTACTGAGATCGATTTGCCGCCAGATCAATCGGGGTAGGGGCACGGCATCAGAGTTTTGTCGCCAGTCGAAAGATGGTCAGATGCCGTGCCCCTACTGAGATCGATTTGCCGCCAGATCAATCGGGGTAGGGGCACGGCATCAG
>NZ_BLAY01000402.1 GCF_020521235.1 Microseira wollei NIES-4236 | reverse complement strand
CAAAGCAATGCTGGCTTTTTTCATGGATCTACGCTCCTCTAACAGTTTGTTGGAAGGCAGAATGATTTTGACTAAGCGAGGCGAGCTAGTTGATGTTTATATCGCGACTAGCGGTAGCGTCGGGAATAAAACTCTACAAACGGTAATTATATTTCTTGGTCAATTTCTAACGGCACGGTGGGCGGTGTGGGGAATGGCACGTTTACCGCCACCTACAACAACATGCCATTCGAAGTAACTATTGCTGCAAGCGGGGGACAAACCACAACCGGAAAAGCTTATTTGTTATGAGAGAACCTATAGCCCTAACTGGGTCTAGTCAAGCTATTTTGACAGCCAGCACTGGAAACGCTCAAGTTGAATGCTTCAGCGCTCGTCCCATTTATGACAAAATTAAATTTCAAATTGGAGACGATTATTATGCCCTAGTGCAATTGTTTGTTGCATCTTTTGATATTGCTTCTAACATCGTTAGCCTTAGCCCTGCTGCGCTACCAGATCTTAGGGATTTAGATAACCGTACAGAACAAGCAACTAAGATTTACAATAACTGGCTTAATTATGAAAAAGTAGGGATTCAGCTTTTATCCGACGATGGGGGCGGGCTTTTTCGCAAGCAAGGGCAACCGATAGTTCTTCAAAACATCCCTTTTCAATTACCAATTCAACATTTACGTCCTTATTTAAGCGCTACTCAAGAAGTTTTATTGGTAGGTGAATCAGAGCGGATAGGCGCTCAAGTGCTATCCGATTTAGGATATAAGCAATTATCTGGGCGCGATGAAGTTTTAATTAAAACCCAGTGTCAAGCCGACATAAAATTAATTGAAATCAAAGAGCAATCTATTAATAATTGGTATCCGATTGGCATTAACTTACCCGCAAATGAACCAGTAATTGTTCGTCCGTTCAACAACAGACGCCGCGCTTTGTACGTCGTAAACGCAGAACTAACGTAAGGTTTTTTTATGGTCACACTTCTGGGGTTTTAACCGATAGCTGTCCCTATTTAACTCCCAACGGAACTTTTAACCAAGAAACTTGGGGTAATTATGCGATCGCGCAGCAATTAGTTGCCCTCAGCGTTGGTGGTAACGGCAGGTTGGTGGGAATGGAGGGCAGTATATGACCCGCACTACTAGAACTAGACCAACAAATTCAACCAGGTCTCCCCAACATAATCAAGCTGATGGTGGCGAATCTCCTTTTAGCTTTTCTGCTGACCAAGAACTTCCCGATGGTCTCCGTCGAGTTGGAAATACTCCTTTTTACAACACCCCACCGCAAATAGAAACTAACGAATGCGGTCAAATTCATCCTTCGTTGAGCTATTTCTGCGATATAGATTTACAAGCTCCAACTTCTTTTGCAGAACCTAAGTATGAAATTAGTATAAATGGCTGTAGCGTTTGTGTCACGATGACTCAAAATTATTCAGCTACAGAAACCGTTAGTCAAACTTATTGTTACCTGTTACCCGCTTGCAGAAGAAGTCCAGAACCGCCGCCAGAACCACCGCCAAGTTCAAGCGATTACCTTATAGATTGGCCTTCAATACCTTCTTTACCAAGGTTGCCGCAGCGAGATCCCAGCCAACGATACAGAATTGTTTTTGAAATTAGGTGTAATACGACAATGCACTATGTTGGCGGCGGCAGAAATTTTGATGATTATTTTGGAGAATGTCGCCCTGATCAAAACAGCAACACAAGAATTTCAACAATAACTCTAGAAACTCAAGGCATCGGAGAATTAAAACAAATAACTACAACCTATCCGCGCACCGAACCAGTTTACGACCTCGATGCTTATTCAGTAGCAGGTGAACAGATTATTGTTGGAGTTTTTTATACGGGAATAGTTTGGATTAACAATAGGCAAGTTTTCTGGGAACATCATATTATAACTAAATATTATAGTTGTAATGATGGAGTTTACGTTAGGGAATATGAAGAGCAGGAAGACATGTAATATGGGAATTTTGGCGGAACTGTTTGTACAATTACTATAAGATAAATTTCTCCTCGACCACCAGAACCACCAGAACTACCATCGCCTCAAAACAATATGAATTGTTGTGCTGACGTTAGAAGATTAATTCAAATGGTTGCTATGCTCCAAAAAGAAGTATCACAGATTAAACGCCGCACTGGAGTAGATGAGTTTCCTGTATCCGTACCGCAACTGCTTTT
>NZ_BLAY01000401.1 GCF_020521235.1 Microseira wollei NIES-4236 | reverse complement strand
AAGTTGGGATTCAGTTCCAGGGCTTTTTGAAAGTAAACTGCGGCAGTTTCTAAATCTCCGGCTTTTTTGCGAGCATGACCCAATTTGCCATTCAATTCTGCATAATGAGCTTGTTGCTTTGGGGAGAGCTTGCCTTGGGCATGGAGTGCATTACCTAAATTGACATCCGCTTCTACGCAATTGGGCTGCAATTCCAAAGCTTTTTGATAGCAGGTTATTGCTTGGGACCACTTGCCTTGTTGTTGCAGGTTGTAGCCCAGGTTATTGTAAATCGTTACCGCATCGGGGCGGAGTGCGATCGCTTGCTGGTATGCTGTCTCTGCTTCTCGTAATTGCCCTTGAGCTTGACGCAAATTGCCCAAACTGAACCAAATCTTGACAGAATCCGGCTGCACCTGTGCAGCGGCACTCAGCAACTGTTCAGCCCAAAGGGGTTGACCCATCTGCTGCATCAACATGCCGAGTCCGTACAAGGCTTCCGGGTGGTCAGGTTGTTTTTCCAGCACTTGACGATAGAGTTGTTCAGCATCAGCATAGCGATTTTCTCGTTGATGTTGAACTGCCAATTGCAGAGTTTCGGTTACTTCTCTTGCGCCAAATCTTCTGGGTTTGTTGACCAGCTTTAAGAGAAAATCCTCCAAAGCTCTGACAGGTTTTAAGTCGCCATATAATTTGTGCTTATTCTGGGCAATTTGTTGCGAGATGTATTGACGATATTGAGCATCTTGCCCGAGACGCACCGCCATCTGCACATATTCTTCTTTACTCTGAGCGATTGTCTCTGAGATGCCCATCATTTTGAGGATAGCCATCGTATGGCGTCCTCGCATCATTTCTCCTGGCAATGTCATGACCGGAATATTGTGTGCGATCGCTTCCAGGGTAGTGTTACCTCCAGACCAACCGATGCTATCTAGGAATACGTCTGCGAGCGCTGCCGTTCCGGCAAACTTCCTGCCATCCATGTGCGGCAAAAAGATGCAGTAATCTTGATAATTCAGCCCGAATTCCTCGAAAGCATGGCTTAACCGTTGGCGAAAGACTTCTGTTATCTGGTAGCTGGTAGGATGTTTAATAAATACAAACTTGCCGAGTGCTAACTCCTTAGCAATCCGAGGAAATACATCATCATGTTGAGGTAAATACTTATATAATGATTGACAGCACCAAAACATGATTTCATCATCTGCGATCCCAATGTCCTGTTTCTTGATTACTTGAGGTTGGACGTCTAAAGGTGTATAGTGGATGGACAAATTGGGCAATCTGACTAATTTTTCTGTATAGTGGTCTTGACCATTTTCCGGTTCCATTAAATCGCTGGTTAAAAAATAGTCAATCGTCGGTAGCCCACTCGTCTCAGGGTGAATCCAAGATGTCATTTGAATCGGAGCCAGTTTTAAGCACCCCAACTGCACCGTTGTGCGTTCCATCCCGAATTCTGGAAAAATCAGAACGTGTAACTTGTCTTTTTGAATTAACTCACACCATTGTTCAAGCGGCAAGGGACCTTGAATAAATTTATCAAACGCTTTCGCTGCTTTGGTAGTCTCCCCATCCCGTTCTGAGCTTGTGTGATATCCAAATAATTCAAACTCACTTCTGTCTAGGTTTTCTACCCAACCCCTGATTAACTTCCAACAGGAATGATTGCGAAAAAATCCGGTCACAACTCCCACCCGAACTTTTTCGTTAGCTGGTAAATTTGTCAGAGATATCGGCTGGTGACCTTGGGGATAGCGGCTCGACATTAACTGACAAATCATTGACCCATAAATTTGCTGCAAAGGTCGGTCATTGCCGCCTTGATAAGCCAGAAAAAAAGGCTGCATTGACCCGATGGCAAGAGTCGCTTCGGCTCTTTCTTTGGGATTGGTTAATTGATAGTGTTGCGCTAAATTCTCTAGATGTTGCTGATAATTCTTTCGCCTCAAATGAATTTCATCGACGCTGGAATAGATAATCGGCAGCTGACTCATACAAAGGCCAAATTTGGCTAAAGCATAGTCTGGTTGAATTTTTAAAGCTTGCTCGTAGCACTCTACCGCTGCCTCTAACTTACCTTGGTCGGAGAGGGTCGTTGCTAAGTTGTTATAAACATCAGCGTCAGGTTTTATCTTTAAGGCTTGCTGGTAGTATTCTACTGCTTCATCTAACTTGCCTTTTTCCTTGAAGGCATTTCCCAAATTGTTAA
>NZ_BLAY01000400.1 GCF_020521235.1 Microseira wollei NIES-4236 | reverse complement strand
AAGACGGCATTGTGCGTAATTAAATCTCAGTGCGATTCGTTCAGTCGAAATCCTATTGGAGAGATGACTGGCTTCAGTAGAGTAACCCAACAGGGTAGAGTGAGCACTTCAATCCTCTACTGATGACAACTTACTATCCATGTAGGTGAAGAAACCTAGCCGAGCAAAAGCGAAGACAGCTAGGGGAGAAAGGAAAAGATGAAGGGTCACACCGACATCATAACCCAATCTTTGAAAACACTAAGCCCTACTGTCCCGGTGCGGGACAAAAAGCACACAAACTACCAAGCAAATTGGTAGCCCCTACAGAAGAGACTGACCATCAAATTTGTAAAGCGGGGGTGAAAGCAGGAATAGGTGGTAATAGCTGAAAGCACCTACTGCGAGCAAGATTCTATGGGTAGAACAAACGAAGTGTTGATGAGCCATCGATATAATTGACCAGGGGATATAAGCTAATAGATTCAATCTAACTCCTGGGTCGGAAATAGCCGACAAGGGTAAGGTCTATCAGTATCTGAGAAACGAGATAGCGCACTACCTACAACCCCGGTGGAGAAACACGCCCTAAAGGAATCAACAAATGGATAGTAGGAACGAAGAAACCATCACGTAAGCTCCTGATTGAGGTCGATTAATCAGGTAGGCAGTCAAGCTAAAAGCAACGAGATGGTGGGATGGTTCAAGAAGCCAATGCCCAACCCGAATCAACGGGTATTGCTGGAAAAGAGAAGGCATAATTGCCGGGATAAGCTGACGTGAGCCGCAATGTGAATAAGCTAGAGGTGAAAGTAGCAATGAACAAGCCTAAATCTGATTCACAACCGAATACAGAGGGATATAAGAATATCGATTGGCGACAAGTCGAAAGGTACGTCTTTAAGTTGCAAAAACGCATCTACGCTGCTTCACGTCGTGGAGATGTCAAACAAGTCCGTCAACTCCAAAAAACACTGATGAGGTCTTGGTCTAACAGAGTTCTAGCGGTACGACGGGTAACAGTTGAAAATCAGGGTAAGAAGACAGCGGGAGTGGATGGAATTAAATCTCTATCCCCAAAAGCACGTCTCGAACTCGCAGGGCAATTGACACTCACTGGCAAATCCAAACCCACAAGAAGGGTTTGGATACCCAAACCAGGAAGAGATGAAAAACGCCCACTAGGAATACCCACAATGTATGACCGCGCTCTGCAAGCAGCAATCAAAGCTGCATTAGAACCAGAATGGGAGGCTACATTCGAGCCAAACTCATTCGGGTTTCGACCAGGAAGGTCATGTCACGATGCGATATGGCAAATAAAAAATGGTATTAAGGACAAACCTAAATTTGTTCTAGACGCCGACATTGCCAAATGTTTTGACCGCATCAACCATGAAACATTGCTCCAAAAGTTAAATATCAAAGGCAAAATCAGGCAACAAATTAAAGCTTGGTTAAAGTCTGGGGGAATAGACAAAGGAGCATTTACTGCTACATCTCTTGGAACGCCGCAGGGTGGAGTCATTTCACCTTTATTAGCAAATATTGCCCTCCACGGCTTAGAAAACCACTTAAAAGAGTTTGCAGAAACCTTAAGCTTGAGAAACCCCAATGGGGTAGTGATGGCAAAACAGTACAAGAGACAATCTCTTACCATTGTCAGGTATGCAGATGATTTTGTGGTTCTACATCAAGATAAAGCCGTTGTCCAAAGATGTCGAGAGATAATCTCGAATTGGTTAGCTGACATCGGACTGGAATTAAAACCTGAAAAGACCCGACTAACTCACACACTTCACCCTGAATTGAGTGAGGATGGGACTGCCGGATTTGACTTTCTAGGTCATCACATCCAACAATACCCCGTCGGAAAATACCAAAGTGCAAAAAATGCCCAAGGTAAAATACTAGGTTTTAAAACCCTCATCACCCCATCAGCGAAGTCAAACAAGGCACACCAAGAGGAAATCGGAAGAATCATCAGAAAACACAGGTCATCACCCCAATCGGCTCTGATTAAAGACCTAAACCCTGTAATAAGGGGATGGACTTCTTACTATACAAACTCCGACGCACAAACTGTAGGAGAATTGTCAAAACAAGATTACCTCACATACCTGAAACTTCGTAGATGGGCATTCCGCCGCTGTGGAAATATCAACGCCGGACATCAAAGGTATTGGACATCCATAGATGGCGATAACTGGGTATTCGCAACCAAGAAGGGAGA
>NZ_BLAY01000399.1 GCF_020521235.1 Microseira wollei NIES-4236 | reverse complement strand
ATCTCTTGTGGGGTGGGCGGGACGGGCAAGATGCCCATCCCACAAGCAAAATCAATCTCTTGTGGGGTGGGCGGGACGGGCAAGATGCCCATCCCACAAGCAAAATCAATCTCTTGTGGGGTGGGCGTGGGACGGGCAAGATGCCCATCCCACAAGCAAAATCAATCTCTTGTGGGGTGGGCGTCCCGCCCGCAAGATGCCCATCCCACAAGCAAAATCAATCTCTTGTGGGGTGGGCGTCCCGCCCGCCCAGGGCATTGGTGCAAGATGTGAGTAAAGGAAAATAGCCGAAGGAACTTCAGGGGGCAACTTCCGTCCAGTAAACCGATCCAGTAACCGCGATTGTGGGTAAGGGCGAAGCAAGAGGGCAACATTTGACTGTCCTCTTGCTTCGTCCTTCCAGGGTAAAATGCCCTACCGACTATTAACTCAAGTTGCTAGTTATCTCTCTGGGAGCGGCTAATGGCTAATGGCTAATGGCTAATGTCAGTAAAAATCCTATATTAGCAAGCTCGCAATTAGCAAGCTTGCAACGCCAAAGTTTATAACTAGCAAGTTACGTTATGACTGAATTGTCGTTCTAGTTGTGTCTTGCGCCAAGCTTTAGGAGCCATCCCAAAACTGAGACGAAACTGTCGAAAGAAACATCCCGTATAGGAATAACCTACTGCTGCTGCAATTTCTTCCACCGATCGATTAGTTTCCAAAAGCAAAAAGCAAGCGGCTGTCATTCGTCGTTCAACAATCCACTGGTGAACTGTCTTACCACTTTGGCGTCGCATTAAATCGGTTAAGTAAGCTGGTGAATAACCCACTGCTTGAGCTACATCGTCTAGGGTAATTGGTTGATGATAATTGGTTTCAATGAATTGGAAAACTTTACCGATTTGGGAGTCAGAAGCAAAGCTTGACTGAGGCTCTTTTGGTTTGGCGCTGTCGGTAGAGAGAGATTGTTTAGCGTACCACTGCTTTTGGGTGACTTGTTTTTCTAAACGGGTGGCGATCGCTCTCAATAATTCCTCTATCGTACAAGGTTTCGTCAGATAGTCATCTGCTCCCAACTCCATGCCTTTACGAATGTCAGTCCAAGTGCTTCGCGCCGTGACAAAAATAAAGGGAATTATCGCAGTAATCGGGTTTTGCCGCAGCGTAGATAGGACGCCGTAACCATCGAGTTTCGGCGTGATAGTTTCGCTGATGATTAAATCGGGTAACTCTGCTTGTACCCGTTCAATAGCGATCTGGTTGTTTTCAGCACCTATGGTGTAGAAACCCGAAAATTTAAGCGATTCTAGAAAAAAAATTCTGGTTTCGGCTTGCTCTTCGATCACTAAAATTTTTTTCACTGTTTTTTCCTCTAATTACCCAAATGCCAAATTTATTTCTCTGTTTTGCCAGCTGATAATTGACGATTTTCACCAGTATTTTGGGACATCTTCGCCACAGTCAGCCAATAAAATCAAAGCGCGGCAGCGCCAAGCCATCAAACTGTCCTAGAGAGGATTTAGCTTGCACAAGGGCGGAATGTGGAAAAGTGTCTGCCCAAATAGCTGGATATCTCTGGCAAACGGACATTGATTCGGGATAATTTTGCACAACCACAGTGCCAGTTGAGGGTTATGCACCTCAATCCCATCTAGCCACTGACCCAGGGGTTTTAAGAGCTTTTCCAGAAAGCTATGATGTTGTATTTGGGCGAATGCTTGAGAAAAATTAGTAGGGACGTACATCAGTGACCTCTACTTCTTAAGAATTCGTTGATTTAACACTTCAGGACTTACGCAAACACCAAAGTTTCTCTGAAAAATAGTCCAGAAAGCAACTAGAGATCCCAGCAATAAACTTTGGTGATAGGTGAGTCGTGCGTCAGACCTGACTTGATATTGCTCCTGTATCAATTACTCGGACTCAAAAGCCCAAGAATTATGCAAACGCTTACAAAACTTAACAAGGTGTCATTCCCCGGCAACGGCTACTTATAGCGGGAAAACAGGCGCATGAGGTACACCTTCGTTTGTGTAGCGGCACCCTTAAGGGTGCCGCTACACAAACGAAGCCTTAAGGCTTTGCTTCACTCACTGGCAATCTGCTGTAATGCTGCCCGCACACCGCTGTCCTTGCGCCTTAAGGCTTTGCTTCACTCACTGGCAATCTGCTGTAATGCTGCCCGCACACCGCTGTCCTTGCCTTAAGGCTTTGCTTCACTCACTGGCAATCTGCTGTAATGCTGCCCGCACACCGCTGTCCTTGCC
>NZ_BLAY01000398.1 GCF_020521235.1 Microseira wollei NIES-4236 | reverse complement strand
CTCCCTTGGAGCGGTTCTCGGCAAAGTCAGGAAGTGTTACCCAGATAGCCACTAAAGGGCGAAAAGTTAACATGAACTCCTGGCCTGATTCTCCGCGTATGCGAGAGCGGAGAGTGGCTCAATGCGGACTTAATACCTGGGTTCAAATTACCTGTGGGTAGATTTGTCCAGGTTTTTAGAAGCGGTAAGCAACAGCTATCGAACTCTCTATGTTTAATCACCGAAAACGCGCGCGGTGCCAAGAGGCTAAAGACATCGGTCCCAAGCGCGCCAGCATCAAGATGGCAGTCAAATCTTGCACCACAACGAAATTTGATGTAAAATGTTTCCAATTTGTAGCGGTCTTTATGCCTCAAAAAGTTTCAAAGACCAAAAGTAAAACCCCGACATTTGTAGTAGAGATACCCAGACTGGTATCAAAAACAGATGCCGGGGTTTTATCGTCTAGAGGTCTGTTTAACGGTTTGGGGTTTGCCACGCTCAATGATAAGGGAGTCGTAGCATCTCAAGCTTCTCTCTGGGGCGGAGGTGAAAGCATTATCAACCAGGACGAGAAGCGCTTGCACCCCCTCCAAGAGGGGGGATTGGGGGGATCGGGACGTTTAAGTCCTGTCAAGTAACGTCGTGATGGCGCTGTTCCTCAATATATCTTCGCACAGTTTCGCTACTGACATTCCCAGCAGTAGAAACTTGTGTAAGAGTGAGTCCAGAGACTGGGAAGTTTCAATAAATGCGGAAACTCTTGCCGTAAATATCTAGAACTCCTGCCCTTGATAGCACCAACAACTTTGTGCGCTGCTACGCTGGGGGGGACGTTGACAAACAAATGCACGTGGTCGGGCATAATCTCCAAAGCAATGATATTCGATTGATTTTCTTGACATACCTCGGAGATAATCTGCCTGAGTCGAGTTTCTACATCCCCAACTAAAACCTTTTTCCGTCTTTTCAGTATCCAAACCAGATGGTAGTTTACCTGCATAGACGGAATTTTTTTTCGGCGTTACTGTTGCATTTTTGAACTCAATAGATTAGTATTTACTGTAGACAAAAGTATCACAGCTACAAAGAAGTGATAGTTATTGCTGACAGCTTACGTCTACAAGCTAAGACCAAAAGCATCCCAATCAAGCAGTATGGGCAGTTGGGTCAATATGCTTTGCAGCCACTATAACTGGTGCTTGAACGACAGGATAGTCCAATACAGTCAACAGTTTATCCAGGGCGATTACTGCGATATTAGAACTAAAGCAGAAGCCTGCCCTCTGACGTGCTTTGTCAGCAAGAACGGTGCTTCTCTTGAACCCTGGAAAGATACCAAGGTAGACAAGGAAGGAAACGCTAAAAATCCTCGCCGCAGCGAGTCGTGATATTCAAATTACAGCGCTGCCAGACCTAAAATTAGCTAGACCCTGGTACTTGAAAATTGATTCAACCGTATTGCAACAGAATGTGAGGCGGTTGGATAATGCTTACAAGAACTTTTTTGAAGGCAGGGGATTCCCCAAATTAAAAAATCCCAGCAACTTTACCGACTTCACATACGCGGTCGGGGTAAAAATCAAGGGCAACAAGGTTTACTTGCCTCAGCTGGGTTGGATGCGGTTTTACAATTCTAGACCTGTGCCAGATGGGTTAGAGATTAAATCCGTCACCGTCAGGCAAAGGCAAGAAGGTTGGTATATTTCGGTCAGGATTGAAGACAAAACCGTACCCGATTATGCCGCCAAACCTCTAGGGGAAGTCAAATCGATTCTGGGTGGCGATTTGAGAATTACTAAGCTGGTACATCTGGCAGATGGCTATCAATTTGAAAATCCCAAGTAGGCTACCATAAAAAAGACAAAACATCTCCTTAAAGTTAGACAACGCCGAGTCAATCGCCAAGTTAAAGGTAGCAACAAACGTAAAAAAGCGTCCAAAAAAGTTGGACGCTTCCATAAAAGAATTGCCGACAAGAGACAGGCTCGCTCAGTGGTGGGTTGCGAAGACTATTGCCTCTCGGAGAGTAGATGCCATCGCGATAGAAGATTTGAATGTCGCGGGGATGCTGAAACGTTGCCAAGTTAAAAAGGATGATACAAATGGAAGGTTTTTACCAAATGGACAACCCTTGGAAGAAGGGATTAAACCGTGCTATTTCGGATGCCGCTTGGAATGAGTTAATTTTAAAGCTCGAGTATCTCGCTGCAAAGCTCCGAGTGCGATTCGTTTAGTCGAAATGAATAATAATATTCAGGGATGACTAACTTCTCTGGAGTAACCAAT
>NZ_BLAY01000397.1 GCF_020521235.1 Microseira wollei NIES-4236 | reverse complement strand
GCGGTCAAAACATTTGGCAATATCGGCATCCAGAACATATTTTGGTTTATGCCTGATTGCGTTGAATATTGCTGTGACTGCATCATGGCACTCCCGTCCTGGTCGAAACCCGAACGAATTTGGTTCAAAAACCGCTTCCCATTCTGGTTCTAGTGCTAGCTTTACTAGAGCTTGTAATGCTCTATCGAATATTGTGGGTATACCTTGGGGGCGTTTTTCACCATTGGGCTTTGGAATCCATACTCTGGGAGTTGGTTTACTTCTACCCGTTAGTTTTAATTGCCCTACCATATCAGTACGTGCCTCTGGAGATAGTGCTTTCACACCATCCACACCAGCCGTCTTTTTACCTTGATTATCTTGTGTTACCCGTCTGACTGCTAGACATTTTGACGACCCAGCCCTCATGAGGATTTTCTGAAGTTTGCGGACGGCTTTGACATCACCTTATAGATTCGTTTTTGCAACTTTTCAACAGGTTTTTCTATATCTTTCCAGGGCAATTCCCTCCAGTTTTGGCTGGAATATAATCGCTTGCAGATAGGTAGATCTTGTTCCCATTCCCTCCTGAATTTTAATTCGGCTTTAGACATATATATTGCTACTGGCAACTCTATATTCCAAGTTTGAAGTGCCCCTGTCTGCCTATCCTGAACTTTACTTCAGGCGGCTTTTTAGGCAATCCCTGCCGCTGTTTTCTTATAGATGGTTTCCTACTTAACTATCGACCAAGTTAAGAGAAAGCAGCGGATTACTTTGTACCAAATCACCTTTTGGTTGAATCTTTAGAGTCTCACTCTCCACCGGATTTAGAGACAGTGCTTATGAGTCAAACAAACAATTGCTCATGTCGATTATTCTGGCCTTTTGGCTTGGGCTAATTAACCGTCGTTGCCCATTAGACCTTACGATGGTTCGGTGATGATTTCCAGCTTACGCTTTACTCATGGATTCATGCTTGCAGGGATTTTCTCTACGGTTCAGAATTACCTGCTTTCTATCCCGCTTTACCCATTTGATCGCCATTCGCCTGAGTAGGGATAGTGCTGTCACGGCTGCACCTGCGGGGGTAGACTTGAGGTTTCTAGGATACTTTCTCTCACTACCAAGGTGATTTAGTTATCATTAGTTAAGGATGTAAAGTGCCCACTCTACCCATATGGGTTACTTAACTAATGTCCCACATCCCCCTATCACTAGGTTTCCCTGGAACGAATCGCACATTGCTGCGGTCTATATGACCGCAATTTCTGCATTCAGTGCAGCGAATGTTTAGGGTTAACCTTAATTACGACCTTTCCTGACTTCGCCGCCAGATACTCGATCTTTAAGATCAACTCATTCCATGCAGCATCCGATATAGCGCGATTCAATCCTTTCTTCCTAGATTGTCCATTTGGCAAAAATCTCCCGGTCGTCTCATCTTTTTTGCTCTTACAGCGCCGCCACATCCGGGCAACATTGAGAGCCTCTATCGCGATAGCATCTACCCGCCGAGATGTGATAGTCTTTGCCACCCACCATTGATAAGATTGTCGATCGATTGGCCATCTTTTTAGGCAAGCGTCCAACCTTTTTGGACGCTTTTTTACGTCTTTTACTGCCTTTAACTTTCCGGTTAATTCGGCGCTGCCTAACTTTAAGAAGCTGCTTGGTTCTTTTGTTAATTCCAAATCTAGGATGCTCAAATTGATAGCCATCGTCTTGATGTACCAGTTTGGTAATCCCCCAATCGCCACCCAGGAGCGATCTAACTTCTTTTAAAGGCAAGGCGGCATAATCGGGTACGGTTTTATCTTCAATTCTGACTGAGGCGTACCAACCATCCTGTCGTTGCCTGAGAGTAACGGATTTAATCTCAAATCCATCTGGTACGGGGCTGGAATTGTAAAACCTCATCCAACCAAGTTTGGGCAAATAAATTTTGCTGCCCTTAATTTTTACTTTGACCGCCTATGTGAAAGAGGTAAAATTGCTGGGGTTTTTGAATTTAGGAAATCCCCATCCCTCAAAAAAGTTCTTGTACGCAGTATCCCACCGCCTGACATTCTGCTGCGATGCAGTTGAATCGATTTCGCTATACCTTGGTCTAGCTAATTTAAGCCAGGGCAGCGCGGTGATTTGAATCTCACGACTCCCTACGGCGAGGGTTTTTAAGGTTACCTTCTTTCCAGGGGTTGGAAGCAGCGCCATTCTGGCTGACGAAGCATGTCAATGGACAGACCTCTACCTTGGTTCTAATGTCGCAGTAATCACCGTGAATCAACTGTTGATTGTCTGGAACAATCCTATCGTT
>NZ_BLAY01000396.1 GCF_020521235.1 Microseira wollei NIES-4236 | reverse complement strand
GTGCGATTCGTTCAGTTGAAATAAGTAGCAACACTTAGGGAAGACTGGCTGGGAACAGAGAAATCTAAACCCTGACAACTTTATAAGCAAGATGGTGAGCCTAGTACCCTAGAACGGCAAACCCATCCCTCACGATACAGAGTGAAGCCATCTCCCCTCGGTAGCGACTAACCATCAATCCGAGAAGCGGGACAAAAGATGACACGAAATAAACCTGACATAGTGTCATCCGGCTAAGACTCATGGGTACGAAAGGAAGTTACGCCTGAACTGCGATAAATGTCAAGTGGCGAAACAAGGTTGATACGCCACAGACAAAACGAGTCAATGGTGATGAGCAATGTGAATCCAAATAAGCGTTGAGTATCCTCAAAATCACCCCGCAGAGAGTAACACCCTAAAAGTCTAATGTGCCTATAAGGAACGAAGTAACCTTCCGTATGTTCCTCCGGAGTTCGAATACCGGAGGTAGGTGTTAACCACATACTGCGGATAGGAAAGATAGAGTCAGAAGCTAATGTCTGGGGTAATTCCCAGGATACGCAGACGGACTCACGTTTGTCCGATATGAATAGTCCAAGTCAGAGGAAACGTCAAAACTATGGGCAACCATAAGGTGAATTGGAAAGACATACCTTGGAAGAAATTCCACCGTCATGTCTACCGCCTCCAAAAGCGAATATTCAAGGCAAGCCAACGTGGTGATGTCGGCACAATGCAACGACTTCAGAAATTGTTGATGAAATCCTACGCCGCAAAATGTCTAGCGGTTCGCAGGGTGACGCAGGATAATCAGGGAAAATCTACTGCTGGAGTGGACGGGATAAAATCCCTAACGCTTAAAGAGCGCCTAGAACTGGTGGAAACACTGAAACTAGGTACGAAAGCCAAAGCTCGCGCGTTGGGTAATGATTCCAAAACCTGGAAAGGCTCAAAAGCGTCCCCTCGGAATTCCCACAATGAGAGACAGAGCTTTGCAGTGCTTGGTCAAACTAGCACTGGAACCAGAGTGGGAAGCACGGTTTGAAGAAAATTCCTATGGCTTCAGACCAGGAAGATCGTGCCATGATGCCATTGGAGCCATCTATTCCAGCATTAACAAGATGCCTAAATATGTGTTCGATGCGGACATAAGCAAATGCTTTGACCGAATAGACCACAAGGCACTGCTGTACAAATTAAATACCTTCCCGGCAATACGCCGCCAAGTCAAATCTTGGTTAAAGGCAGGATATATCCTCAATCACCAATGGGAACCAACCTACGCAGGGACTCCTCAAGGGGGGGTGATAAGCCCTCTCTTGGCTAACATAGCCCTGCATGGGTTGGAACAGCACATAAGAAGCCGCTTCAAGTCTAGCAATCAAACAAAGCGCAATCTTGGAGTGGTTAGGTATGCTGACGACTTTGTGATTCTTCACAAAGACCTAAAAGTTTTGGAGGATTGCATAAAAGGTGCATCCGAGTTCCTAGCATCAATCGGTCTTGAGTTACATCCCGGAAAAACAAAAATTGTCCACACCTTAAACGGTCACGACAATCATAAACCAGGGTTTAACTTCCTTGGTTTCAATATTCGCCAATCCAAAATTGGCAAACATCAGGGTAGCAAAACTAGGGAATATGTAACTCTCATCAAGCCCCAAAAAGAAAAGATACAAACCCACTCTCAAAAACTGGCTGACATCATAGTAAAAATGAGAGCCAAGCCACAAGCGGCATTAATCGGTAAACTAAATCCGATAATAAGAGGCTGGTCAAATTACTACAGCGCAGTGGTGAGTCAGGAAACGTTTGAGAAGTTAGACGTTCTCCTTTATTGGAACCTTAGAAACTGGGGAAAACGCCGTCATAATTCCAAATCAAAAAAGTGGATATACGAGCGGTACTGGCGAAGAATCCAACAAGGAGACTACAATGCCATGACCTTCTCCACCAGTCAGGATATTCAGAAACCCTACTGGCTACTATCTCATGCCCGAACGCCTATAGTAAGGCATAAGAAAGTTAAAGGAGCCAAAAGCCCATTTGACGGCGATTTAATCTACTGGAGTACGCGCCTTGGGGAACATCCCGAAGTGGACAGGACAGTTGCAAGACTACTGAAAAATCAGGACGGTAAATGCGCCTATTGTCGCCTCTACTTCATGGATGGAGACTTAATCGAAAAAGACCACATTGTTGAAAAACGCTTTGGAGGTAAAAACTCCAGAGATAACTTCCAACTTCTCCATCGCCATTGCCACGACAAAAAGACTGCAATGATGTCAGTCTTGGCTTGCTCCAATGTCATGGAAGCGGACAAATGAGGAGCGGAATGATGCGAAAGTATCACGTTCCGTTCTGGAGAGCAGCGGCTCTTGTAAGGGAGTCGCCGACTTTAAT
>NZ_BLAY01000395.1 GCF_020521235.1 Microseira wollei NIES-4236 | reverse complement strand
ACCAGTTAGAGTCGATAGGAGCGTTACCACTCTTACCTCTCCTTCAAAACCGGACGTGAGACTTTCACCTCATCCGGCTCCTCAATAATTCCACCCTTGTCATGGGTGCGATTCAAAACAGGTTATCCTCATGGTTATTTCTTAAAGAACCATCTGATGCTGTTTTTATGTCGTGACAATGTTTGTGTAGAAGTTGAAGATTATCGTAGGTATCTTTTCCACCTAACGATGTTGGTTTAATATGGTCAACTTCTACGATGTCCGTACTCGTAAAGTACAAACCACAGTGAGGACAAATACCCTTTTGTTGTTTCATTAAAGATGCAACTCTAGTAGGTGTTTCTGGGTACTCTCCTCTACGCTTGCGACCATATGTCCAGTTTCCATCATACGGACTGGCGTTACCCTTGACTTTTGTATGCCTGACGATTGGCATACTTGCATGGGTGGTTAACTCTAATCCGTTTGAGGTACTGAAACACCAATTGCGGTCGTCTAACTTACGCCAATACTTTTCCACATTGATGCTTCCCTTGCCCCTACTTCTAGCCCAAGATCTTAATTTCTCCCATGTTAGATGGTCAACCTTTGAAAAGGTATCTTTGCTAACTACTGTTGAGTAATAGTTTGCCCACCCCCTAATGATTGGATTCAGCTTACTAATTAAAGCATCTTGTGGGGCGGCTTTATAGTTATCTATTACCTCGGCTATTTGGGCTAAATGAGCCTTGATTTTGGCTTGATCCGGGGCGATTATTGTTTTAAAACCCAGCAGCTTTCCATTTATACGTCCACTTCGGTAGTTGCCTACCTTGTGTTGCTGTATGTGGAACCCAAGAAATTCAAATCCTACATTTCCGTTGTAGTCATTGAGCGTGTGGGTTATTTTTGTCTTGCTTGGTTTTAGTTCCAATCCTATGTCACTTAACCAGTCTGCGATTATCTTCTGGCAGGTTTGTACTACGCCAAAATCTTCATGTATGACCACAAAATCGTCGGCGTATCGGATTAAACTTAAAGCATCACGGTTTCTGGTTTTTGCGCCCTTCAACGTTTCTGCGTATTGTTTAACCCGTTCTTCCATACCATGTAGGGCAATATTCGCAAGTAGGGGTGAAATTACCCCGCCTTGTGGTGTCCCTTCATCCGTAGGAAATAACTCACCTTGGTCACATACTCCAGCTTTGAGCCATGTTTTTATCTGATGTCTCAAGGTCGGAAATGTTGCTATTTTTCTCAGTAATGCTTCATGGTTGATGCGGTCGAAACATTTCGCTATATCGGCATCAAGTACGAATTTGGACTTGTACCTAATGCTATTAAATATTGCTTCCACTGCATCGTGACAGGAACGTCCTGGTCTAAAGCCGTAGGAGTTAGGTTCAAAGCGAGCCTCCCATTCCGGCTCTAACGCCATTTTGCATAGCGCTTGTAGTGCGCGGTCGTTTATCGTAGGTATTCCTAAAGGTCGTTTTTCTTCTGTACCAGGCTTGGGAATCATTACCCGTCTTGTGGGTTTCGATTTTCCTGTTAGTTTCAAACGATTAACCAAGTCAATACGTTGCTTTGGGGTCAATGTTTTCACACCGTCCACACCTGCCGTATTTTTACCTTGGTTGTCCTGTGTTACCCTTCGACCCGCGATACACCTTGCAGACCAAGACCTAATCAGGGTCTTTTGGAGTTGGCGAACTGCTTTGACATCACCACGTTCACTCGCTTGATAGATTCTCTTTTGCAACTTAAACGTTAATCTTTCAGCTTTACGCCAATTGATTTGGTTCCATTCCACCATCAGATTGTTCTGTGTTTTAGACATATTCATTGCTACTTAAAACTCTATCTTTGGAATTACCGTGTATCTGTCTGCCTATCCTTGTCATTACAACAAGGCATTCGCTTCTGATACCATCCCTTTCTCTTAAATCATTCGTTAGCTACTTACTGGTTATCGACCTTACCAGAGATTTAAGAGAGTTACTTCGTTCCGATTACATATTGGTTAAACCGTTAGCGCGATGCTTTTCACCGGGTTTATTGGGCTTGTGCATATAAGTCAGTGAGAAAGCTGCTTATGCCCTATCCTTACCTTTTGGCTTGGTGTTAATCAGTCTTTACCGTATTTCTCAACGGTTTTATGCTTGATTTAGCCGTTACACCATCCAACGTGACGATGATTCTGACGCATCTTTGCTTTCGCTACCCATGGGTTCTTGCTCGACAGTTACCGGGTTCGGCTCCTAGTAGTTCTGCCTTTTAACCCCGCTTTAGCCTGTTGGTTGCTACCCATCAAACTAGGGGTTACGCTTTCACTCCTGCACTTGGAGGGTAGGACTTTCACCTACAAATGTAATCAGTTGTCTAGGGTTTTACCCCAGCTAACCTCT
>NZ_BLAY01000394.1 GCF_020521235.1 Microseira wollei NIES-4236 | reverse complement strand
CTCTGGGTGCGACGTGAAAAGACGGCGCATCTGACCGAGAGGAAAGACTCTCCAGGGAATTCTACCTCCCTGTCGCCATGTAAAAGGGTCAAGTACCCCGCCTACATTGGAAGTAAGTAATGATACCAATGGAATGCAAGGCACAAAAGCGCCAAAACTGGCAATCCTCATGTCAACCAAGCGCAAGGCGAAGACTGGGTAGGGTGAACGAAAGTGAACTGTCACAAGTTCCGTAAGTGAGAAAAAGTGAAAAGAGGATGACACACTTTAACCAAAAGGTACGTGGGTTGGCTATTAAAGTTCAGAGGTTAATAGCGGTAGAACTACATCCCCATCGGAATATAGACAGCACCCGAATCAGTCGTAAGTCAGATAGTCGGAACACGGTAAGCCCTTTGAGTTCTCCAGTACGGTCGATTACCGGAGTAAGCCAACCGCAAGGAAGGCAGAATTACTCAGAGGGTAAAGGAAGCTAGAAAAAGCGAACGCCTCTTAGTAATAGAGAGGATAGGGGTTCAAAATTTGCCCCAGTCGAAAGACGGCAAACTTCTAGCGGGTCTTGAGCGATAAACCGAAGTAAGGAACCGAACCAAAAGTGAAAGATAGGGTCAGCAATGACATCGGAACTAAGGTACCGTTGAAAAGTTGGGATTCCATCGACTGGAAAACCATAAATAAGCGGGTGAGGAATCTAAGACAGAGAATTTATCGCGCAACTCAGGAAGGTCAGATGAATAAGGTTCGTAGCCTTATGAAACTGATGCTGCGTAGCTACTCCAACCTGCTACTGTCAGTGCGAAGGGTGACTCAGGAAAACCAGGGGAAAGCAACGGCGGGTATTGATGCCCAAACGGCAATCACCCCAGAACAAAGGGTCAAACTGGTCAGAGAAATGCTGACTCATAAACTATGGCAAGCCAAACCAGTCAAACGGGTATACATCCCCAAGGAAAACGGCAAACAACGCCCTCTAGGAATACCCACTGTGAAAAACAGAGTCGCACAGGCAGTTGTTAAAAATGCAATAGAACCAAGCTGGGAAGCACGATTCGAGGCAAACAGCTACGGTTTTAGACCAGGGCGTTCATGTCAAGATGCCATATCCCAAGTCTGGATAAGACTACAAGACGGAAGAGACGAATGGGTACTTGACGCAGACATCAGAGGGGCATTTGACAATATCAGCCATGAATACATACTCAAAGCCATAGGCTTGTGTCCAGGCAGAGAATTAATCAAACAATGGCTAAAAGCAGGTTACATAGAAGCCGAAATGTTCCATCCGACAGAAAGCGGAACTCCACAAGGCGGAATAATTTCGCCCTTATTAGCGAATATAGCCTTGGATGGTATGGACGACCTTCTAGGACAACACTATCGAACGATAGAATATATCCGAAAAGGTAAATACAGACAAGGCCAAACCAAGAAGCGAAAAGTCAGCAAATACGGATTTATCCGATATGCAGATGATTTCCTCATCACCGCAAGTACAAAAGAGGACATAGAGGTAATATTGCCACAAATAAAAGAGTGGCTAAAACAGAGGGGACTAGAACTCAACACCGAAAAAACCCGAATTTTACATCGAACAGAAGGGTTTAATTTTCTAGGGTTCAACGTCCGTGCCTACGACGGAAAATGTCTAATCAAACCTCAAAAAGAAAAGGTAAAAGCCTTTCTAGAAAAGGTGAGAACTTGGCTAAAGACACACAAAACAGTCAAAGCCGAAACCGTCATCAGAGTCCTGAATCCAATTATTAGAGGATGGACAAACTATTACAGGCACTTCGTCAGTAGTAAAACCTTCAACAACGTGGAGAATGAAATCTGGAAGGCTATATGGAAGTGGTGCCTTCTCAGGCATCCCAAAAAGCCCAAATCGTGGATAAAAGACAAATACTATCAGACAATTAAGGGTAGGAGTTGGACATTCACGACCCAGATTGAAAGCAGAAGCGGGAAGGAAAGGATAATAACCCTAACCAGAACCACGGAAGCAAACATAACCCGACACGTTAAGGTAAAAGGAAAAGCATCACCTGACGACCCCACACTTAAGGACTACTGGGTTCAACGCCAAGTCAAGTACGGCAAAGAATATTTTAATAAAGGAACTAAACATTACAGAATTGCCCAAAGACAACAGTGGATTTGTCCAATTTGTGGGGAACCTCTCTTTAATGGAGAAGAACTACACACGCACCACAAAATCCCAGTGAAAGATGGAGGAAACGACGCAGAAAACAATCTGTTAATCCTTCATTACGCCTGTCACAGGCACATACACGGTGTGAACAATGAGTTGCTCAAGGCTTGAGCCGGATGATGGGAAACTGTCAAGTCCGGTTCTTAGGGGAGGGGGACACGGTGACGTGTGCCTCCTTACCCGACAGAGA
>NZ_BLAY01000393.1 GCF_020521235.1 Microseira wollei NIES-4236 | reverse complement strand
TTTCTTGTCGGGTAGGAAGGTATCCGTCACCGCATCCTTCCCCCCTAAGAACCGTACTTGACAGTTACCCATCATACGGCTCAAGCATCCTCAACCTTTCGGTTTTGCTTTCCATGCACCGATTTGTGGCATTCTTGATGTAGGTGTACTAGGTTTTTGAGAGTTCCTCTTCCACCGTCTTTTACTGCCACTTTATGGTGCGTGTGCAGTTTTTCGCCATTAAACAGGTGTTCATTACACTCTGGACATTTCCAGTTTTGGTTGACTGCCACACAGTAGTCTCTTGAGCCTTTCGCCCAATATTCTCTACCGTGTTTGGTCATCCTATCTGTCCAGTATGATTTTAGCTCTGGGTTATCGGGTGTTGCTTTATCCTTGACTTTGATATGTCTGGTGATTTTCGTTTCGCCTATTTGGTATAGATTTACCTCTTGAGGTTCACCATGTCTATTATTCGTCTTGGCAAAGAATACCCAGTCTCCATTTACTCTTTTAAAGTATTTGGCTTTGACCCATTTTGCTCCCTTCTTCGGGTGCCTGCGTTTTGCCCATTTCCAGAGCATCTTCCACAGGATACTACCGAATGTTTGGAACGTTTCTGAACTGACACCGTGTTTGTAGTAGTTCGCCCACCCTCGCAGTATTGGGTTGAGGTATTGAATCACGCTTTCCGTTTTAATGGTCTTGTGGCTCTTTAACCATGCCTTGATTTCTCTTAACTTGGCTATAACCTTTTCCCTTTGAGGTTTTATTAGGCATTTCCCTCCGTATTGTCGGATATTAAACCCTAAGAAGTTGAACCCATCGGTTAGATTCCTGATTTGAGTTTTCTCTTCGTTTATAGTTAATCCTCTTTCAGCTAGAAATACCTTGATTGTGGGCAATATGTCTTCGATTTCCTCTCTGGTTTCGGCGGTCACCACAAAGTCATCTGCGTAGCGGATATATCCAAATCTAGGCAGTTTCATCCGCTTTACTTTTCCGGCTGATTTTCCGGATTTGAGAGTGTATTCCTTTGCCTTTATTTGTTGGCTTAGGATGTATTCCAATCCCTCTAGCGCTATATTGGCTAGTAAGGGACTGATTATTCCCCCTTGTGGTGTTCCTGATTCCGTTGAGTGCAATATCTCTGACTCTACATAACCTGCTAGAAGCCATTGTTTGATTAACTCTTTGCCTGGTATTTCTCCTATGGCTTTGAGTATGAAATCATGGCTGATATTGTCAAATGCGCCCTTTATATCGGCATCTAGAACCCAGGTGTGTCCACCGTTCGAGTTCAAGCGTATCCAACACTGTTCTATGGCATCGTGACAGCTTCTCCCAGGTCGGAAGCCGTAGCTATTTGCTTCAAATCTTGCCTCCCAGGTTGGTTCTAAAGCGTTCTTAACAATTGCTTGAGCGATTCTGTCTCGGATGGTTGGGATACCTAATGGTCTTTGTTTTCCATTCGCTTTGGGAATGTATACCCTTCTAGTTGGGCGAGCTTTCCATATTGCGTATCCTGGGAAATCCTTTATGAGTTTTACCCTGTCGTCGCCTGTTAGGGCTACTTCTTTATCAACGCCCGGAGTTTTCTTTCCTGCGTTTTCTTGGGTTACTCTTCTTACGCTCAAGAGCAGGTTGGCTTGGCTACGTAGCATCAGTTTTGTAAGGCTTCTAACCTTATTCCACTGTTTTCTTTGGGTTGCTTGAAAGATTCTTTGTCTCAAGTTCCTAACCAGACTTTTCTGTCTTTTCCAGTCGAGGCTGTTCCAGTCAGTTAGTTCTCGTCCTTTGGTTCCGATTTGGTTTCCCAATCTATCTTTCACCTTAGTTTGGTTCTCTTACATTGTTTCTTTCATGGATACCTGCCGGAAGTTTGCCGTCTTTCGGCTGGGGCAAATTTTGAACCCCTATCCCAAGCATTACCAAGGGCATTCGCTTTCTCCGGCATCCTTTACCCTCTGAATAGTTCCGCTTTCCTTACGGTTAGCCTACTCTGGTTTTCGACCAATTCCAGAGAATTCATAGGGCTTACTGTAGTGACCTGTGCTTGAGATTCAACCGATTTGGGTTCCACCTATTCTCCGGCGATTCTTTATCCTGCCTCTCATAAAAAGTCAAAGTTTATGAGCTTAATCGCTGTACCTTTTGGTCAGAGTGTGTCATCCTCATTTCACTCTCTCTACTTAACGAAGATTCAGACAGTGGTTACTTGTTGTTGACCCGTATCGGTTTTCCCCTTGCTCCATTCAGGTTGAGGCTACCTTGTTGGTTACTTTCGTGGTCTGCATTCCATTGGATTCATTACTTACTACCAATGTGACCAGACTCCAATGAGTCTTTTACTTGGGGACATCGGGACAGAAACCGAAGGGAGAGACGGCTCTCCACTCAATTTGTGATGGTTATTTAACCATCTAACACG
>NZ_BLAY01000392.1 GCF_020521235.1 Microseira wollei NIES-4236 | reverse complement strand
GTAGTCGGGTAAGGGAGAGCAAGTCGCCTTGTCTCCCTCCCCTAAGAACCGAACGTGACACTTTCGCATCATTCGGCTCAAGCTCCTGCAAGCTCAACATTTAGACCCTTTCCATGTACCTGTTTATGGCAGGCTTTGTGTAGATGTACCCGATTAGTTACATCATCATTGCCGCCTTTACTTACAGGTACTATGTGATGAGTATCAATTGACTCCCCGTTGCATAGGTGTTCGCCACAGATTGGACAAAACCAGTTTTGCTGTTCAGCTATCTGGTAAAGTTGTGACGCTTTGGAAAAGTATTCTTTTCCGTAGTGGGTTTTTCTCTTTGCCCAATAATCCTTTAAAGATGGATCATCTGGAGATGCAGTTCCTTTCACTTTGATATGCCTGGTTATGGGGATTGTCCGTGTCTTATAGATTTGGGCAGTCCTTTGTTTTCCATGCCTATCTGTGACAAGGGTTCTAAACACCCATGAGTCGTTGCCTACTTTACCAAAGTATTTCCGCTTGACCCAACCTTTGAGTTTCTTCGGATGTCTTTTAACTGCCCATTTGTAGAGCATTTCATACATCCTATAGTCGATGTATTCAAAGGTTTTGTGGCTCACTCCATGTTTGTAGTAGTTAGCCAAGCCCAAGACCACTTCATTGAGATGTCTGATTACTACACTAGGGGCAGTATGACGGTTAGTTTCAAGCCATTCCTTGATTTCTCTTAGTTTGGCTATTACTTTCTCTTTTTGTGGTTTGAGAAGGCATTTTCCATCGAAGTGACGGATATTGAACCCTAAGAAGTTAAAGCCTTCTTTGATATGGCGAATCTTGGTTTTTTCCTCATTCAAGGTTAAGCCTCTTTGCTTTAACCACTCCTGAACGTGAGGGAAAATTGATAGAATGTCTTCTGATGATTTAGCAGTAATTATGAAGTCGTCTGCATATCGGATATAACCGGATTTTGGACGTTGCTTCACTAGCTTTGCTCCGGCGGTTTTCCCTGTTTTAACCTCGTATCGGTGTTCCCTTTTAAACGTCGAGAGTAATTCTTCGAGTCCATGTAGGGCGATGTTGGCTAGTAAAGGGCTGATCATCCCGCCTTGAGGTGTGCCACTGTCCGTATCGTGTAGACATCCTGCTTCCACGTATCCTACCTTTAGCCATTGTTTGATTAATTCTCGTCCCGGAAGTGTACCGATGGATTTCAGAATATAATCATGGCTAATATTGTCAAATGCCCCTTTTATATCGGCATCTAACACCCAGGTATCATTGCCTTTTTGTAGCCTTGTCCAGCATTGCTGGAGGGCATCGTGGCAGCTTCTACCCGGTCTAAAGCCGTAGCTGTTTGCCTCAAATTGAGCCTCCCAGCAGGGTTCAAGGGAATTCTTGACAATCGATTGAGCGACCCTATCTTGAATGGTTGGGATACCAAGTGGTCGGCGTTTACCGTTACTTTTTGGAATGTAAATCCGTTTGACTGGGTTTGTTTTCCAAAGTTGGTACTCTTTCCATTTATTGATAAGTTTTACTCTCTCCTGGGGGGTTGTTACTTTGACGTTATCGACTCCCGCTGTGCGTTTGCCTTTATTGTCTAGTGTGACTCGCCTTACGGAATCAAGCAGGTTTGCGTAGCTTCTTAGCATCAGTTTCATAAGGCTGCGAACCTTGTTCCACTGACCCTGTTGAGTTGCACGATAAATTCTTTGTCTCAGATTCCTAACTCTCTTTTTGACTTGCTTCCAGTTAATGGAATTCCAGTCTTGAAGAGGTTCTTTGGCTCCGATGTCCTGTGGGACTCTATCTTTTACCATTGTTCGGTTTCGTGTTACATCGATTTATCGTTTGGAACCTGTCGGAAGTCTGCTATCTTTCGATGTGGGGCAAAGCTTGAACCCCTATCCAAGGCATTACCCCTGGCTTTCGCTTTCTCCGACATCCTTTACCCTCTAAGTAGTTCAGCTTTCCTTGCGGGCGACCTACTCCAGAAATCGACCTTTTCTGGAGAACTTATAGGGCTTACCCTGTTTCCCTGTTGAGAGAGATACGAATGGTTCGGGTTTTGACTTTGCTCCGGTAGGAATATGTTCTGTCGTTCTCCAGCGGTTGGCTTCCGGTAGAACCACCTACTTACCATTTTGGTCAGAGTGTATACAGCCCTTTTCACTCCATAGCCGTAACGGAGTTTTGTAGTCAATTCGCTGGCGCTAACCCTTGCCATTCTTCCCCTTGCAGATGTACCAATGTTAGGGCTATCAGTCTTCTCTGCTTTCGTGGTCTGCATTCCCCCAGGTTGATTGCTTACTACTGGAGTGACCGGACTCAGTGAGTCTTTTACGTGGGGACTGCGGGACAGAAACCGCAGGGAGGATAGGTTCTCCACTCCGTTCATCAGGGTGCCACGTCGCACCCATCCATCAGCTTT
>NZ_BLAY01000391.1 GCF_020521235.1 Microseira wollei NIES-4236 | reverse complement strand
CTCCGTTAACCTAAGCATGGGAGTCACCCCCCATGCTGGGCTTCAGAACCGGACGTGAAAGTTTACCCTTCATCCGGCTCCTCTCCAAATCGACCCTTGTCATGGGTACTAAACTGAGTTGAAAGGTTGCCCTTGCCACCGTGTATCTGGTCGTGACAATGTAGGTGTACGGCAGCTAAATTTTCCAACCGATTGTCTCTATGATTTCCATTTTTGTGATGGATTTCGATGAGGTCATCTGGATGAAAATGTAGTCCACATTCGGCGCATTTTCCTTTTTGTTTTTTGATGGTAATAGTTACCTTCTTGGAAATTCCGGGATATTCGCCTTTACGTTTGCGACCGTATGTCCAGTTGCCATCGTAAGGTGAGGATTCACCCTTAACTTTGGTGTGTCGGGTAATTTTTGTATTGCTGTGTTTTGGTAGGACAAGCTTGTCGTTGCCAAAAGTCCAGTTTTTGTGTTTCTGGATGTGCCAGTATTTCCTGGCTATCCATTTCCCCGATTTTTTGGGATGTCTGAACTTACCCCAGCCTCGGAAGAGTTTCCCAAATAATTTATGGTCTAATTCTTCAAATGCTTCTTTGCTACAAGCCGAAGCATAGTAATTACACCAGCCTGTAATTATTGGAATCAGTTGTGAGATTAACTCTTCTTGTGTCGCACTTCGGCATTGAGTTATTTTCTTGGCCAGATTGCGATAGTGAGTTTTCACTTGCTCCGATGCTGGTCTGACGAGTGTTTTGAAACCAGTTTTAACTCCGTTGTTCTTGCCGCAGTTGTTTTTGCCAACCGGAGCGAATGTTGAATCCAACGAAGTCGAACCCCGGCTCGTCATTTCCCTCAATTTTGTTGAGGGTATGAGTGATTCGGGTTTGGCTTGGTTTCAATTCAAGGTCTAGGTCTGCTAGCCAATTTGAAGCTATTTCCTGACATTTCTCTATTGCTTGTCTATCAGGGTGCAAGATGACGAAATCATCGGCATATCTGATGACTTGGGGTTTCCACAAGTGCCATTTCCCATCAATTTTGACTAGGGTGGGAAAGGCATTTTTAATGATGGTTTCTAGACCGTGCAGGGCAACATTTGCTAATAAAGGAGAAATGACGCCGCCCTGCGGAGTTCCTTCTGACGTAGGAAAGAGGCTTCCTTGGTCTATTACCCCGGCTTTGATCCCGTCGCGTATTACTCGCTCAAATTTGGGAAATGTGTTTAGCTTCAACAGCAGTTTTTGATGGTTGATTTTGTCGAAGCATTTGGCAATATCTGCGTCCAAGACATATTTGGCTTTTTGGCAGATTGCCGTATGAATTGCTTCTACAGCATCCTGTGTAGACCTTCCTGGTCGGAAGCCGTAGGAGTTGGGTTCAAATAAGGCTTCCCATTCTGGTTCTATTGCCAGTTTGAGTAACGCTTGAGTTGCCCTGTCTCTCATTACCGGGATGCCCAAGGGTCGTTTTTCGTCTTTTCCGGGTTTTGGAATCCAAACCCTGCGTGTTGGCAATCCACTGGCTTTGATTTCCAGCGTGTTTACCATTTCTATGCGCTGTTTGGGCGTGAGGGATTTAATTCCGTCAATTCCGGCTGTTTTCTTCCCTTGGTTTTCCTGGGTAACTCGCCTGACGGCGAGACATTTTGCGTACCAGGATTTCGTCAATAGTCTTTGCAAACGATGGACTTTTTTGACATTTCCACATCTAGAAGCTTGATAGATTCTTTTTTGGAGCTTGAAGACTTTGACCTGGATTTTCTTCCAGGGTAAATCCTTCCATTCATACCTAATCGTTGGCGATTGGCTCATAACATGTTGACTCTACTCATTGACTCTATCTTTCGACTTGTAGTGGCTACGTCAGCGTATCCTTTGAATTACCAAAGGCGAAAGCTTCTTAGCCAATCCTTCCTTCTAAGTGCTTGCGGTTGATACCTACTCAGACAATCGACCTTGTTTGAGAGCTTTCTTAGAAGGTTATCCCGTTCCTGTTGTTCGTTTGGTGTTGGTTTTAGGATGTCACTGTCCACCGGGTTATACTGTGAGGGTGAAAGTTGCTAAGACTGTGATAGCAACCTCGGATAACCGTTACCTTTTGGTCTGGCTTATCAGTCTCTTTTAGCCAGTTACCTTTTTCGATAGATTAATGTGACTTCGCTGATGCTATCGATGACCAACTATGTTAGATGGGATTCTGAATGAGACTTCCAGTTACCACCGTTTATCCCCGCTTTACCCAGTTGATAATCAGTCGCCCAGATAGGGGATATACTGTCACCTTGTCACCACAAGGGGTAGGAATTACACCTACACGAACAACAAGTTGTCAAGGTACAGATGGAATGTTTGTCATTCCTTGTGTACGACTTGCCGCCAATCCTTGAGTATTTCTCTCATTTCTGGCTCACGGATCGCACCCTGCCTAAAG
>NZ_BLAY01000390.1 GCF_020521235.1 Microseira wollei NIES-4236 | reverse complement strand
AAACTGTGGGAAGGTATATTGAGGCACAGCGCCATCATGACGTTACTTGACGGGACTTAAACGTCCCGTTCGTGCAAAACTCCCGCGTAAACGCCGGGAGTTTTGCACTTCTCGTCATCGTTTATAACACATCGGCATCAGCTGGAATTGCGGCTACAATCAATCGGTCATCACAACCAAAGAGAGCAATCATGGGTTTAGGTCTACTCGCGGATGGCAAATGGGTATCCTCACGCACTTAAGAAGATGCTCAAGGAAAATTTATTCGACCCTCGACAACTTTTCGCAACCAGATTACAGCCGATAATTCCAGCGGTTTTAAAGCCGAATCCGGGCGCTACCATCTTTATATTTCCTGGGCTTGTCCTTGGGCGCACCGCACGGCAATTATGCGGAAATTGAAGGGTTTGGAAGATGCGATTAGTCTTTCAGTTGTGCATCCCGAAATTTATCACAACGGCTGGGTATTCTCCGACGAACCCGGTTGCATTCCCGATTCGGTAAATCATGCTAGTTATCTTTGGTAAATCTATCTGAAGGCAGATGCAAATTATTCGTTGCGGGTTACATTTCCGGTACTTTGGGATAAACAAACCGGCACAATCGTCAATAACGAATCCCGCGAAATTATTCGCATGTTCGATACCCAATTCGAGGGAATTGCCAACTTTTATCCACATGAGTTGCGCGAGGTTATTGACCAAACTATAGACGGGATTTATCAACCGATTAATAATGGTGTCTACAGAGCCGGATTCGCAACGACTCAGATGGCATATGAGGAAGGAGTAACTGATTTATTCAACGCCCTCGATTATTGGGATGGAGTGTTAGGTAAGCAGCGCTATCTATGGGGAGATCAAATTACTGAAGCAGATTGGTGTATGTTCACAACCCTCCTGCGGTTCGATGCTGTCTATTACGGTCACTTTAAATGCAACCTCCGCCATCTTTGGGATTATTCCAATCTTTGGAATTATCCCAAAGAACTCTACCAATTTCCCGGCGTCAAAGAAACCTGCAACCTCGACCACATCAAGCGCCACTATTACAAAAGCCACGACAAAATCAATCCAACGCGAATTCCAAAGGACCGTTGATTGATTTTGAGTCACCGCATAACCGGAATGGTGCGATCTAATATATAAATCTATTTTACATTGAAAGCAGCGAACCAATTGGCTCGCTGTTTTTCTAGAAAAATTTATAAAATTATTGGAAAAAATGGGTCATGACCGTTGATACAACAAAAATAAAAATTACTTGTAAAAAATTACCAGATGATTTTGTATTGGATGATGAACCAGTGGACAATAAGTAGGTGCAGGTAAATAAAGTGAAAATAGCTATCCCTACCTATGGCGGGCGGGACGCCCAACCCACAAGAGATTGAAGGTTTTGTGGGGTGGGATAATCGCCCGCCATTGTGGTGAGTTTATTTATATTCACCTACTTATTAACCAGCCCCTCCTAGCTGCTGCTCTCACCAAAGCCCTAGAACTGTCAGGAAGAATAGGGGAATCGATGTTAGTCGGTACTAATTTTGGCATTGGCGCCATAGTGGAAGACAACCTGGTAATCAAAGCACCGGATTGGTTCTACGTCCGCTCTGTATTACCGACAAATCCGCCAAACCAAACTCGTCGCAGCTATACACCTAATTTACAAGGTGAAGTTACAGCAATTGTGATGGAATTTTTGTCAGAAACAGAAGGTGGCGAATATTCGATCAAATCCAAGTATCCCCCTGGAAAATGGTATTACTACGAGCGCATTTTGCAAGTACCGAACTACGCTATTTTTGCTTTGGATGCAGGATGGCTGGAATTGTATCAATTAGATGACGGGGGCAGATATCAATTGCAATAACCGGATGCTAATAATCGCTACTGGGTGAGTCAGATGGGTTTATATTTAGGTATTTGGCAGGGAAGCAAGGCAAATAGGACCCGATTTTGGTGGCGCTGGTGGGATGAAACGGGACAAATGTTGTTGTGGGGAACGGAGTTGGTGGAACAGGAAAGGCTTCGCACCGAACAGGAAAGGCTTCGCGCCGAACGATTGGCGGCGCAGTTGCGTGCGGCGGGGATTGAACCGGAGGTGTGAGATTGTGGTGGCGATTTTCAATTGGCTGCAACACAACATTGTAGCGACAAGCCATCAGTCAGTTTTGCCCTATGGCTCAAAGTTTTTCCGCCGCGTCCAATCGCCCCGTTGATGCGACATTGTAGCGACAAGCCATCAGTCAGTTTTGCCCTATGGCTCAAAGTTTTTCCGCCGCGTCCAATCGCCCCGTTGATACGACATTGTAGCGACAAGCCATCAGTCAGTTTTGCCCTATGGCTCAAAGTTTTTCCGCCGCGTCCAATCGCCCCGTTGATACGACATTGTAGCGACAAGCCATCAGTCAGTTTTGCCCTATGGCTCA
>NZ_BLAY01000389.1 GCF_020521235.1 Microseira wollei NIES-4236 | reverse complement strand
GGCGTTCGGTGATGCAGTTTTTACGTGCAGCGTTGATGGCTTTTGCTCATCAGGTGTTACCTTTCCCTAGCCTGATACCTGCTACACCGACTTAAAATTTGTCCTACTGACCGAGAATAGCTGATTTTTGGGCAGTCGCGGTGAGTGCAGATCTCCTGTGTACTCCCACCCAAGTTTTTGTCACTCACCGCGACTGCCCCTTCCACCTGAATCCTTACCCTTAAGTTAATCGAACGTTTCTTAAAAGCGGGGATGATGCAAGGAGCATTGTTTCAACGTACAGACATCGGTACACCACAAGGAGCAATTTGCTCACCATTATTGGCGAATATTTATTTACACCAATTGGATATGTATTGGTGGAATAAGTATGGCAGCCTAGACCGCAAGCAAAAAGAGAAACGACGAACACAACGCCTGGGAAACTGTGCTTTAATACGTTATGCCGATGATTGGTTACTACTAACTAATGGTGGCAAAGCCGAAGCATTGCGTTTACGTGAAGAGTTTCAAACCTTCCTCAAAGAAGAATTAAAACTGGAACTCAACATGGAGAAAGCACGAGTAACCCACGTTAACAATGGGTTTGATTTTCTTGGCTTCCACGTCCGACGCTACGTCAGCGGTCATGATAAACCAAAGTTATTGGTTACACCAACACAAGAAGCCAAGAAACGCCTGAAAACTAAAATTAAGGAGATGACAAATCGGAAACGGTTTAAAGATTCCCCTTTACTCAAAATTACTGCTTTAAATGCAGTACTAAGAGGTTGGATTGGTTATTACTGTCACAGTAATGCCCAGAAAACGGCAAAGGACTTAGATTTCTGGGTCAATGAACGCCTGTTTCTTTGGTTACAGAAACGACACCGCCTACCACCGCGCCGGATTATGAAGATGTATAAAATGCGTCAAGTTCATAAAACGGGGCAAAGAGATAATTGGGGAATTAGGAACGGGGAAGATTATTTGTACCTGTACCGTATGAGCGATAAACCGATTACTAAGTATCGGTCACGCTGTTTGCCGAATCCGTATTTAAAGGGTGAGGAGTCTACAATACTAATAACTCCCGAAGTACCAATCCCTGATAAAGTCTGGCTTGGTAATGCTCTCAATGATGAATGGCGAGAATTGAAGCAGGAAATTAAGGCAAAACGCTCCGCTAAGTGTGCTATTTGCAGCAGTACTGATGGTCTCGATTTGCATCATATTAAACCACGTCGAACTGGCGGTACTGATGACAAAGAGAACCTACAACTGCTCTGTAGACACTGCCACGCTCAAACGCCTTCATTTGGCGACCATCGTCGGTTGCAATGATGGAAAGCGAAGTGACGGGAAACTGTCACGCTTCGTTTGGAGAGAGGGATAGAGAAACACATAAATCGAGAGGTTTAAAGGTGCGCTCCGTCCCTACTCTATTTTCACCACTATTGGCAAACATTGCCCGACACGGTCTTGAACAAACACTCAAGGAATATGCCAAAACTATTGACTTAAAGCATCAAAGCGGTGGTTAAGCAAGCTGGCAAATCAAAGTTAAATCCTTGAGCTTTGTGAGATACGCAGACGACTTTGTGGTATTTCATGAAAGCAAGACTGTTGTCCCAAGATGCCGAGAGATAATCTCGGAATGGTTAGCTGGCATTGGCCTGGAGTTAAAACCCGAAAAGACTCGGCTAACTCACACACTCCTTGCGGAATTAAGTGAGGATGGAAAAGCTGGATTCGACTTCTTAGGACATCACATTCAGCAATTCCCTGCCGGTAAATACCGAAGTGGAAAAGATTCCAAAGGTAGAATATTGGGTTATAACACACTCATTACCCCATCAAAGAAGGCGAGACGAGGAACATCAAGAGGTAATCGGAAGAATCATCAAAAAACATAGGTCTTCGCCCCAAGCGGCTCTCATTAAAGACCTCAACCCTATCATAAGGGGATGGACTCTTTATCACTCCAACTCCGATGCTCAAACAGCCGGAGAACTAACCAGACAGGATTACCTCACCTACCTGAAACTTCGTAGATGGGCACTCCATCGCTGGGTCAGCCTCAATGCTGCTCATACAAAGTATTGGAAAACCGTAGACGGCAAAAAATGGGTATTCGCAACCAGGGAAGGGGATGCGAACCCCCTGAGGTTACTAAAACATAGCGAAATTAGTTGCAGTAGCAATAGCTATGTCAAGCTTAAAGGCGATAAAAGTCCATACGACGGCGACACCATCTATTGGAGTTCGACACTTGGGACACAACCTGAAATGCCTGGTCGTAAAGCGCGCGTTGCTCAAGCAACAAAAGGGTAATTGAGCCACACCCCGCTCTAAAGAGACGGGGATTCAGGCCAGGAATTAAAGTTAACTTTTCGCCCTTCAATAGCTATCTGGTTAACATTTCCTGACTGTGCCGAGAACCGCTCCGAGGGAGAATGAG
>NZ_BLAY01000388.1 GCF_020521235.1 Microseira wollei NIES-4236 | reverse complement strand
AGTTAGAGTCGATAGAAGCCTTGCGACTTTTACCTCTCCTTCAGAACGGTACGTGATACTTTCGCATCATTCCGCTCCTTGATAATTCCATCCTTGTTATGGATACGATTCAAGACTAACTATCGGGTTTTAACACCTTCTTTAGGATGTATTGACCCGTCTGTTACAGTCTTTGTGTCATGGCAGTGTTTATGCAGAAGTTGTAGATTATCGTAGGTATCCTTCCCACCTAACGATGTTGGTTTAATGTGGTCAACTTCTACAATGTCTGTACTGGTAAAGTACAAACCGCAGTGAGAACAGATACCCTTTTGTTTCTTGATTAACTTTGATACTCTGCTTGGGGTATCCGGGCTTTCGCCTCTTCGCTTACTCGAGTAAACCCAGTCTCCATTAAACGGACTAGCCTCTCCCTTGACCTTGGTATGCCTTACGATTGGCGTACTTACATGGGTGAGTAATTCTATTCCATCCTCTGTACTGAAACACCAATTTTGGTCGCCTACTTTTCGCCAGTATTTGTCCTTGTTGGTGTTACCCTTTCCCCTTGATTTAGCCCAGGATCTTAACTTCTGCCATGTTAGCCAATCTACCTTATTAAAGGTTTTCTTACTAACTCCTGTCGACTAGGACTTTTACCAACCCCTAATTCTCGGATTCAGCTTACTAATTAAAGCAGCTTGAGGAGCGGTTTTCTGGGTGTCTATTACTTCAGCAATCTTGGCTAAATGAGTTTTACCCTTGGCTTTTGAGGGGTTGATTAATGTATTAAAACCTAGCTTAAAGTGTCCATTTGATGCTGCACGGTAATTGCCTACCTTATGCTGCTGTACATCGAATCCTAAGAACTCAACCCCAACATTTCCATCCATCTCAATGAGGGAGTGGGTTATTTTTGTCTGACTTGGTTTTAACTCCACCCCCATATCATATAACCATTCTGCAATTATCTCCAGGCATTTCTTGACTACGTTAAAATCCTCATGGATGATTACGAAGTCATCAGCATATCGGATTAGGCTAAGGGCATTACGGTTATCCCGTTTGTATCCTTTTATTGTTTCCGCGTACTGTTTTATTCTTTCTTCCATACCGTGTAAGGCAATGTTCGCAAGTAAAGGTGAAATTACCCCGCCCTGTGGTGTACCCTCATTAGTAGGGAATAATTCATTTTCTACACAGTACCCTGCTTTTAGCCACATCTTCAATTGGCGGCTTAGAGTGGGGTATGTGTGTATTTTGGAGAGTAATGCTTTGTGGTCTATACGGTCAAAGCATTTGGCAATGTCAGCATCAAGCACGTATTTGGCTTTTTTACTAATACTGTCGAATATTGCTCGGATCGCATCATGACAGGAGCGTCCTGGTCTAAAACCATAAGAGTTTGGCTCGAATTTTGCCTCCCACTCAGGTTCTAACGCAAGTTTAACTAGCGCTTGTAGTGCGCGGTCGTTTATCGTTGGGATTCCTAATGGTCTAGTTTCAGTAGTGCCGGGTTTAGGAATTATTACCCTACGAGTGGGTTTTGCCTTTCCGGTTAACTTTAACTTGTTTACCAGGTTAATACGTTGCTTTGGGGTCAATGTTTTCACACCATCCACACCAGCAGTATTTTTACCTTGGTTATCTTGTGTTACCCTACGTACCGCGATACATTTTGCAGACCATGACCTAATCAGGATCTTCTGAAGTTTGCGAACTGCTTTAACATCGCCACGTTCACTCGCTTGGAATATTCGATGAAAGCAACTTAAAAGTCACCCTTTCTAGCTTTCGCCAATTGATGTCTTTCCACTCCACCGTCTGATTGTTCAGCGTTTTAGATATATTCATTGCTACTTGTTCTACTCCGTTGGAATTACCGTGGATCTGTCAGCATATCCCCCGCATTACCGAGGGGATTCGCTTCTGATACAATCCCTCTCCGAATTATCATTCGTTAGCTACTTACTGGTTATCGACCTTTACCAGAGATAATTAGGAGTTACTTCGTTCCGATTACACATTTGTTTAAGTCTTTAGCGCGATGCTTTCCATCGGGTTTCTGGGCGGTGCTTATAAGTCGGGGTGTTAAACGCTTATGCCCTATCCTTGCCTTTTGGCTTGGTGTTAATCAGTCTTTACCGTGTTTTCTCAACGGGTTTATCCTTGATTTAGCCATTACACCATTTACAATTACGATGGTTCGGACACATCTTTGCTTTCGCTACCCATGGACTCTTGCTTGACAGTTACCAAATTTGGCTTTCAGTAGTTCTGTCTTTTAACCCCGCTTTAGCCTATTGGTTGCTACCCAACAAACTAGGGGTTATGCTTTCACCTCTGCACTTGAGGGGGAGGACTTGACTCACGGAGTCTCACCTCCAAATGTAACCAGTTATCACCAGTCTCATTAACTGGGTTAACCGTCCCGTAAGCTTTTCAGCTACTTTAGGTTAAACGAATCGCACA
>NZ_BLAY01000387.1 GCF_020521235.1 Microseira wollei NIES-4236 | reverse complement strand
AAAGGCGCCTTTTGTGTAGCGGCAGCATTAATGCTGCCCGCACACTGCTGCCAAGGTGTACCTCATGCGGCTGCAATCCGCTATAGTTCATCCGGCTGCAAACCGCTGTATACGCAAATGCTTCGTGGTTTGGATCTAGTCGAGAGCGTCAGAAAGGGTACGGTCAATTCTGCAACTAATTCCTTGGGGCATTTGCTGCTATAGGCTCTGGAACCACCGGGCGCGAGCGCTTCTGTTTTAGGTAGGAAAGTATTAATCCCTTAAACAGTTGAGGTGACGCTTCATATCAATTAATTGCCGTTTTAAGACTGGATACTTGCTGGCGGGAATTAGTGAATCTTTTTGGCGATTCACGAGAGTTTCTATCCCATGAACGCGAAAATTAAGCCGATTATTTAAGCGATAATTCTGAGTAGAGGTGGTTATTGCTTTCACTAGGGTAATTTCTCCAGTTTTTTCAGGAAAGCGCTGGCGAATATTGACGGAAAAAATGCCGCAGTCTTGGGAATTTACCAGTTGATAGGCGATAAAATTACCCAGGGAATAAATGGCAACTATGGTGCTTAATTTTCCATCTTTGACCCGGAATTTGAAGATTTGGTAAGGTTGAACTACATGGGGATGAGGTCAGCTGGCACTTGTAGTCATGTAAATTCACTAGCCCCAGGCTGGATTCTAGAAAAAACAAGGGAAAAGCCGGCAGTTGCCCCCTTTGTGGGCAACTGCCGATGAACTGCCATTTTGGCAACACAGGTTGGGCTAATCAAATTAGACTTATGAAGCCTAGATTCTTGCCTAGTCAAAATATTAAGAAACATTGGCTCAAAACCTACCCAGAGTTTTGTCCAGACAACCAGCCAGATTAGCCCAAGGAGAAAGAATATGATCTCAGACAATCAATCACCAGCGATTGATAAATTTAAATCCGAGTCAGAATTAAAATCGTACTTGGTCGAGGATGCGCTGACGAAGTACTCGAGTTTGTTCGGTCAGAAGACAGGTGGTATCTGGTCCAGATTCGACGGAGTCGATCTGGTATCTAACCAGAGCCAGCTAGAGGGCAACGTCGCTCAGGTGATAGCGACAGCGGATGCGACAAACTCAAATAGCTTCACAACGGTGATAGGGGGAGCGGCAGAGGCATCGGAGTCCTTCGTCCAGTCCAGCTCAACGAACACCCAAGAGCAGGGGGTGGACGAGGCGGACCTGGTGGAAACCGACGGGAAGTATATTTACGAGGTGGTGGGTCAGACTTTAACGATAGTCGATGCGCGCAATTCGCAACAGCTCAACATTGCCTCGCAAACAGATTTAAGCTCTCTGGGCAACATCGAAGGAGCCTACCTCCAGGGCAACCGGCTGACGGTGATATCCAATGACTGGTATTGGGGGTTGCCGTTGGCTCAGGCATCCTCTGACTCTATTCCCACCTTGTCTGGTCCCAAGGTCAACGTCACAGTATTCAACGTATCCGACCCCACATCGGTGAAGATAGAGGAAAAATCGCAGCTGGAAGGAAGTTTGCTGACGTCGCGCGCCATCAACGACCAGGTGTACGTGGTGACGCAGGCTGGCTTTGGCTTGCCGGCGCCGCAACTAGTGCCGGGAACGAAAGTTGATCTGAAGCCCAATCCAGGCGACCCCCTGCCCACACTCTCTTCTACACGAATTTCCAACAGGGGTTTGAACTTGTCCAAGGTAGTTGATGCAAACATTTCCCCTATCCCGTGGAACACATACACTTACCAATACGAAACTAAAGAACAATACCTGGCGCGGATCCAAGGTCAGGAGCTGAAGCTGGGTCTGCCTGACTTTACCACGGTGGATGGCCAAGGACGGCTAGTGGGCTCAGGACAGCTCAGTCAAGCCACTAACATCTACAAGCCGCTGGATGACAAACCCTACCAGGTGGCCAACGTCTCGGTCTTCGACGTGGATGATGGCAAGCCAGGACCCGACTTCTCGACGGGCATCCCTAAAAACTACCTGGATAAGGCTTACATGTCCTCCGACAATCTCTACTTGCTAGGGAGAGATTGGCAGCAGTGGTCAGACCCGCAGACGCAGCTGTTAAAGGTGGATCTCAACCCGCTTACGTTAGTCGCCACAGGGGACGCGCCCGGTCGGGTGCTCAACCAGTTCTCGGTGGATGAACACGAGGGCTTTGTGCGTGTCGCCACCACCACCGGCTCGGGTTGGAACTCTAAAAACAACCTGTACGTTTTGCAGCAGCAAGGCCAAAAGCTGGACATTGTGGGTCGCCTTGAGGGTCTAGCGCCGGGAGAAACGATCCGTTCGGCTCGCTTGATGGACGATTATGGCTTTATGGTCACCTTCAGGGAGGTCGATCCGTTTTTCACGCTGGACTTGAGGCAGCCGACCAATCCCCAGCTGGCTGGCGAGTTGAAACTGCCCGGCTTTTCCCAGTACCTTCAGGTGATTGAGAGCTCAGGCAAGCAGCTGGTATTGGG
>NZ_BLAY01000386.1 GCF_020521235.1 Microseira wollei NIES-4236 | reverse complement strand
CAGTTTTGCCCTATGGCTCAAAGTTTTTCCGCCGCGTCCAATCGCCCCGTTGATACGACATTGTAGCGACAAGCCATCAGTCAGTTTTGCCCTATGGCTCAAAGTTTTTCCGCCGCGTCCAATCGCCGCGATCGCTTCCCACCCAACACCTCCATGCAGGCCGAGATATCATAGCATTAGATCAATAAACATTTTATTTGCCGCTGACTTACTAGGGCTGGACTTATGGCATCCTATGCAACCTCCTCTGCTAGAGCTGAAATGAGCGAACTCCGGCGTTTGAAAAGCCTGCTACCGCCAGAGTTGCAGAGTTGGGTTATGGTTGAAGGCTCGACCGAGGTTAATCCACCCCTGATTCGCTGCGAAGAAATTGGCAAAGATTCTGTCGAGATCCAAATTGACCTGCCAAAGTGGGATCAATTAGCGATCGATCAACGCAACCTGCTATTTTGGCACGAAGTCGCCCGGATTCAAAACGACACGATTCCCAGAGATGGATGGGAAATGGCGGCGCTAGCGATTGGTTTAGGCGGCGCGGTGGGCGAACTTTGGGTACAAGATGGCTTACTGTTGATCCTGGCGCTGGCGCTGTGCGGCGTGTCGGGGTGGAGACTATATCAGAAGAATAACGGCGATCGCACGATGAGTGAAGCCTACGAAGCGGATGAGAAAGCGATCGCACTCGCCACCCGTTTCGGTTACACTCTCCCCAACGCCTACAAAAGTCTCGGTAGCGCCTTGAAAACCTTAATCGAACAAACCCCCAGCAAACGCCAACGCAGCAAATACGAAGCGCGCCTCCAAGCACTCAAACGCAGCGCGAATAAAGCAAAATCCAGAGTCCAATCCGCCCGCGAAGAATTTTAATCGACCTCACCCCCCTGCCCCCCTCTCCTATCAAAGAGAGGGGGGTAAAAATTATTTTTTACACAACCGACGCTACCGGCTTTGGTATTAATGATGTTGTTACACTCGTTCCCAGGTTCAACCTGGGAACGAAAATCTAGAGGCTCTGCCTCGGCTACTACACAATTTACCCCCAACCGCGCAAAACTTGATGAACGCAAGCCAAATACCACATATAATCATCCAGCCGATACTGAGAAGCCGCCACAATATACTCCTTCGCTAACTCAGCATTCGACTCAGCCTCATAATACAACCCCAAATAAAGATAGCTGTAAAAATTACCCCGCTTACCTTCCTTTTTCCCCGCCGCCAGCACATCATCGGGCGTACAACTTCCCGCAAACAATTCATACACCTGGCGCATCACCAAACGCGGGTCATTTCTAACCACAAGCAACTGTTTTCTCGCCTCACTCGCCCCCAAAAAACGCGCTTGACACAAATAGCGCCAGACAGTTTCCTCCACATCTTGAGCATTAACGGTTAAATCGATCTCAAATTGCTTTGCACCGTCTTCAAATCTGCCAGCATAATAATAAGATAAACCCCGCTGCCATAGATAAGGAGTTAGACGCGCATCTAATTGTTCAGCCGTGTCAAAATCTGCAATCGATTCGTTAATTTGGGCGAGTTTAAAACGCACCATCCCCCGCTGAACGTAACCTTTTGGATCCTTCGGCGACATGCGGATAAAATTATGCCAGCGATTGAGGTCATTTTCCAGAGAATTGCGATTAATCATTGCTTTGTCAAGGATGTGGCTCTATTTATTCTTATAGACCGCGCAGGCGGTCTTTGTTTGTGTAGCCGCGAATGCGAGTCGTTCGGCATCTCATGGGGGGTCTTGCACCTAGAATGAGGACGGGCAGGATGCCCATCCCACAAGAAATACAGGTTGGCGTTGCACCAGCTTTACTGGATTTGTTCAGTATTCTCGCTGTCTGCATCCGCTGTTTACTCTTTCTCCATCAGCCATTCTACAAGGATTAACGCTATACTGAACGCACAGCCCAGGTAAGGGTCGATACAAATTTGACCGAGTTGCAGGAGAATTGTAGCAATTAGGATTAAGAATTTGGCGCGGGGGGTAGCATTTAGCATTTATCTGTCCTCGAATTTGTTTATATCAACTGTTTTAACAAGCGTAAAAATAGCTGAAAATGGAATATTGTTGGGGATTAAATACCGGCAAACAATCAAAATATTGATAATTAAACGGTAAATAACCGTAAATAGCGCTAAATAACAACTGCGGTTTATCCCTGCCAGTCTAAAAAACGAATGCTATGCTTTAAATAACAATCAAATCAACGATCGTGGTAGGGGCACGGCATAGAAGATCGAGGCGTTTAAAACAAAAATTCCTGACGCCGTGCCCCGACGCCGCGATCAACAACGACCAAATCAACGATCGTGGTAGGGGCACGGCATAGAAGATCGAGGCGTTTAAAACAAAAATTCCTGACGCCGTGCCCCGACGCCGCGATCAACAACGACCAAATCAACGATCGTGGTAGGGGCACGGCATAGAAGATCGAGGCGTTTAAAACAAAAATTCCTGACGCCG
>NZ_BLAY01000385.1 GCF_020521235.1 Microseira wollei NIES-4236 | reverse complement strand
AGTCTTTGTGACGGTGCTTGCGAAGTGAACGCCACCAGCACCGCAGATTTCTTCCTGGGCAACTTCTAAGTAGTTCAGGTCAGAGATAATCATTGTCTTTCTCCTGGTTTAAAGTTAGTTGGTTGCTTGAGCAACCTGTTGTTTGATGTTGTTAATTTAGCTATTCTAATCAGAGCTTTGTTGCCAGTTTGGCAGATTTTACTTGCTCGATTACTTTGGCTTTTTCTTCCCGAAAAAAACAGAGATTCATTAGAGATAATGAATCTAGTTCACTCTAGGAATTTGATAGTTTGGTTTTCTGAAGACAAAGAATTCTGCTAAATCTCTGCTTCAGTAGTTAAGAGACTCGTTGGCAGCTTGATTCTTCGTCTACCTAACCTAATTTGCTAGTTATACCCCTGAATTTAAAAATAGCTAATCGCCAGCTTGGTAATTGCTCATGGGAATATTTTCGGTATCTCCCATTAGCCAGCTATTAGCCATCAGCTATTAACGCAAGTTGCTGCGTTATAAACATTGGGCTTTGCTAATAGCTAATTGCTAGTAAGGGCGAACCATTTGCGCTGTTATCTTGTCAGCCAACAAGAAATATTTCTACGCTGCGCCAGCCCCTACTAATTGCTAATAGCGCCAGCTCAAAGTCAGCATTTTTCCTAATTTCTAGTAGGGGCGCAGCATTTGCGCTGTTATCTTGTCGGCCAACAAGAAATATTTCTACGCAGCGCCAGCCCCAAAAAGCCTAAAGCCGCTAGGCATGAGATAACTAGCAACTTGAGTTAGTTACAAACCCCGGTTTTAAAATTGCTAATTGCTAACTGCGATCTTGTTAAAATTTTCCCCTGGGCTATTAGCCATTAGCCATTAGCCATTAGCTATTAGCAGCCATAACGAAATAACTAACGCAAGTTGCTAGTTATAATTTGTGACATTGGTAATTGGTAATTGGTAATTGGTAATTGGATTCATTGGCAGTCTACTCTTGACAATTACCTATTACCCTCGTGACCACGGCAGAGCCTAGTAACGCCATTAATTGGTAATTGGATTCATTGGCAGTCTACTCTTGACAATTACTTATTACCCTCGTGACCACGGCAGATCCTAGCAGTCAGAAACCCGGTTTCTGAGTAGATTTCTCGCTGTATTACCCACGATTTTTCAGAGAAAGCGGGTTGCTTGAGGAGCGTCACTAAACCCACGATTTTTCCGAGAAACCGAGTAACGCCATTACCAGCGCCAAGGGATGTAACTAGCAACTTGAGTTAACTAGCAAATTGAGTTATTAGCAGTCCTAAAAAGGTAACTAGCAAATTGAGTTACATCTACTATTAACAAAGTAACAAACCTATGGGTTGCCAAATTGGCATATTTTTTACAGGACTTACGCAACTGTCACATGCGTACGCACAAAAATAAACAAGGGCGCTTAGGGGACGAAAGCTGGGCAGGGGGAGACCCTTGCCAGAAGAAGAGCGATCGGGCTGCAACTTCCCTACCCAAATAAGAATGATAATCAAGCTGAGAGGGGATGCAGCGCTGGTTTTAAGTTTGTGCTGCATCCCCATCTAAAGTTTTAATACGAAAAATGAACTATCATAACAGACATAAAATCACCGACTGGGAGAAATTCCGTGAGTTCGCCAAGGTTCATGAGGATAAAACTCAAGTCGAGATGGCAAAACTTTGGCAGGGAGAGATTAGCGATCGCACCCTCTCATATCGTGTCCGGTTGCATCGGTTGCGTTTAGCTAGCTCTTGTACCAATCGACTATATACAACCGATGCTAGCGGACTTGATATCATGGGCTGGGAAAAAAATGGGTTTTACTGGAAAAAAAAGACCTACGGCTACCGCGAGCGGGATGAAGCGAGGCGGCAGGCTTTTTTAGCTGAGTTGTCTACTCTACCCCCGTCCCTGATTGTCCGTTGAATCACCCGTAATAAAACCTGACCACATTGCCACCCAGATGATGGGGATGTAGCGAACATCCGAGATATCTTGCCGGAACAGATAACCTTACTGGTGCCGTGCCCAATCGCTCAATCGCGGGTAATCGACCGGACATGGTATGAGAGATGCGATCGAGAATGTATTGCGCCTTGCGTCCTAACCGCCTTGGCGGTCGCTATATTTTCCCCTTCACTTTTAACTAGGTTCTGTATTCGTTATAGTGGGCTTGCCGAGCAGATGCTGCTGCCTTGTTTACAGCGGATTGCCAGCTCGTCTAGGGAAAGCCTTTTGGCGCTTGTTTGTGTAGCGGCACCCTTAAGGGTGCCGCTACACAAAAAAGCCCTATGAGGTACGGCTGCAATCCGCTATAACTTCTGCTGACTGTCATAAATTTCTCGTAAACTCGTAGAAACTTCCTCAAAGTTGGGATTCAGTTCCAGGGCTTTTTGAAAGTAAACTGCGGCAGTTTCTAAATCTCCGGCTTTTTTGCGAGCATGACCCAATTTGCCATTCAATTCTGCATAATGAGCTTGTTGCTTTGGGGAGA
>NZ_BLAY01000384.1 GCF_020521235.1 Microseira wollei NIES-4236 | reverse complement strand
TCATCCAGGTGTTCACCACAAAAGAACATCCCTTGGTAATGTTTTTGGATGACTTGCAATGGGCAGATTCGGCTTCCCTGAACTTGCTGAAGTTATTGATGAGCGAAGCGAGTGCGGGATATTTACTAATTCTGGGAGCCTATCGAGACAATGAAGTGTTTCCGGCGCATCCCTTGATGCTGACGCTGGAACAGATTGAGAAAGCCCAAGCAACTGTCCATACAATTACTCTAGATCCCTTACTAGAAACGACAGTCAATCAGTTGGTGGCTGATACCCTGAGTTGTAGCAATGAACTGGCTCAACCTCTGACGCAATTGGTGTATCAAAAAACTAAAGGGAATCCGTTTTTTACCACTCAGTTTCTCAAGGCGCTACACGAGGAAGGTTGGATTCAGTTTCAGCCGGAATTGGGTTATTGGCAATGTGACATGAGTTCGGTGCGGCAGTTGGCATTGACGGATGATGTGGTGGAGTTTATGGCCTTGCAGTTGCAGAAGCTGCCAGCAGAAACTCAAGAAGTTTTAAAACTGGCCGCTTGTATTGGCAACCAATTTGATTTGAATACTTTGGCGATCGTTTCAGAAAAATCGCCCATTGATACAGCGACGAACCTATGGAAAGCATTACAAGAAGGGCTGATTCTCCCCATCTCTGAAACCTACAAGTTCTTCCAAGCGAACGACTCAGACAACCTCGAGGGCAATCGTGAGATTGTCGTTCCTTATAAATTCTTGCACGATCGCGTTCAACAAGCAGCTTATTCGCTGATTACTGACACTCAGAAACCACGGGTTCACTACAAAATTGGCAAGCTATTGTTGAGAAGCATGACCCAGGGTGAACGTGAGGAACAAATTTTTGTAATTGTCAACCAACTCAACCAGAGCATAGAATTAGTGACGCTAGCGAATGAACAGCATGAACTTGCACAATTGAATTTTCTGGCAGGGAAAAAAGCCAAAGCAGCAATAGCCTATGGTGCAGCTATTGAATACTTCTCTATTGCCAGCACATTACTGACAACCGATTGTTGGGAACGACAGTATGATTTAGCCCTCGCGCTGTATCAAGAAACTGCTGAGGCAGCTTATTTGAATGGTGATTTTGTGCAAGCGGCTCAACAAATTGAACTTGTGCTGCGACAAGCGAGGACGTTGCCGGATAAAATTAAAGTTTACGAAGTACAAATTCAAAGTTGTATTGCTCAACATCAACTACTGGAGGCAATCAAGGTTGCGTTACAGGTTCTGCAACTATTAGGCATCCATTTTCCAGAGCAGCCAAATCAATCTCATCTGCAACAGGCATTAGAAAATGTGCGTTCTCATCTGAGCGGCAGACAGATTGAAAGCCTGATTGATTTGCCAGTTATGGACAATCCCTTTAAGCTGGCAGCCATGAAAGTTTTATCTCACATTGTGGTCGCGACGTTAATTGTTGCTCCCGATCTGTTTCCACTCGTTGTTTGTCAGCAGGTTGAGCTGTCAATCAACAGTGGCAATTCTTCCCTATCTGCCTCTGGTTATGCCAATTATGGATTGCTCTCATGTGCAATTTTGGAAGATATCAGTACGGGTTATGAATTTGGCAAGTTGGCATTGGCTCTCCTTGATCGATTCCAGGCAAAGGAGTCTAAGGCAAAAACGTTGCAAATTGCCAATGCTTTTGTCAAACATTGGAAAGAGCATCTCAAAGAAACACTCAGCCCTTTATTAGAAGGATACGTTAGTGGTCTAGAAACCGGAGATTTAGAATATGCTGCCTGGAATTTATTGGTTTCCTCTTACTTCCAGTTTCTCTTGGGTCGAGAATTAATCTCATTGTCCCAGGAAATGTCTGCAAATCGGGCGGCGATCGCCCACCTAAAACAATACGCGGCTTTCACCTACCATGAGCAATTCCACCAAAGCGTTTTGAACTTGCTCGGTCAAGCGCTAGATCCCTGTCGATTAGTTGGTGATGCCTATGATGAAGAGCAACAACTTGCTGTTCATCAGGAAACGAACGATCGAACGGCAATTTGTATTTTGTATATGAATAAGCTGCTCCTCTGCTATTGGTTTGGGAACTATACTCAAGCTGTTGAACATGCAACTCAAGCAGAAAAATACCTGAGTGGACTGGTTGGCTTACCATTAATTCCAATATTTTACTTTTATCAATCCCTGGCTAGCCTTGCAGCCTTTTCGATTACTGAGCCTTCTCAACAAGATCCATTGCTGCAAAAGATTAAGGTTAACCAAGAGAAGATGCAACAGTGGGCATACCATGCGCCTGGGAACTGTTTGCATCGGTTTCATCTAGTAGAGGCAGAAAAACATCGAGTTTTGGGCAACAAAGTTCAAGCTATTGAACACTACGACTTTGCCATCTCCCTTGCCAAAGAAAACGGCTACATCCAAGAAGAAGCCCTCGCTAACGAACTCGCCGCCAAATTCTATCTCGATTGGGGCAAAGAAAAAGTCGCCGCCGGCTACATGCTTGAAGCATATTATT
>NZ_BLAY01000383.1 GCF_020521235.1 Microseira wollei NIES-4236 | reverse complement strand
GTAGGGGCACGGCAGCAGTAAGTTTTGTCACCAAATCAAAGTTTTTCGGATGCCGTGCCCCTACCACGTCGCGTTGCACCCAATTGAAAACCCCTGTATACCCAGGGGGTAGGGGCACGGCAGCAGTAAGTTTTGTCACCAAGTCAAAGTTTTTCGGATGCCGTGCCCCTACCACGTCGCGTGGGTTAACTGTACCAATTTGTCGCCACCATTCCCGCAGTAAGGTAGCGCGACCTTTGGGAGAATGGATGCGATTGCTTGTACCCTTATAAGACGGACACATGACGCTATCGGGATTAAAATTAAAACACGCTCCATTCCCATTGCAACTAAATGCCTCTGCATATTCCGAACGCACAGAGGCGGGAACTTGTCGGTCAAAATGACCCCGCAAAGGCGATTCAATTTTCACAACTTCGGCGTCACTGCCAAAAGGAGTAACAATTTTTCCTGGATTTAATCGATTATCCGGGTCAAAAGCTGCCTTAATTTTCCGCAATTCTTCATACAATTCCCCAAAGAAAACAGGAGTATATTCGCTGCGAAATCCTTTCCCATGTTCCCCCCACATGACGCCGCCATATTTCCGCACCAGGGATACAACTTTATCGGATAATTCCCGTATTAGTTTTTCATCGTTTGGCGCTTTCATATCTAATGCTGGTCGGACGTGCAAGCATCCCACGTCTACGTGACCAAACATGGCATAATCTAGCTGATATTCTGTTAGTAAGGCTTTAAATTCTCGGATATAACTGGCGAGACATTCGGGCGGAACGGCGGTATCTTCGATAAAGGGAATCGGTTTGCGTTCTCCTTTGGTATTTCCCAAGAATCCCACCCCTTTTTTTCGCAAGTTCCACAGGTCGTTTATTTCTTCTCCACTTTGTGCCAAATAATATCCCGTCGCTTTTTCTAATTTAATTTGACTAACTTTCTGTTTAACTTCCTCTATATTTACCCCGGTAAATTCAACTAAATTAATTGCCTTTGCATCTGCCACGAATTCTTTGACTTGATAGTAAATTGCATCCTGTTTGGCCAGTGATAAAATTTTTTCATCAATCGTTTCTATTGCTGCTGGTTCTGATGCTAATAAAGTTTCTGCGGCTGATAAAGCATCGTCAAAACAGCGGTAGTGAATTGCTAGCAATTGTTTAGATTTGGGCAGGGGGGTTAACTTCAATTTTGCTGACGTAATGACGGCTAGGGTTCCCTCTGAACCCGCTAAAATCCAATTTAGGTTAAAATTCTCCTGTTGATAGACTTTCGCCAAGTTATACCCGGTCATAAATCGAGGCATTTTGGGGAAAGTTTGGGCAATTATTTCCCGCTTTGAGGTGACAATTTCATCGACTTGGCGGTAAATTTCTCCCAGACGACCGGACTGTTGTTTAAAGTCGGATAAAGTAGCAGGAGAAATGTCTTGCGATCGCGCGACTGTTCCATCAGATAAAACCCAAGTTAATGCCAAAATATGATTGCTGGTTCGCCCATAAATTCGCGACCCTTTTCCACAAGCATCCGTATTAATCATGCCGCCAATCGTCGCGCGATCGCTCGGCGATAAGGAAGGCGCAAAAAATACCCCATAAGGTTGCAAATAAGCATTTAATTGGTCTAAAACCACTCCCGGTTGCACTCGCACCCAAGCTTGTTCCAGATTCAGTTCTAAAATCTGATTCATGTACTTAGAACAATCAACAATCATCCCAGGAGAAAGCGATTGACCGTTGGTTCCCGTCCCCCCGCCTCTGGGAGAAAAGGCGATCGATTTAAACGGTTCTTGATTGGCTAATTTAAACAAATGCACCAAATCTTCCTCAGTGCGGGGAAAGACAATTGCTTGGGGCAATATTTGATAGATGCTGTTATCGGTAGACATCAACAACCGACTGGCAAAATCCGGGCGCATTTCTCCGGAAAAGGGAGTTTTTGCCAAAGCTTCTAAGAAAAGTGTATATTCTGGTTTTAAGGTTTCTTGAAGAGTCAATCGGGGAATCATAATCTGAGTTAGTGAGATTAATAGAGGTTTTAATGTCAGATTTACCTATCGACCCAATTCTTTACCTGATGCTGAGTCTTCACTGCGTTATCGGTGCGCTCGCTGCCATGATAGCCCAAAATAAAGGACGCAGCTTGAATTTGTGGCTGCCTTTGGGGTTAGTTGTAGGAACGCCCGCTTTAATTGTAGCTTTGTTGATCAAGCGCCAGGATTAAAAGTTGAACGGCGATCGCTGTGGGGAAATTTTGATTGCGGTCTGGCAAAAATCCCGTTGGCGGTCGGGGCACGGCATTATATATGTGGTTAAATTATCCGGGAGATCCCTTGCCGTGCCCCTACTTCATCCACCTGTTGTCACCATCTCGTTGGCGGTCGGGGCACGGCATTATATATGTGGTTAAATTATCCGGGAGATCCCTTGCCGTGCCCCTACGAATGCACCTGTTGTCACCATCTCGTTGGCGGTCGGGGCACGGCATTATATATGTGGTTAAATTATCCGGGAGATCCCTTGCCGTGCCCCTACGAATGCACCTGTTGTCACCATCTCGTTGGCGGTCGGGGC
>NZ_BLAY01000382.1 GCF_020521235.1 Microseira wollei NIES-4236 | reverse complement strand
TCGTTCCCAGGCTCTGCCAGGGAACGCCATTCCCAGGCAGAGCCACCCTCGTTCCCAGGCTCTGCCAGGGAACGCCATTCCCAGGCAGAGCCACCCTCGTTCCCAGGCTCTGCCAGGGAACGCCATTACCGATTACAGTTTGAGATTGCTGACACAGGTTGCGGTATTTATCCCGACGAATTAGAAACTATTTTTGAACCGTTTGTGCAAACCCAAACCGGCAAAAAAGCTCAAGAGGGAACCGGATTAGGCTTAGCCATTAGCCGCAAGTTTGTGGAATTAATGGGCGGTAAAATAACAGTTAGTTCCCAAGTTGGCAAGGGAAGCACCTTCAAGTTTGAGATCAAAGTTAGCTTGGTTGAGCGTGAGTATCTGGAGATAAAACAACCTCCGCGTCGCATTTTTGCCCGGCAACCTAATCAACAGAAATATCGCATCCTAATTGTAGATGACTCGCCAGAAAATCGGCAATTACTGTTTGAATTGCTTTCTACCTTTGGCTTCGATATTCGGGAAGCTAGCAACGGGATTGAAGCAATAGAAGTTTGGGAAAGTTGGCAGCCGCACTTAATTTGGATGGATTTGCGAATGCCTCTAATGGATGGATATGAAGCTACTAAAGAAATCAGAGCGAGGGAGAATTCCCCATCGGAAATCCCCATTCCCAGGCTCCTGCCTGGGAACGAGTCAAGCATTCCCAGGCAGGAGCCTGGGAACGAGTCAAGCCAGCAGTCTGGGAACGAGTCAAGCCAGCAGCCTGGGAATGAATTAAAAGCTACTGCTATCATTGCTTTAACAGCTAGTAGTTCAGAAGCGGAGCGAGCGATCGCTATACAAATCGGGTGCAATGATTATCTTAGCAAACCTTTTCGACAAACCGATATTTTTGAGGCAATGAACAAATATATTGGAGTGCAATTTGTTGATGACGAACCGACTCACAAGCAGGATGCAACTAAAAATGAATTGCTGGCTCTGACAAAGCAAGATCTTGCCGTTTTACCAGATGATTGGTTGGTTTCCTTCTACCAAGCTACAATTGAAAGCGATTTTGATGTAATGCTGGATCTAATCGACCAAATCCCCTCGGATTGCCAATTTTTAGCTAACGCGCTCGCTAATTTAACTAAAAACTTCCAATTTGAGGAATTACTAACCTTGACAGAACCCCATAACGGCGAAAATTAAAATATTTCTATTTGCCGATTAAAACTGCCCCAAATTAACTCAATTTTAGTAACTTAGAGAGCAAAAATGTCATTTTCGCCCAGCCCAGATCCAAGCCAAGAATCAACAACCCACTCAAAAGGAAATATCCTAGCGGTTGATGATACTCCTGCCAATTTGCATCTGTTAAGCGACATGCTATCCAAGCAGGGGTATAAAGTGCGAATCACACCCAAAGGCAAACTAGCTCTACAGTCTATTTTAGCCAATACTCCAGACTTGATTTTGCTGGATATTATGATGGCGGACATGAATGGTTATGAAGTCTGCAAAACATTGAAAGCAGATGAACGAACGAGGGATATTCCCATTATCTTCATCAGCGCCTTGAACGAAACATTTGATATCGTGAAAACTTTTAAAGTTGGCGGAGTGGACTACATTAGCAAGCCGTTTCACCTGGAAGAAGTATTGGCGCGTGTAGAAAATCAATTGCGCATCCGATCGCAAGAAAGGCAACTTGCCGAACAAAATGCACGGCTGTCTCAGGAGATAGAAGAGCGCCAGCAAGTCGAAGAGGCACTGCGACAAAGTGAAGCGCGGGAACGACAAAAAGCGATTAAATTAGAAATGACATTGAAAGAATTGAAGCGCACCCAAGCCCAACTAATTCAAACCGAAAAAATGTCTAGTTTAGGGCGAATGATTGCGGGAGTTACCCAGGAAATAAACAATCGAGTTAGCTTGATTTTAAGCAATATTAATCCGGCTTGTCACTATTTCCAATCCCTCACCGCTATCGGGGAAATTTATCAAAAAAATTATCCCAATCCACCTAGAGAAATTCAGCAGGCAATTGAGGAAATAGATTGGGAATTTATAGTCAAAGATTGGTATAAAATAATACAAAAAATCGATGGGGGCGCCAAGGGAATTCAGCAAATAGTTCAATCGTTAAAGCTGTTATCCCGACTAGATGAAGCCGAGCTAAAAACAGTAGATATCCATGAAAGCATCGACAATATCCTGCTAATTTTGCAGCACCGACTGAGAAACACAGACAAAAGCGCTCGCCAACTACGCCCAGAAATTGAGGTAATTAAGGACTATGGGGAACTGCCACCAGTCACCTGTTATGCGAGTCAGTTAAATCAGGTGTTGGCAAATCTGCTCAACAATGCGATTGACGCCCTAGAAACTCAATCTTACCCAGGAAAAATTACGATTAGTACCTCAGTAGTCAGCGCCGAAGAGTTAGCGATCGCAAATAACTCACATCTTGTACCAAGCGAGGTAGAACCTCGCGGATCTCGTTCCCAGGTTGAACCTGGGAACGATTTCGAGCAACCTCGCGGATCTCGTTCCCAGGTTGAACCTGGGAACGATTTCGAGCAACCTCGCGCATCTGATTCCCAGGTTGAACCTGGGAACGATTTCGAACCTCGCGGATCTCGTTCCCAGGTTGAACCTGGGAACGATTTCGAGCAA
>NZ_BLAY01000381.1 GCF_020521235.1 Microseira wollei NIES-4236 | reverse complement strand
GGACTCAATAAGTCAATTCTTTCTGTTGGGTTTAGTACGCTCAATAAAATGATGGCGTACAAAATCGAACAAAAAGGTGGTTTGATGCTGATACTGCCTACAAAACAAATAAAACCATCACAGCGCTGCCCTAACTGTGGAATAGTCCATAAAGATTGGGCTTCTTTATCAAATCGCTATCATGTTTGTAGTGATTGCGGATTTGAAATACCTCGCGATAGAGGTTCTGTGATGGTTTTATATAACGTTGCGACTAATTCGCAACCGGGGTTAGGAACTAGCCTGCGCGACCTGAACTGGTCGTTTAGTACGGGGAGCCGACACCCCTATGGGTTTCACACCCCATACCCTCATGGAAAAGACTCTTCGGAGTCCGGTCACATCCCCAGTAAATAATGAACAGGATGGAATGCAGACCCCAAACGTAACCAAAGCTGGTAGCCTAAATTGGTCAGGAGCTAGAGGGAAAAGTTTCTAATGGTGAACGAAAGTGAACTGACATATAAACTGCGTGATTCCTAAAAATGCCAAATAAGGCTGATAGGCATTAACCAAAAGGTAAATGGGTTGAACAAATGGGTAGGCTATCCATTTGTTGTGTGAACTACATTCCCATCGCAGAAGAGTTAGCACCTAAAGGAAACGAATAAAACTAAGCGATCCAACAGGGTAAGCCCTACAGAGTCTAAGAGAGGTCGATTACTTTTAGTAGGTCTGAGGCAACAAAGACGGAACTCTCTGGAGGGTAAAGGATGGAAGAGAAAGCGAATGCTGGTTGGTAACGAACCAGATAGGGGTTGAAACATCACCTCTGACCGAAAGGAAAGCTGACTTCTTCTGGGTCTTATACGGAAGGAACGAGACAAGGGAATCCAATCTGAGGACAAGTTAGATGGTGTCATCACTGACAACAAACGGACTGAAGAAACAGCTTGAAGACTGGAACCAGGTTAACTGGAAGAAGGTTAACAAGCTCGTGAGAAACCTACGTCAAAGAATCTTTCGTGCGAGGAAACTTGGGGACTTCCGTAAGCTACGGAGCTTGCAGAAGTTAATGCAAAGAAGTTACGCAAATTTGCTGCTGTCAGTTCGACGCATCACTCAGACCAACCAAGGTAAGGCAACGGCAGGCATTGATAAAGAAGTTATCAATACCCCAGAGCAACGAGTGACCCTGGTAAACAATTGGGAAGGGGGAAACCTCAAACCGACCCGAAGGGTAGAGATACCAAAGCCCAACGGGAAGTTTCGACCGCTCGGCATCCCGACCGTGCGCGACAGAATCGAACAGGCAATAGTAAAGAACTCACTAGAACCCGAATGGGAAGTCGTATTCGAGCAACACTCCTACGGATTCCGACCGGGAAGAAGCTGTCAGGATGCCATTGAGCAATGTTTTATTAGAACTTGCATGAGTAATACGGGCAGAGACACTTGGGTTCTAGAAGCTGACATCAAGGGATTCTTCGACAACATTGCCCATGAATCCATCCTGAACATGATGAGTAATTTCCCAAACAGAGAACTCATCAAAGGATGGTTAAAAGCGGGTTTTGTGTTCCAAGGGAAGCTAAACCCAACGGAACAAGGCACACCACAAGGTGGCGTTATTTCGCCACTACTAGCCAACATTGGATTGCATGGCTTAGAAACATTTATAAAAGTCACCAATCCGAAACTTGGGGTGGTACGATATGCCGATGACTTTATTGTTACGGCTAGAGACAAGGAAAGTCTCGAAACTGCCCAAAACCTGATACAAGCATGGATGTCAAAACGAGGTCTTGAGCTAAGTACTGAGAAGACGGTCATCACGTCAATGGAAGATGGCTTCGACTTTCTGGGGTTCAATTCCCGGCACTACAAGGGAAAACTACTAATCAAACCATCCAAAAAGAAGGTTCTTGCCTTCTGTAAGCGGTTGGGGGAGGAAATTAGAAACCTGAGTAGTGTAGAACAGGAAGTACTTATCAGAAAGCTCAATCCAATTCTCAGAGGTTTTGCTAATTACTACAAAGGGGTGATAAGCAAAGAAACCTTTAGCTATATCTCATATCGGATATGGCAATACCTTTGGCGTTGGGCAAAGCGTAGACACCCCAACAAAAATGCAAGATGGGTACGCAAGCGCTACTTCAAGACCGTTAAAGGCAACCAGTGGATTTTCGCTTGCACTACAAGCGACAGACGTGGAAAAGACAAAGGACTTATCCTCTACCAAATCGCATCTACTCCCATTGAACGTCATATAAAAGTCAAAGGTAACGCTAGCCCAGACGACCCTTCGCTAAAAGAATATTGGGACAAACGCCACCAGAAACTTGGAAAAACTCGCTTTAATAAAGGCACTAAGCTTTTCACAGTAGCAGAAAACCAAGGCTGGAAATGCCCGGAATGTGGCGAACCACTATTCAACGGAGAGGAAATCGAAACCCATCATATAGTACCTGTTGCTGAAGGCGGAACGGACGACGCGGAAAACCTCCAGCACCTACACAAACCGTGTCACATGCAGGTACATAAAACCCAAGTTAAATCTCGTCTGAGATAAGGCTTGAGCCGTGTGAGCGCGAAAGTCTCATGCACGGTTCTTAGGGGAGGGAAGAGGGGTGACTCTCGAACCTCACCCGACCGTAGACTACGGATGTTTTAGCTCTACCAATTCGACGAGTA
>NZ_BLAY01000380.1 GCF_020521235.1 Microseira wollei NIES-4236 | reverse complement strand
TGCTTACTACTGGAGTGACCGGACTCAGTGAGTCTTTTACGTGGGGACTGCGGGACAGAAACCGCAGGGAGGATAGGTTCTCCACTCCGTTCATCAGGGTGCCACGTCGCACCCATCCATCAGCTTTCTTGATGACTTGAACCGTTTTCAGTTTGAAGCCATCGGGCAAAGGACGATGCAATCGAATTTGCACCCCACCAATGAACGGTAGATACAGCACTGCATTCTTTGGATCAATCCAGTCTTGTTTCGCTTGTGGAAACTTGAATGAACGATAATCCGCTTCGGTTTTGAAACGAGGTCTACCGCTCCGTTTCCCGTTGCTATCACCCAAAATGTAACGATCCATCGCTTTCTTGAGACGCGAGGTGTAAACATCCTGCAAGACAGTGGAATATACCGATTTCAAATCCAGCAATTCACCCGACCATTGCACCGTCACAAGATCAGTTTTGAGTCCTGGCAATTGAGCTTTGAGATCCGTGTAATACGGATTGTCTGCAAGTTCTCTTAGATGACAAACCAACGGACAAGCGTTAACGGCACACCGATTTCTGTCCCACCAATCCAGGCATTGACCCAACCAACGGTTATAGAGATAACGACAAATTCTCAGCCATTCATTTAACTTTTGAATTTGCTGAGTGTATGGATAGATTCTGTACTGGTAGTTTAGCTTCATCGGTGTTACCTCGCTATCGACCAAGCGTGAGTGCTGTTGAATAAAGCTACACTGATTATAGCAACAATTCCGCAAAGCGCCATGAAAAATGATTTTGTTAGTAAAGGTAGGTCGGTCAGTGACTTAAAGGTTCATTTAGTTCTGACGACCAAATATCGTCGCAAAGTCTTTACAGGTGAGATGTTGAAGCGACTGCATGAAGTATTCCTAGACTTGCTTGGTAAATGGGATTGCAAATTGGTCGAATTCAATGGAGAGGAAGATCACATTCACTTGCTGTTTCAGTACCACCCAGACGTGGCATTGAGCAATCTGGTGAATAATTTGAAGTCAGTTTCATCACGAAAACTGAGACAGGAGTTTGAGAAACGGGTGAACCAGTTTTACCGCAAAGATGTTCTGTGGAATGGGTCTTACTTTGTTGCAAGTTGCGGAGGTGTTACCATTTCAACATTGCGTCAGTACATCGAGAATCAAGATGCACCTGACCCGTCTGTTTGAGGCTTCAGAGATGGTTCGTTTCGTCGCTGTTCCCCTTCCTCGCTTCGCATTGGTCGGGGAACGCTCCTCAACTCACGCGCATTCATCTCATCGCTCCCCTTCGGGTGAGCGAGAGGCTTCTGCTGTTAGAGCTAAAATCTGGGGTGATTGACCAAGGGGTATTTACTGCTATATCTGAGGGAACTCCGCAAGGTGGGGTCAGTGCGCTACGAAGCGCATAGTGGTATTGCTGAGGTCATCGAGATAAGGAGGTGATTGATTAGACCTATAGAAGCTGGTAGCTCACCCCAGAGCGCCAAGGCTGAGTCGGCAGGCGGGGGACAATGAGTAACAACCCGTTTGAAGCCCGATGAACAAGGGGCAACATGCTGACACCCTGTTACAGCACAAGGCTCCGAGCCTGAAAGTGACTATGGCTACGCCAGAAACCTTTGTTTGAAGCGCCCACACCTTGGACGTACTGCTAAACAACAGGGATGGTACGAGATATCAGGTAAATCAACCTTTCACGCAGTTGATGAAAAGGTCTTTTGATCCGGACTGAACCGCTCTAATTATAGGGGTATAAATTATCGGCTGATATCGGGGACACTGGGACTGTGTCTTACGGGCGTAAAGAAGGAGCCTAAAGTCAAAAGCAACACATACCACTATGCGAACGTAGGAAGCATGATGGTTGGTCTCCACAGAGACTGGGCTAACTGCGGCTGATGTAACCATCATGTGGCAGAGCCGTCGTAGTAGTCCGAGCCAGAGAAAGTCTGGTACATGGCGAAGGACGGCAATCATTGTCAGAAGGAACGTCAAGGGAAGTAGAGAGGACTAAAATTTATGTCCGATATCATCAAAACCCAACGTAGCCTAGCCAGAAAGGCAGAGCATAATCCTCAACATCAGTTCGACCATTTATATCGGCTCATATGCCGAGAAGACTGGATACACGCAGCCTTAAAATCTGTCCTCTCCAATCAGGGGGCTAAAACTGCGGGAATTGACGGCGTAACCAAAAAGGAACTGGCATCCTCATCGGCAAAAGCCGTCTTTGTATGCCAGTTACAAGCCGAACTGCGGTCTAAACAGTTTCGACCAAAACCAGTACGCCGTGCTTATATTCCCAAAGCCAACGGCAAGCGTCGTCCATTGGGTATTGCCACCCTCAAAGACCGAGTCGTACAAATGCTACTGAAGATGGTACAAGGGACCAATATGGGAAAGTGATTTTCTTAACTGCTCCAACGGCTTTAGACCGGAGCGCAGAACACAGGATTGCATTGCCTTATTGGACAGTTACATCAACAAACGCAATAAATACTTCTGGGTTATCGAGGGAGATATTAAGGGAGCATTTGACAATATTCACCACGAGATTTTATGTAAGGATTCAGGTGGAAGGAGGGGAGGTAGCCGCCAGTCAAAAACAGATAGCAGCACCAGGACAGATCAAGGACTGGCGGCTACCTCCCCTGGTAAATGTAAGCTGAGAGAGCAAAAGAAATTCCC